>NZ_JBEPNE010000020.1:0-94673 GCF_040546125.1 Pseudomonas sp. UYEF17
CTTGACGGGCATCCATGCCCGTCACCTCCCTCCGCAGTCCCTTCGCTCGGCCTCCTGAAGTCGCAATCGGCGGCGCCTGAACTATCGCGCGCTTAAAAGCAAAAGCAAAAGCAAAAGCAACGGCAACGGCAACGGCAACGGCAACGGCAACGTTGCAATTATTGGGCGAACGCACGCCCCAGACCACCCGGCACACCGCTGCTGTCAGTCTCCTGCCACGGCCCATCCGGGCTCAGCGACCAGCTCCAGCCGTTGTCGAAGCGGTAGTAGGTCCGCTGGCGGTAGAAGGTATTGGGTTTCTTCTCCAGCACATACACACCCAGCTTCGGGTCCCAATGGCTCGCCCCGCCAGGTGGCGGCGCGAAGCTGGCCGAGGTGCGTGGCATCGGCTTGGGCGTGGCCGCAGGCTTGCTCGGCGCGGGGGCCGGTTGCCTGTCCGGCAAGGGCTTTACCGCCGGCCCCGGCGGCGGCAGGCGCTCGATCGGTGGTTCGGGCTGCTCGTACGGCTCATGCACCGTACACGCAGACAAACCCAGGGCCAGGGTGATCAGGGTCAGGCGGACGATGCTGTGCATGGCATTGCTCTCTTACGGGTCGGGGCTGTCGATGGTCAGGTGCTGGATGGCCTGGGTGGCGCTGGGCAGTGGCGTGCCCTGGCCAATCCACTCGCCATGGGTTGGCTGGCCAGCGCGTGATACACGTGCAACGAGTTGGACTTCGGCAAAGTCCGACAGTTTCATCTGCGGCATCATGGCGTCAGCATCGGACAACTCCACCTCGATCGGCAACTGCGCCACGGTCACCCGCTTGGCTGCCAGCGGCATCGGTGGGCCATTGCTGGCACGGGCGAAGATGAACACCGTGTCGTCCGGCTTGACCTTGTCCTTCAACGCCGCCGCCAGTTCCACGCGCACCTTCAAGCGAGCCGCCACGGGCGCCATAGCCTGCCCCGGCGAACCACCCAGGCGCTCCGCGGCGCGGTCGATACCGCCCTGCAGCGCCGCACGCGAGGTATCACCTTCCGGCAGCTGCGCCAGCAGGCGCTTCCAGTAATCGATAGCTTCCTGGTAACGCTCGCCCTCGAAGGCAGCGATACCACGCAGGCCCAGGCTGGTCACTTCGTTGGGGTCGGCTTTCAGCGCCTCGTCAGTCAGCGCCTGCAGCTGCGGGCTCCATTTCTTGTCGGCGGCGAAGTACAGCGCCTGGGCCCACTGCCCGAGCAATTCGGGCTGGCGACCGGCCAGGGCCACGGCGCGCTCGAAGGTACGCGCGGCGTCGCTGGGGCGCTGCTCGGCCATGTAGGCTCGGCCCAGGAAGTACACGGCCTCGGCCGAATCCGGCTGGGCCTGCACCACCCGCTCCAGGCGGGCAGTCATTTCTTCCATCGACTTGGGCGCTTCGGCAAACTCCTGGGTCAACTCCACCTTGTCGGCCGCGCCGAAATGCAGGTACAGCCCCAATGCCAGCAGCGGCACCAGCAGCGCCGCCAGCAACGGCAGGGCCTTGCCCAGGTGCCCCTGGCGCGGGGCCTCGGCACCTTCGGTATCCGCCAGCAGCTCACGGGCGGCCTCGTCACGGCCCTTGGCCATCTGCGCCTCGTCGAGCACGCCAGCGGCCTGCTGGGCAGCCAGTTCGGCGACGCGCTCCTGGTACAGGGCCACGTTCAGGGCGGTGCGGTCTTCTTCCTGCTGGCGGCCACGGCCACGCAGGATCGGGATCAGCAGGAAGCTGAGGGCAGCGAGCAGCAGCAGGCCCGCGCTAAGCCAGAATTCAATCATGGGTCTGTTCTTTTTCCAGCAATTTGGCGAGACGCTCGTGTTCTTCGGCGGACAACTCATTGGCGCCCTGCACGGCCGCACCGCGGCGCCGGCGCACGATCAGCGCCAGCACCACGAAACCACCGGCCAGCAAAATCCCCGGGCCAAACCACAGCAGCCAGGTACGCCCGCTGAGCGCCGGCTTGTAGCGCACGAAGTCGCCATAGCGGTCGACCATGAAGTCGACGATCTGCTGGTTGCTCTTGCCCTCGCCGAGCATGCGGAAGATTTCCCGACGCAGGTCGGCGGCAATCGGCGCGTTGGAGTCGGCGATGTCCTGGTTCTGGCACTTGGGGCAACGCAGCTCCTTGGTCAGCTGCTGGTAGCGCTCACGCTCGGCATCGTCGCGGAACTGGTAGGTGTCGATGGCCGCCTTGGCCACGCCTGCCAGGCTCAACCCCATGAAGAGCCCCAGCACGGCAGCTGCCAGCCCCCGCTTCATGGCTTGGCCTCGTCGACCAGGCCCTGGTACAGCGGCGCCAGCTGCTCACGCCAGACCGTGGCATCGACCACGCCCACGTGCTTGTAGCGGATGATGCCCTTGGCATCGATCAGGAAGGTTTCCGGCGCGCCGTACACGCCCAGGTCCAGGCCCAGGCTGCCCTGCTCGTCACGAATGTCCAGCTGGTACGGGTTGTGGAACTCGGCCAGCCACTTCAGGGCCGCCGCATTGTCGTCCTTGTAGTTGACGCCATGGATCACCACGCCCTGGTGGGCCAGCTGGTTCAGGTAGGGGTGCTCGACCTTGCACGACGGGCACCATGTGGCCCACACGTTGACCAGTGCCGGGCGGCCCCGCAAGTCGGCCTCGGTCAGGGTACGGTCGCCCTGGGTCGAGGCCAGGGAAAACGCCGGGAACGGCTTGCCGATCATTGCCGAGGGCAGCTCGTCGGGCTTGAGGAACAGCCCTTTGTAGAGGAACACCGCCACCAGCAGGAATACCGCCAGGGGGACTACCATGATCCAACGCTTCATGCAGCTGCTCCAGACACGCCCAGGGCATCACGCACCCGGGTCTTGACCTTGACGCGATAGCGCCGGTCGAGGGCCGCCAGCAACCCGCCCAGGCCGGTCAGCAGACCGCCCAGCCAGATCCAGCGGACGTAAGGCTTGATATGCACGCGTACCGCCCAGGCACCGTTCTCCAGCGGCTCGCCAAGGGCGACGTACAGATCACGGGTGAAGCCGGCGTCGATGCCGGCTTCGGTCATCATCGACTGCTGCACGGTGTACAGGCGTTTCTCCGGGTGCAGGGTGGTCACTTCACGGCCGTCGCGGCTGACCACCACGGTGCCCTTGTCGGAGATGAAATTCGGCCCTTCGAAATGCCGGGCACCTTGGAACAGGAAGTGGTAACCGCCCAGTTCCACGCTCTCGCCCGGCGCCATGCGCAGGTCGCGTTCGGCGCTGTTGTTGCTCGACAGCACCACACCCAGCGCGCACACCGCCAGGCCCAGGTGCGCCAGCTGCATGCCCCAGTAGCTGCGCCCCAGCCCGGGCAGGCCCTTGAGCAGGCCTTTGTGGCGGGTCTTGTCGAGAATGTCGCGCAGCCCGCCAAGCACCACCCAGGCGGCCAGGGCAAAGGCGGTCAGGGTCGGCCAGTCGAAGTCGTCGACGATAAAGCCCGCCACCGGCGCGAGGATGGCGCTGCCGAGCAGCACCGGGGTCATCATGCTGGCCAGCCATTTGCCGGGGGTGTCTTTCCAGCGCACCACCACGCCCACGCCCAGCACCACCATCAGCAGTGCCATCAGCGGCAGGAACAAGGCGTCGAAATACGGTGGGCCGACCGACAGCTTGGCCCCGGTCAGCGCATCGAGCACCAGCGGGTACAGGGTACCGAGCAGAATCATCGAGGCCGCCACTACCAGCACCAGGTTGTTGGCCAGCAGCAGCGTCTCGCGCGACCACAGGGCAAAGCCGACCTGGCTCTTGACCACCGGTGCGCGCAGGGCGAACAGGGTGAGTGAACCACCGACCACGAACAGCAGGAAGATCAGGATGAAAATGCCCCGCGACGGGTCGGCGGCAAACGCGTGCACCGAGGTCAGCACACCGGAGCGCACCAGGAAGGTACCCAGCAGGCTCAGCGAGAACGCGGCAATCGCCAGCAGCACGGTCCAGCTCTTGAATACCCCGCGCTTCTCGGTCACCGCCAGCGAGTGGATCAGCGCCGTACCTACCAGCCAGGGCATGAACGAGGCGTTTTCCACCGGGTCCCAGAACCACCAGCCACCCCAGCCCAGCTCATAGTAGGCCCACCACGAGCCCAGGGTAATGCCAACCCCGAGGAAGGCCCAGGCAACGATGGTCCAGGGCCGCGACCAGCGCGCCCAGGCGGCGTCCAGGCGGCCACCGAGCAAGGCGGCGATGGCGAAGGCGAAGGCCACCGAGAACCCGACGTAGCCCATGTACAGCATCGGCGGGTGGACGATCAGGCCAAAGTCCTGCAACAGCGGGTTGAGGTCGCGGCCATCGGTCGGCACCTGCGGCAGCAGGCGCTGGAACGGGTTGGAGGTAATGATCAGGAAGCTCAGGAAGCCCACGCTGATCATGCCCATTACCGCCAGCACGCGGGCCAGCATCACCTGCGGCAACTGCCGCGAGAACACCGATACGGCAAAGGTCCAGCCGCCGAGGATCAGCGCCCACAGCAGCAGCGAACCTTCGTGGGCGCCCCACACGGCACTGAACTTGTAGTACCAGGGCAAGGCGCTGTTGGAGTTGCTGGCCACATAGGCGACCGAGAAATTGTCGGTCATGAAGGCATGGGTCAGGCAGGCGAAGGCAAAGGCCAGGAAGGCGAACTGGCCCCAGGCCGCCGGCCGCGCCAGGCTCATCCACAGGCTGTCGCCACGCCAGGCGCCCAGCAGCGGCACGCTGGCCTGCACGGCGGCAAAGCAGATGGCCAGGATCATCGCCAGCTGGCCGAGTTCGGGGATCACCAGCGCCGCGTTCATGGCTTGGCCTCCCCGCCGGTGGCGGCCTGGCCGCTTTCCTTCAGGGCCTTGGTGACCTCGGGCGGCATGTACTTCTCGTCGTGCTTGGCCAGTACTTCATCGGCCACCACCACGCCATCGGCGTTGAGCTTGCCGAGGGCGACGATGCCCTGCCCTTCGCGGAACAGGTCGGGGAGGATGCCACGGTAGGTGATCGGCACCGACTTGTTGAAGTCGGTGACCACAAAGCGCACGTCCAGCGAATCGGACGAACGCTGCACCGAACCTTTCTCGACCATGCCGCCGGCGCGGATGCGGGTGTCCAGCGGCGCTTCGCCGTTGGCGATCTGGGTCGGGGTGTAGAACAGGTTGATGTTCTGCTGCAATGCGCTCAAGGCAAAGCCGACGGCAACCCCGACGCCGACCAGCAGGCCGACGATGAGCAACAGGCGTTTCTTGCGCTGCGGATTCACTGGTTGTTCTCCCGGCGCAAACGGCGCGCCTCATCTTGCAGGTAGCGACGGCGGGCCAGCACGGGCGCGGCGACATTCAGCGCCAGCACTGCCAGGCAGATGCCATAGGCCGTCCACACGTACAGGCCATGGTGGCCCATGGCGAGAAAGTCACCGAAGGTGGCGAAACTCATTGTGCGGCCCTCCGCCCCAGGCTGTTCAATACTTCGTCCTTGACCCAACTGGCGCGCGCTTCGCGCTTGAGCACTTCAAGGCGCATGCGCAGCAACAGCACCGCGCCAAAGAAGCAGTAGAAGCCCAGCGCCGTGCACAGCAGCGGCAACCACATTTCTGCGGGCATCGCCGGCTTTTCGGTGAGGGTGAAAGTGGCGCCCTGGTGCAGGGTGTTCCACCACTCCACCGAGTACTTGATGATCGGGATGTTCACCACGCCGACGATCGCCAGTACCGCACAGGCCTTGGCTGCACTGTCACGATTACTGATTGCCTGGCCCAGCGCAATAATGCCGAAGTACAGGAACAGCAGGATGAGCATGGACGTCAGCCGGGCATCCCAGACCCACCAGCTTCCCCAGGTGGGCTTGCCCCAGATGGCCCCGGTGACCAGCGCCACGGCGGTCATCCAGGCACCGATGGGGGCGGCGCATTGCAAGGCGACGTCGGCCAGTTTCATCTTCCATACCAGCCCCACCACCCCGGCCACTGCCAGCAGCACGTAGCAGGACTGCGCCAGCATCGCCGCCGGCACGTGGATGTAGATGATGCGGAAGCTGTTGCCTTGCTGGTAGTCCTGGGGGGCGAAGGCCAGGCCCCAGGTGATGCCGACCAGCAGCAGGAGCACGGCAGCGCCGGCAAGCCACGGCAGCATGCGGCCGCTGATGGCATAGAACCATTTGGGGGAGCCCAGCTTGTGGAACCACGTCCAGCTTATTTTCATCAGGGTACATCCAGGGTATTGGCCGGGCTTGAAAGCCCGGGACTCGTTATTCGCCGACGCTGATCTTCAGGCCGGCCGCTATCGCAAAGGGTGCCAGGGTCACGGCCAGGGCCGTCAGGCTGGCGAGCCAGAGCAGGTGGCCGGTTGCCGGCATATTCTGCAACGCCGCTTGCAACGCACCACTGCCCAGGATCAATACAGGGATATACAACGGCAGAATCAGCAATGCCAGCAGCAAACCGCCGCGTTTCAGACCGACTGTCAGCGCCGCGCCCACCGCCCCCAGCAGGCTCAGCACCGGCGTGCCCAGCAGCAGGGAACCGAGCAGCACCGGCAGGCAATGGCTCGGCAGCCCCAGCATCAGTGCCAGCAGCGGCGCCAACAATACCAGCGCCAGCCCGGAAAAGATCCAATGCGCCAGCACCTTGGCCAGCACCAGCAGCGCCAACGGGTGCGGCGACAGCACCCACTGTTCCAGCGAGCCGTCCTCGAAATCGCTGCGGAACAGGCCGTCCAGCGACAACAGCACCGCCAGCAGTGCCGCCACCCAGACCAGGCCTGGCGACAAGGTTTGCAACAATTGGCTTTCCGGGCCGACTGCCAGCGGGAACAGCGCAACCACGATGGCGAAGAATACCAACGGGTTGGCCAGCTCGGTCGGGCGGCGGAACAGCAAGCGCGCTTCGCGGCGCAACAACAGGATGAATACGCTCATGCCGCCCATTGCCCCAGGTTCAGTTCACGGTAACCGGAGGGCTTGCGTTCCAGCGTGTGGTGGGTGGTCAGCACTACCGTGCCGCCTTGCTCGCAGTGGGCCGCCAGGTGCGCCTCGAGCTGCGCCACGCCCTGCTTGTCGAGGGCGGTGAAGGGTTCGTCGAGGATCCACAGCGGCGGGCTGGCCAGGTACAGCCGGGCCAGGGCCACGCGGCGCTGCTGGCCAGCAGACAGGGTGTGGCAGGGCACGTCTTCGAAACCACGCAGGCCGACGGCCGCCAGTGCCGCCCAGATCGCCTCGCGGCTGGCCGGCTGGTGCAGGGCGCACAACCAGTTGAGGTTCTCCTCGGCGGTGAGCAGGTCCTTGATGCCGGCGGCATGGCCGATCCACAACAGGATGCTGGCCAGGGCGTGGCGCTGCTCGGCCAGTGGCTTGCCGCCCAGCAGGATCTGCCCGGCCGTCGGCTGCATCAGGCCGGCCAGCAGGCGCAGCAGGCTGGTCTTGCCGCTGCCGTTGGGGCCGCTGATCTGCAGCATGTCGCCGGGCCGCAGCTCGAAAGCGAGGTGCTCGAACAGCAGGCGCCAGTCGCGCTCGCAGGCCAGGCCCGCGGCTTGGAGGTGAAGGGTCACGGTTTCGCCTTATCTTTGTAGGGTTCCGGAGCGGTGTCGCCTGCTTCGCGGGCACGCCCGCTCCCACAAGGTTTCACGCAAGGCTTGAAAGCTGCGCAAGGCCCTGTGGGAGCGGGCATGCCCGCGAAGCAGGCGACACGGCCCTGAAGCCCTGTATCTCAAGTCGCCCCCCTCGCTGCCGTTAACTGGCAACGACGGACGGCCGGCATTATTACACGCGCCGCCGCGCTGCCAAGAGGGCGGGTTCGACAGGTTGTATACAATCATGACTGAAATCAATAGTCTCGGCGCACAAACCCTCGCGGCGAGCATGCCCGGTGTACTGTCTCCCGGCCAATAAATACATACCTCCAGATCTGTCGCCCCGGGCTCGACCATGCCAACTCCTTCACATGGCAGGTCCAAGACATGACAACTCATTTGCACCCATCAGCGGCCCAACACACGCGCAAATACCTCACCCTGATTCCTCGCCCAGATCGAGTCGCCGCCGAAAAAATAAGGCAGTGGTACCAGACTCAGGAAACCGATCTCGATCCCGACACCACATTGGCAGTTACCTTGCACTACAAGCCCAACCCCGAGGGGGGCTGGCTAGCCCAGGTGGTTGAGCAAATTCCGCTCAGTCAGGCCCTGTTGTCCAAATGGCAAGATCAATCCAATAGCGTGGAGAACATTTCACTTGCCCCCCTTCTCCGTCCCACGGCCCTAGTCGCCCTCGACCTCATAGGCCTTTTCAAGGAATGGAGCCTTACGCAGGAAAGCTGGTCTCAGGCCTTTTCCGATGGTCACGTGCATATCGTCGATCGACTCCCCCAAGGCGGCCTCTTTGGCGAGATCGAAGACCATTTGGTGTATCAAGGGCTCTTCCGCAAGACCGAGCCCATGCAATACAACCGCCAGACGCAGATCATCACCGACACGCAAGCGTTTCAACAATTCATCTGGAATTTGAACTTTCATGACGAGTTCATCGCCCAATTGAACGACTATTGGCTGCACCAATTTGACGATTTCGCCATGCTGGCACGCGTAAACTTCATCGCCGCCTGCAACAAGCAGGTCGAGGAAGGTAGCCTGAGCCAAGCGGGGTGCGAGCTGGCCTGGCGCTCGGCCGGTATCGCCAACGACGATGACTCGCAAACCGCGCATGACGGCCAGGTTGAGGCACGCATGCTCAACTTCTATGGCTATGTCGCTACGGATATTCCTTGCCTCACTGATCGGGCCTCAGGCCTGACCCTGCTCTATATACCTGGCAACTCTTCGCCAGTGCATGAGTTTGCCAACCAGGGCGCAATGAAAATCTGGTTGGTAGAGCAGTGCAAGGATGCCGAAAAGTGCAAGGCGTTGATGGCGCATTTCCGTCTCGAAGACCTACAAAGCGGGCTTAGCTACTCGGGGTTGCAAGCCACGCTCGAAGGGTTGGGCAATTACCAGGGCACGCGCTACCTGTACATTGACAATCTGATCGTTCCAGCGCGCGGCTGGTCCCCCCAATACATCAACTACAAGGTCGAGACCTACAGCCCGGTGATAGCGGGCAGCCTGTTCGACCATATCGCCTTGCGGCACAAACAGCGCAGCTACGAAGATGCACAGTTTTTGATCACCAGCAACAGCGACCTCATCAAGGCCAAATGGCGAGGTTATCTCAACCTTACGCTGACTCTGCTCGCGCCCCTGTCGCTTCTGGTGCCCGGGCTGGGATGGCTGGTTGCTGTTGGTGGCATCGCGCAGTTCGGCGTTGGGCTTGATGAAGTGATCAACGGCAGGAACCTGCAAGAGAAACTGGATGGCGTCACCAACATTGCATTCGGTGCACTGTGTGCCGCGCCGCTGCTCGGAGAGCTGAGAGCCGGCAGCCAACAACTGTTCCGGGCACAATACGACGGTTTTGTTGCCCCTCGCAGGATAAATGGCCAGATCGGCTACCCGCTCAGCCCAACCCGGCCACCAAGACCCCGCTGGGGTGGTAGAAACTTTCAGGCGTACTTCGAGCAGCCGGTGCCGGTCGAACCGCTCCCCCCTCATGCAGGCGAAACAGTAATCCGCCGGCAAACCACCCATGCGGGCATGGACACGCTGATAGATGTGCATAATCCGGAAACGGACTTTGTCTACGACCTGAATGCCGACGCGTTTGTCAGGTCAAGCGATGTGGGTGAAGCTGCACCCACCCGCTTCATCGCCGAGAACGCTAGGTTGCGCACATACCAACCGGCATTCAACGGCCCTCGCAACGTTAGCAACGCCATGCGCGAAAGCACGCTGCGCAGTCTCGGTATAGAACTCCCGCTCCCCGTCGAAGTGCCGAGGGTCACCCACGTAAATCAGCTGCCTATCCCCAAGAGAGTGATCCATCTATGGCCCAGCGGTGATCCCATCTCGCCGGCGTCGCTCGCGCATGTCAGCCGCAATTCCAGGCTGCTCAACGAGAGCGGCTTTGCTCATGTTCTTTACCTGTCCAACGCAAACTATGACGCCTTCGTCATGAATAGCCGCGCCTTGGCCCGCGTCGCTCCCGACCTGCAGGTATTGCCCCTCGAACACCAAGGTTTCTACCGCGAAATGGGGTACTCCAAGCGCTATTACGATGCCGCCATGGAGGGACCGGAGCGCGGGTCCTCACACATAACCGCAGCCAATGACATATTGAAATACCATGCGCTCTATCACGAAGGCGGCTTGTACATGGATATCAACAATGACCTGCTGGCACCGTCTGATCATCCTGCGGCGGCAGGTATCGTCAATGCCCACGCACCCAGCGACTGGATCGGCAATGTGCCGTTGGAGGCATCGCCCGAGGGCCTATTGCTCGAGCAGCCGAGCTCCAACCCATTCAGAGGCGCGCATCAGCAATACAATACCAGCGTAATTGGCAGCCATCCCCGCAACCCGTCCTTGCGCAGGGTCATAGACGAAATGGAACGTCGGCTGGACACCCGCCCAGGGTTCTTCAGCCAGAAACAGAACTGGCCGGCCCAAGGAGCCAGGGGCGCCAAGTACGCCACCTATGCCAAGGCGCTGAGTAACTTGACCGGTATTGAAATGTTCAATCACGTCGTTGACCGGGCCTTACCTGCTTATCGGCAAATGAAACAGATATACAAGCTGCTCAGCTGCCCGCTGCTGGAGACACCTACGCTGCTGGGCGCGGACCTGAGGCCAGTGTCTGATGAAGAGCTGCAAGCCAGCCTCCAGTCACTGTTCCGCGTGAACCGAGTTGTGCGAGTGAACAACGGGTTCGCCTGGAGGAACCTGAATCACTGAGACAACGCTGGACGTGTGCCGGCCTGGGGCTCATAGCTCCAGGCCGGCACGCTTTCCGGGCTCCCGCCTCAAGTCGCTGTCAGCGCTGCCGTTATACTGGCAACAACGGGCGGACTGCATGACGAGACGCAGCGCCACGCTGCGAACCAGGCGAGCTCGAAAGGTTGTAGACCCTACATGAGTGAAATCAACAGTCTCGGCGCACAAACCGCGATCAGCCCCCAGGCCATCAAGGCGGGCATGACCGGCGAACTGCTGCGCCTGACGCAACCGCAGCCCGGCTTGATGGCCCCCGGCGAGACCGCGCAGGCCGAGGTCATGTCGTTGCGCCAGGTGGGCCAGGACTTTCAGCTGGTGCTGCGGCTGATGCAGGCCAACGGCACCCAGACCCAGCTGCAAGCCAGCGCCAGCCAGCCCCTGCCCCAGGGTAGCCAGGTCACGGTCAGCCAGACCGAAAGCAACCGCCTGGCGATCATGCTGCAGCAGGCCAGCGCCAGCCAGGTCGCCACCCTCACTCAGCTGGACACCAGCAAGGTGCCGGTCGGCACCCTGCTGCAGGGCAAGGTCCTGACCAACCAGGCGCTGGCCCAGGCGCCCGGCCAGCCCGCCGTCTACCGGGCGCTGGTCAGCCTGCTGAACAGTGCCCAGGCCGGCGCAACCCTGAGCGTGGACAGCCCTCGACCGCTGGCCGTCGGTAGCCTGCTCAGCGCGCTGGTGCAGGGCGACCAGTCGCTGCGTTTCGTACCGCTCAGCGGCCGCCAGGACCAGCTCAGCATTGCCCAACAGCTGCTGACCCAGCAAAACCGCCAGGCTTCGCTGCCCGGCCTGCTCAATGCCCTGCAACAGGTGGCCCGCGACCCGGGCGCCGATGGCGAACTGCGAGCCAGCGCCGAACGCCTGCTGGCGGGCCTGCCGGAAGCCCGGCAACTGGGTGATGCCAAGGCAGTGGCCCAAGCCCTGAACAACAGCGGTACCTTTCTCGAAGCCAAACTGCTGGGCGGCCTCCCGGCCAGCGTCGCCACCGACCTCAAGGCGCACTTGCTGCGGCTGATCTCCGTCGCGCCGGCCAGCATACCCGGGGCGCCCAACCTGGCGCCCGCCAGCCTGGCCGTAACCATGCCGACCCTGGCCCGCAGCGCGCTGGGCATGCTCGAACGGGTCAGCCCCAAGCCGCAGCCGGGCGCATTCCCGCTGCCGTCGCGCCTGCTCAAGGCCATGGAAGACGAAGGCGACCTGCAACAACTGCTGCGCCTGGCCGCCGCTGCCGTGTCGCGCCTGCAAAGCCACGCCATGAGCAGCCTGCAACAAACCGGTACCCTGGAAAACGGCAACCTGCAGACCACCTGGCAAACCGAAGTGCCGATCCGTCACGGCCAGGAGTTCATCCCGTTGCAGGTCAAGCTGCAACGCGAGGAAACGCCACAACAGCAAGCCGACCGCCAGCAGGAATCAGCCGACCCGCTGCAAGCCCTGTGGCGTATCGAGCTGGCTTTCGACCTCTCGCCCCTTGGCCCGGTGCAGGTCCAGGCACAACTGAGCCAAGGCCGCCTGGGTGGCCAGCTTTGGGCGGAACGCGAGGCGACAGCCCGGCTGATCGACAGCCAGCTCGGCAGCTTGCGCGAACGCCTGTTGGCGCGGGGCCTGGATGTGGGTGATCTGGAATGCCATCCTGGTATCCCGCCACAAGGCCCGCGTACGCGGGTTGAACAACGCTGGGTGGATGAGAACGCATGACGCACCAACCTGCACGGCAGGCGATTGCCCTGTTCTACGACGGGCAGCAAGCCCCTACCCTCACCGCCAAGGGCGACGATGCGCTGGCCGAGGCCATCCTGGCATTGGCCCGCGAGCACGAGGTGCCGATCTACGAAAATGCCGAGCTGGTGCGCCTGCTGGCGCGCCTGGAGCTGGGGGACCAGATACCGGAGGCGCTGTACCTGACCATTGCCGAAATCATCGCCTTTGCCTGGCACCTGCGGGGCAAAGTGCCTGCGGGCTTCGATGACGAACCTGCCGCCCCAGGGCCTACCCCACCGCTGCTCGGAAGGCTGCCCGGAGGCGAAGGCGCCTGACCGCCATGGTATCCATGCAAATTGCCTTTTTGCGCCATATTGGTAACGTGCCGTTCAAGGTCAGGCGCTTGGCGATGTAAGGAATACTGTAATGCGTACCATCTGGTTCTTGCTGCTCCCGGGCACCCACATCCTTGATCTAGGCGGCCCGCTACAAATCATGGCGAGCCTCGAAGAACTCCAGCTGGCACCGGTCAACGTACGTTGCATAGCCGCCAGACAACAGGTCAGCAGTTTTCAGGGCGTGACACTGAGTGGCCTGCACCAGTTGCCTGAGCGGCTCGCACCGCAGGACTTGCTGTTCGTGGTGGGCAACAAGCTCTCTGCGACACCCGCCGAAACAGCGATATTGACCGCCACCGCCCTGTGGCTGGCGAAGGTGGTCAGGCAAACGCCGGATATAAAGCTGTGCTCCATATGCACCGGTGCGTTCCTGCTGGGCGAAGCTGGCTTGCTGGATGGCCGACAGTGCACCACGCACCATCGTTACGTCGATTTGCTTCGAATGCGCTACCCAGCAGCCAAGGTGCTGGAGAACCGCCTGTTCGTCGAGGACGATGGCGTGTTCACCTCGGCAGGCGTGTCCAGCGGAACTGACCTGGCACTGCACATCGTCAGCCTGGAATTTGGCAAGGTCGTGGCCAACCAGGTGGCGCAGGAGCTGGTCATCTACCGGCGCCGCGCTGGCGAAGATGTGCAGCTGCGCGCGGCAGACCTGGCGCGCAATCACATCCACCCGTTGGTGCATGCGGCCCAAGACTACATCGATGCACACCTGGGTACCCACTTCAGCTTCGAACAACTGGCCAGCCAGTTCAATGTCAGCTACCGGCACCTGGCGCGGCTGTTCCGCGACAATACCGGTCAAACGCTGCAGAGCTACCTGCGCACCCAACGCATCGACCTGGCCCGTGAGCTTTTGCGCAGCAGCCACCTCAACGTGGAACAGATTGCCGAACGTTGCGGCTACGGCAGCAGCCATGCCTTTCGCCTGGCATGGCGCCAGGAAATGCCGCAACCGCCCCTGCAGTTTCGCCATGCTCTCGCCCACGAGCGCGCCTAGATTTCGACTGCTACCGCTCGCTTATCGCAGTCGGGGCGAAGCTTTCGGTGAAGAACTCCACCACGGCCTGGCGCGAAGCGTCGCGCGCCGCCGGGTCAGGTGCCGAACGCCCCACGCCGCCCTGACCACGGTGCAGGAACGGGTCCTGATACTCCTGGGCGGCCTCCAGCCCGTTGAAACCGTGCTCTGCGCCGGGGTAAACCAGCACCTGCGCACGCGCCTGGTCTTCGCTGGGCAGGTTTGAAATCAGCGACGGGCAGGCACGCGGGTCATCGTCGTACTGGTCGTTTTCGCCTACCAGCACCAGCAAGCGAGCCGGGGCCAGATGCTTGAAGGTATAACCTGGCACATGGTTGTAACCCCAGCACACGGGGTAAAACGCTGCCATCGAGATGGGGCGAATACCTGAGGCTTGCTCCAGCTCGTCGTTGATGGGCGCAGAGGCGGCGAGCATGGCCTGTACGCCCCCCCAGGAAAACCCGAGCACTCCCACGCGCTGGCCGTCGACGCCAGGCTGCTTGGCCAGGTAAGCCAGGGCGCCTGCCAGGTCCGGCAGGGTATCGTGCACGCGTGGCGGCCGCCCTTGTGCACCGCCAGTGAGCCTGCGCGCGCCCCACATGTCCAACTCCAGCGTTGCGATGCCGCGGGCATTGAGGTCACCGCCATGCAAGGGACCACGCGAATCCATACCCGCCGAGCCATGCAGGATGATCACAGCCGGTACCGGGCCCGCGGCCTTGGCCGGCAACGACAACACCGCCGGAACCCGAATCGGTATCGCCTTGCCGGCGGATGGCAGTGGCTGACTATAGAAAGAGACGAGCCGTTTGCTGACTGTGGCAACGGTGCCGCTATTGGTGGCAGCGACCTCAGCCCGAGCCGTTGCGACCTGAAGGGCACAGCCCAGCACCAAGCTGATGGCCATTACTTTGAACATCTGGTTACCCCTGAACGTCATGAGCGGGTGTTGAACCGGCACCCGTTATCGAAAATTGACGGCGCCCGGCATCATCCGCACATCGCCATTACTGCCAGGCCGTCGACATGCCATTGGGTGAATGCCAATGGGTCGAGCATCGCCATGCCTGCCATCACGCAACTCGCCAATGCGAAAGCCACGGCATAGAAACGCACTTCCTTCGCGCAGGCCGTGCCATACACCGCGATCAATGCAAGGATCTGCACGCCCACGGCGAACACGCCAATGCCGAATCCTGAAGCGAGCAGTTCAGCCATTGAATACCGCGTTCCGGTTATGGCCGACCGGCGCTGCCATGGATGTTTGCAAGGACACGGCCTGGAAAGCCTGTTGCAGGTCGGCCTTGATATCGTCCACACGCTCCAGGCCGACGCACAACCTGATCAAACCATCCGAGATACCCGCCTGATGCCGCGCCTGTGCGTCCAGCCGCCCGTGTGTGGTTGTGGCTGGATGCGTGACCATGCTGCGGGTGTCGCCAATGTTGGTGCAGCGCGCCACGCAACGCAGTTGGTCAATCCATTGCCAGGCTGCGGCCTGGCCCCCGACGATCTCGAAAGCCAACAGTCCGCCATGGCCGTCCTGCTGGCGGCATGCCAATGCATGCTGGGGGTGGTGCTCCAGGCCGGTGTAATGCACCGCGGTCACCAGCTCCTGATGGCTAAGCCAGCGGGCCAGCTCGAAGGCGCTCTGCTGTGCCCGCATCATCCTGACTTCGAGGGTTTCCAGGCTTTTGAGCAGCAGCCAGGCGTTGAACGGGCTGCAAGAAATGCCCAAGGTACGCAGAACACCCCGCAACACCTGCATCAGGCTTTGCGACCCCGTCACGACGCCCGCCAATGCGCGCCCCTGGCCATCCATGTACTTGCCAGCGGAGTGGATGACCAGGTCCGCTCCCAGTGTGTGTGGCCGCTGAAAAACCGGGGTCAGCAAGGTGTTGTCCACCACCAGCAACGCCCCTTTTTCATGTGCCAGCAAGCTTACGGCGCGGATATCACCGATTTTCAGCAGCGGATTGGAGGGCGACTCCAACACCACCAGGCGGGTCCTGCCGTCGATTGCCGACTTCCACTGCGCCAGGTCTGTCAAATCGACGAACCGGGCCTCGATCCCGAAGCGGGCCATGTAGTAGCTGAAGGCATTGACGGTAGTGCCGAACACGTCACGGCTGCAGACGATGTTGTCGCCTTGCTGGAGAAAGGCGTGACAAAGCGCGGTGAAAGCGCCCATGCCGGAAGCGAACGCCACTGCACTTTCAGCGTGTTCGAGCGCCGCCACACGGCTTTCAAACGCTTGAACGGTCGGGTTGGTGAAGCGGCTGTATACATTGCCCTGCTGTTGCCCGCTGAAGCGCTCGCAAGCCTCTTTCGCTGAAGCGAAGGTATAGGCGGACGTCATGGCCAACGGCTCGCAGAACACATCGGACAAGTCGCTGACCCGGTGAGCATGCAGTGCCCCAGTTGCATTGAAATCAGTTGCGTTGAAATCATCCAGGCCAATCACGGTCGATTGCATGGTTTTGCGCCTCCTTGTTTGCATTGAACAATGCGCAATTGATTGGTGGACTATTCAGGTTCAGCGAGTTGAGCAGCCAGGGTTTCGCTTGATGGGCGAACCGCTATCAGCCACAACGATGCCAGGGCAGCCACCGCCGTGGCCGTGGCCAGGCCGGCCAAGGTCAGCTGATAGCTTTGATGCCGGTCGAAATCCAGTGCGCCCAGCTGCGTGGCCACCAACGCGCCAAGTTGATGTACCAGGAACAGCATCCCGAACACCTTGCCTTTGATTTCGGCGCCATACAGCGCGAAGCAGAAGGCAGATGTGAGCACCACCGTTCCGAGGTAACTGGCGCCAAACAGCACAGCGAACACGTACGTTCCAAGGGGCCCGGGCGTGGTCAGCAGCACGATGACCGCAGCGGTTCGCAGCAGGTAGAACATCATCAGCAGCAGGCCCTTGTTGTAGCGGGTAGCCAACCAACCCGCGAGCAGGCCGCTGACCAGCTCCAGCACACCTAACAGGCTCAGGCCGCTGGCCTGCACCGAACTGGGCAGCGCCTCACCCTGCCAGAACGACACCAGATGAACATCGATGAACGCCATGGTGGCACCACAACTGGCGAAACTGAGGGCCAGCACGAAGAAGCGCGGGTCACGCAGCAGAAACATCACCGGATGCCTGACCTTCGCAGCCTGCGGGTCGGGCTTCAACGGCACGGTGCGGGATACCCAATACAGCGCCAGGCTCAAAGGCACCAGAAAGATCAGGCCAACCCAGGAGAACACCGACTGCCAGGGCACGCTCTGCTGCAGCATGATCCACAACGGCGACAGCACGATGAAGCCAATGGAGGTGCCGTTGGTGACGAATGCGAAAGCGAAGGCCTTGAACCGTTCAGCGACCAGGCGATCGACCAGAATACCCATGGGTACATAGGTCATCGCAGCGAGGGCAAAGGCGCCGAGCAGGCCATACAACAGTGTGAACACCAGCAGGTGCGTGCCTGCGAATGTCACGCCCAGCAGCACCACCCCGCCGCTGACACTGCCCAGGGCCACCGTGCTCAAGGGCCCAACCCTGTCGCTCAGCCACCCCACCACGGGCGATACCAGGCCAATGGTCAGGACGAACAGCGATCCTGCGGTAGCCAAGGCTGCGCGCCCCTCGCCAAAGTGGGAGGCCAGGTCGACGAAGTAGACTTGGTACAACCCCTTCAAGGCGCTGGACAGAAACATCACCACGAAGCCGACGACCAGCACCGAGACGATCAAGGTAGAGCTGAATTTCTGTTTCATGGCCAATCCTTATCGTGTGGGCATTACACCGCCTCGGCCTGCGGAGCTCGGCAATACGCCTGGTACATGTTTTCGTACATCGCGTAGAACAGCTGGCAGGTGTGGTCTACAGCCTGCAACGCCTCTTCTTGCATCTGCGCCGTGGTGCACAACTGCGAGACAAGGTCCAAGCCTTCATTGACGTGGCCCACGTCTTCCTTCTGGTGCACCGAGAAGAACAGCAAGTCTTGTTCGGCCAGGCCATAGGCACGCCCCAGCAACACATGCCGTGCATCTCCAGCGACGGTCTCGAGGTTTTGCCCTTCGCTGGCGATCATCACTGCTGCCGCACCAATGTGGTAACGCGCCGGGTCACGTACCGCCTGCAGGCGGAAATCGATCAGTTCCCAGGTGGCTGGCAGCGGCTGCTCGGCATCACGCTCGGCATCGCTGATGCCGAGCGCCCTCAGGAAATTCTGCATGAGCACGACATGGTTGTCGGTGCGGGAAAGCCGGCCGGTTTCTTCTTCGAAACAATTGGTGATCAGTGCCCGCTTGTGGGCAGGCAACGGGCAATGAAAGAACAAGTGCTCGACATAGGTCAGGAAGTACTTGGTGAGCTGATAGCCTTGCAACGCGACCTTGCGCAGCAGCGGCCTGTTGCCCTCAGGCGCAAGCAGTTCCTTGAATATCGGGTGGGACAGGGTCAGATGGTGGTGCAGTTTCTGCTCCAGCTGATCGCGAAAGGCTGCAGTAGATAAGGCCATTCAGGGTGTTCCTTGGGTGAGAGAGGCAGGTGCCGTTGACCGCGATGGCCACAGGCAGAGTCGACGAAGGGCAACTCAGTCCAGGTTGAGTCGCAGCGCAAGGCTTTCCACGGGCTGGGCCATGTAATGGCCGCGATGCTTCACGCCATCGACACGTGCGTAGTCGTCCAGCACGCCGTAGGTCTGGAAGCCGAAGGTTTGCCATAACCGGTGTGCACGGGTGCCCTCGCGTACATCCAGGGTCAACAGCTCGATACCTTGGGCCTGGCACAGGCGCACGACTTCGCTGAAAGCCCGTGCCACCAGGCCGGTCCCGCGATAGGCCGGGTGCACCACGCCTTTGCTCAGGTCGGCAATATGCCGGCAGTTCGGCATGCTGCTGCGCGAAACAATGACCAGGCAGGCCGGCCCCGCCATTGCCTGGCCGAGCAAGACATGGGTATTGCCGCCATGGATGCGCTCTTGCAACGAGGCCGTGAATTCGACGCTCTGCCCGGCAGACATCTCATGCTCGTAACCCAGAACACCGCCATCGCCAACCGTGCTGTTGATCAGTTGCATGATGGCCGGCGCGGTATCGCTGTCGGCCTGACGCAACCACTGCAACTGTGGCTCGCCAGGGGCCACCTGCTTTGAAGAGAGGGTGTTCATTGCGTAAATCCCTTGTGCGTACAAGCAGGGATTTAAACGTTTAAGTGCGATGCCGGGTAAGAAGGGAACCGGACAGGAAGCGGAAGGATAGTGACATCCACGACCAAAATGCCATCAGCGCGCGAGGGCCAGGGGGTGACGAGATCGGCCAGGCGCCGTACCGACATATCTACCACCGTCTTTTCGTGCCCCTGCTTCAACCTTGCCGGCTTCATCTCAGCGCAAGGTACCCCCATGCATTCGACTCGCATCAACGTGATGGGCACGCATTACGTTATAGACCACCTCGGCCATGTGCCTCGCCCCGATCGTGAAGCCAACCGCGCCATCCGCCAATGGCTCGCAAAGCAAGGCCATGACCTGGACCCGGACCAGCTCGACGTCGTTACCCTTCACTATTGCCCGGACGGCGCAGGTGGCCATCTGGCCGCAATCAGCCAGCGCACCAGCCTGACTCAGGCACTGCTGGGCAACTGGCAGGGTGAGTCTGCTAGTGACATGTTCGGCAAGCTGCTGCAAGCACCGTGGGCCGGTGCGTTACCCGCAGGCCCGATACGGTTGGTGGGAACCCTCCCGCAACCCGTCTTCAATCACTACGGGGCACCCTTCGAAGTATTCAACGGCCTGTTTCGGCGCACTACCCCGCAACGCTACGACGCTTCCACCCATTTGCCGGTAAGCGCCGAAGCCTTCCAGCAGTTCATCAGCAACCTGGACTTCCAGCAGCCTTTCAAGGCGGCGCTGGATGTGTACTGGCGTGACCATCTGCACAGTCACAGGCTGGCGCTGAAGCTCAACTTCATCGCAGCCTGCAACAGACAGGTCAGCGAGGGCAGCCTCAGCGAGCCTGCACGGCAACTGGTCTGGCAAGCGGCCGGGCTTATGCCACGGCGTAACAGGCTGCGATGCAGTACCTTGAGCATCTACGGCTATGCAGCGACCGACCTGCTGTACCTGAACGACCCCGCCACCGACCTGACGGTGCTGTACGTACCTGGCAACAGCTCACCGTTGCTGACGTTCAGCAGCGAACGAGAATTGAAGGCCTGGGTCGGCGAACAATGCAAAGACCCGACCAAACGCCAGGCCCTGAAACAGCATTTTCGCCTGGCAGATTGCCCGCAAGGCCTCGACTTCAGCGGCCTGGACACTGCCATGGAGGGGCTGGGCGCCTACCCTGAACGGCACCTGCTGCCTCCCGAACACGGCTATTTCAACGACGACGGCACCTGGCCGCCGCAGACCTATGTCAACTATCGACCTACCAGGTACAACCCAAGGATCAAGGGCGACCTTTTCCAGGCATTGGCCGAGCGCCAGCGTCAGCGCAGCTACGACGATGCCGCGTTTCTGATCACGGCTGACAGCGAAGTCATCAAGGCCAAGTGGCGTGGCTACCTGGCCACTACGCTCAACCTGCTGGCGCCACTGTGCCTGGTGGTACCCGGCCTGGGGCCGCTGCTGGCCATCGGTGGCATCGCCCAGCTTGGCCTGGGGCTCGACCAGGCAATCAACGGCAAGTCACTGCAGCAACAGCAAGAAGGTATCGGCAACATCACCTGGGGCCTGTTCAACGCCTTGCCCCTGGCGGCAGGCGCTGCCGCAAGGGGCAAGGCACTGTTCGAATTCAAGGTCGAGGGTTTCGCGCCGCCGACGCGGCTGAATGAACAGATCGGCTACCCTCTGAGCCCACTCTCGCCACCGCGCTTTCCCGAGCCCGAGGGCGCAAGCTACTTCCATATCACCGACCCGATAGAGCCACTGCCTGACTGTGACCAGGCGGTTGCCGACGCAGTCATTCGTACGCCCCAGTACGATGGTGAGCCAGACACCCTGGCAGCGAACATCAAGGGCTACAACGCCAGAATGATCTACGACATGGAGCGGGATGTTTTCATTCGGGCCGAAGACCTGAACCAGGTCGACCCTGTAGGCTTCGTGGCGGTACCCGACAGCCGGAACCTGAGCCCCGCGCCGCAAGGGCGCGTGGTTACCCATGCAATGCGCAACCGCACCCTGCGGGCGCTGGGCGTGGACCTGCCATTGCCGCTACAGGTACCTGCCAGAGCGCCGGGCAGTTGGCCAATACCCAAACGCATCTCCTGCCTCTGGGTCGGTGACCGGGTCATCGGCCCGGAGCTGCTGGCCAATCTGGGCCAGAACGCAGCGCAGTTGCAAGACAGCGAATACAGCATACGGTTGTTCCTTTCCAGCACTGCCCGGCACGCCTATGCCGAAAACCTGGATCTGCTGGCCAGTCATGCTCCGGGCTTGCAAGTTCTGCCGCTGGAGGAGCAGGCCTTCTTCAGGGCTTTTCGACAAAGCAGATACTACGCGCAGTACGACGCTGCCCTGGATGGCAACGGCGGCGTTGCCAGCAACTATGCATCGGCATGCGATGTGCTGCGCTACCCGATGCTGCACCACGAAGGTGGCTTGTACATGGATGTCGATGACACCTTGCTCGCGCCAGGCGAGTACTCATTGATCATCGACGGGCAACCGGTAGGTCCCGCCGGTGAACCCATCGATCAGGTCGAACTGAGCACGGACGCCACAGGGCTGCTGCTGGTACCGCCCATGTCCAATGAAAAGATGAGCATGAACAGCCTCTACAATTCCAGCCTTATCGGCAGCCACCCCGGCAACCCCACCCTGGAGGCCATTTCCGAAGAGATGCTCGCACGCTACCAGCTCAATCGCGACTTCTACGACAGCAAGCCCAGCCTGGCTGAAGACCCGGGGAATTTCTATGAGTATGCCAGGCGCCTGAGCTACCTCACCGGCCCTGCCCTGCTCAGCGACGTGGTCGATCGGCAACTGCCGAGCCTGCGCATCCTGCGCCAGCTCACCAATCTCTATGGGATGCCGCGCATCAATGCCTACCGGTTCGTCGATCTGCCACGCATGCGCGACTCGGTGCGTACGCTCCTGCCCCTCAACCGGTTCGCCACTGTCGGCGGCAACCATTCCTGGAGCCGAACATGAACCCGCGTCAACCTGTGGTCGGCGCAGCCGGCCAAGACTACGTCAAGGCGATGCTGGGTTCCGTGCCTCGCCCTGACCGCAATGCCAGTGCAGCCATCCGCGAATGGGCCAGCCACCAGCGGCTGGATGTGGAACCCGACAACACGCTTGCGGTGACCTTGCATTGCAAATTCGTTCCCAAGCAGGGCTGGCTGGCCAAGGTCGTCCAACAAATGAGCATGACCGAAGCGCTGCTTGGCAACTGGCAGCAAAGCGGCTACTCCAAGGTTGCCGAGCAAACCGCGCAGCTGCTGCTGAGAGGCGGGATGGCCACCGTCGACCTGCTCGGTGTACTGCCAGAGCTGTCCCTGCCACACGGTCGAGCGCCCTGGGCCCAGGCCTTCAGCCATGGTCAGGTGACGATCGTCGATGAATTGCCAGGAAGCGGCCTGGCCCATGACATCGATGTGCACACCGAATTCCATGGCCTTTTCCGCCAGACCGCACCCATGCGCTACGACGCCAGCACTTATGTGCAGTTCGACGCCACGACCTTCCAGTCCTTCATCTGGCAACTCGACTTCCAGGGTGTATTCAAACGCCAGCTCGATGACTTCTGGGCCCATGCCGCCAGCCAGTACAGCGTCAGCGCGTGCATCGCATTCCTCGCTGCCTGCAACCGGCAGGCATTGCGGGGCAACCTCAGTGAACAGGGACGCAGCCTGGCGTGGCGGGCGGCAGGCGTGGAACGCTGGCACCACGGCGCCAGCCTCAGTGCCAACGGGGTAGACGCCAGGCTGCTGAACATCAATGGCTACCCATCAAGCGACATCCTCTGCCTGAGCGATACGCGCAGCCGCCTGACCTTGCTGTACATACCGGGCAATGCGGCGCCGTTGCATGAGTTCGCCAACCCGGGCGCCATGCGTGCGTGGCTTGCCAGGCAGTGCCGCGACGCGGACAAACGGGCGGCCCTGCTTGCCCACTTCAGGGCCTGCGATATTCCGGACAGGATTGGCCGGTCGGGGTTGAGCCGGGTACTTCAGGGCATGGGCGATTTCCCGCCCCGACGGATCATCCTGCCTGCAACCAGCGTGTATCGCCTGGCCAGGGTATGGAACCCGCACACCCTGATCAACTACAAGGCGGACACTTACAGCCCACGCATCGAATACAACCTGTTCGAGGCATTGACGGTGGCACAACGTCAACGCAGCCAATCCGACGCCGACTTCCTGATCACGGGCGACAGTGAAGTGACCAAGGCCGCATGGCGCAGCTATTTCTACCTGACCATGAACCTGGCCACACCGTTTCTGCTGGTGGTTCCCGGACTGCTACCCCTGGCTGCCGTGGCCGGGGTGGCTCAATTTACAGTGGGCCTGGACCAGGCGCTGCACGGCAAGGATGTGAACCAACAGCTCGAAGGCGCGGAGCAGGCCGTGTTCGGCCTGCTGAACGCAGCCCCGGGGCTGGCGCGTGGGCTCAAGGCGAGCAAGGCGCTGTTCGGCCAACGCCCCATTGGCTTCATCAAACCGGTGAGGCTCAATGGCCGCATAGGCTACCCGCTGAGCCCGGTCTCGCCGCCACGCTGGCCCGGGCCTGCGATGACACCCTATTTCCAGGACCTGGCAGTAGCGGGCGACCAGGTAGCCGCCAGCTGGTCCGGCGCCGATTCACACATTGCCCGCTGCGTAACGCGGCGCAGGGCATTCGGCACGGGTGACGAACTGATCGGCGATGTGGGCAATGGCCCGCACCCGCTCTACTACGACGCCCGACGGGACAGCTTCGTGCTCAAGTACCCCAACGGCACACGCGGCGCCCAAAACTATGTGGCCAGTGCCGATCCGCTGCAGCCCTCGATCAGCCGACTGCTGCCCGATACGGACCCGTTGCGGGAAATCAGCCCGGCATCGCGCTCGCGCACACTGCGGGCACTGGGTATCGATCTGCAGCTGCCCGTCGACCTCGATGCACTGGGGACTGCACCAGGCATACCCGTCCCCAGGCAGGTATTTCACATCTGGCTGGGTGACAGGACGATCGCCGGTGATTACCTGGCTGCGCTCGACAACAATGTGCAGGCACTGCGCAACAGCGATTTCACGCTCAAGCTCTACCTCTCCAACGCCAACCCTCAGGCATTCGAACGCAACATGACCCTGCTGCAGCCCCGCATCGACAGGGGATTGAAGGTTGCAGTACTGGAGCAGCAGACTTTCTATCATCAATTCGCGGCAAGTGAATACTTCGGCCAGTACCAGGCTGCGCTGGAAGGGAATGGCGGTGTGGCGAGCAACTTCTCTTCGGCCTCCGACATCTTGCGCTACCGCGTCCTGCATAGCGAAGGGGGCATCTACCTGGATATCGACGACCATTTGCTGGTCGAGCCGGACGCAACCGGGCAGCTGCGGGCAAAGATCGACAGCGTACCGCTCACCACGCCCCTCGACGGGCTGCTGTTGAGGAGCCCGGTGTGCAATGCGCAATTGGGCATGTATACCAGCTACAACACCAGCATGATTGGTAGCCGCGCTGGCAATCCGGTGCTGAACGCCATTTCCGACGAGATCCTGGCCCGCTACCTCACCCCGGAGGGCCAGGCGTTCTACGAGGCCCCCAAACCGCCGCGACAGCATGCGGCGGCATTCCAGTCCTATACCGAAAGGCTCAACACGCTGACCGGGCCTGCGGTGCTCAACCATGTGATCGACCAACGTCTACCTGAGCTGTACACCTTCAGGCAGGTGGCGGACCTGGCCAACATGCACACCCTGAACTACGACGCGCTGCTGGATGAAGCAGCACAACGGCGTGCAGAGCTGCGCTTGCTACCACTGGAAGAGGTCGCAATGGCGGGAAACGCACAGGGCTACTGACTGCCGGGCGAGCTTGCGCGGCCACTGTATAAGAGGCCGCGCAATGCTCATGGCAATCAGTTGCTGCGATGCAGCTTGCTCATCAGCTCTGCCTCGGCCTGGGTCAGGCCGCAGCTTTCGGTCAGCTCGGCCACGCTGGCGCCCATGCCCACCAGCTTGGCCGCCTGGGTGAAGGTGACGTTGTGCGGGTCGCGCTGCTCCAGCTGCTGGATCTTGTCTGGCAGCGGGGCAACCGCCACGCGCAGGTCGTGCAGCGCCTCGCCCATGCGCACGGTACCGTTCTGGTAGTCGTCCAGGCGCTTGGCGAGGTCCTTGATGCGCTGGTCACGCAGGGCATCACCCTCGGCCTGTTGCGCGGCCAGCTCGCGCTGGCGCTTGCTGTAGTTGAGGAAGAACCACAGGCTCAGCGCCCAGACCAGCGCCAGGAAGATGACAGCAACCTGTAGGATCAACTCAGATGTTCTCCAGCTCGGACCACTCTTCCTCGGTCATCATCTTGTCCAGCTCGACCAGGATCAGCAGTTCGCCATTCTTGTTGCACACGCCCTGGATGAACTTGGCCGATTCTTCGTTACCCACGTTCGGCGCGGTCTCGATCTCGGACTGGCGCAGGTAGACCACCTCGGCCACGCTGTCGACCAGGATACCGACCACTTGCTTGTCGGCCTCGATGATGACGATACGGGTGTTGTCGGTGACTTCGGTCGGCATCAGGCCAAAGCGCTGGCGGGTGTCGATCACGGTCACCACGTTGCCGCGCAGGTTGATGATGCCCAGCACGTAGCTTGGCGCGCCCGGCACCGGGGCGATCTCGGTGTAGCGCAACACTTCCTGCACCTGCATCACGTTGATGCCGTAGGACTCATTGTCCAGACGGAAGGTAACCCACTGCAGGATCGGATCTTC
Organism: Pseudomonas sp. UYEF17; assembly: GCF_040546125.1. Lineage (NCBI taxonomy): Bacteria > Pseudomonadati > Pseudomonadota > Gammaproteobacteria > Pseudomonadales > Pseudomonadaceae > Pseudomonas > Pseudomonas sp. UYEF17. The sequence continues at coordinate 25,848 of NZ_JBEPNE010000020.1, forward strand.
GGAACCTTGTGCAGACGACTTTTTCATTCCCCTACCCTCAAAATCCGCCATCGGCGGTGTATTCGGTGTCATTTCTGTTTGGCATGCATCTGCTTGACCGCACCACTGGCGATCAGCTCGGCCAGTGCGGCGACGTCGAGCAGTGCACACATGTGTTCAATCACCGTGCCGGCCAGCCACGGGCGCTGGCCACGCTGGCTGCGCCACTTGATCTCGGACGGGTCCAGGCGCAGCGAGCGGCTGACCTGGTGCACGGCCAGCCCCCATTCGTAGCCCTGCACGGAAATCACGTATTGCAGGCCCTGGCGAAAATCATCGCGGTAGCGGTCGGGCATCACCCAACGCGCGGTATCCAGCACCTTCAGGTTGCCGGCCTGGCAGGTCAGGATGCCGAGGAACCAGTCGGGCTGGCCGAACAGCGGTGTCAGTTCCTGGCCGGCCAGGGTGTAGATCGAGCCCAGGCACACCAGCGGCACCGCCAGGGTCAGGCCCGCCACGTCGAACAGCAGGCATTCGAACGGCTCGGCGGCCCAGGCCGGGCGGCCATCGACCGTGGCCGGGGGCACGGGCACCTGCGGCGCCGGCAGGTGCACATCCACCAGCGGCACTGCCGGTTCCACGGTTTGCTCTTCGACCAGCACCGGGATGCTGGCCTCGGCCACCACTTCGCGCTCGACCACCGTCACCACCGGAGCTTCCACCGGCATCACGCGAGGCAGCACCGCCAGCCTGGGCTCGGCGAACGGCCGTGGTGCGGGGCTGACGGTCGCTTCGGCTGACGCCGGCCTGGCTTGCTGCAAGGCATCACGCGCCTGCTCTTCGCGCACCGCTTCGGCGAACTCGTCCGCCGCCGCTGGCGCCTCGAACAGGTCTTCGGCTTCGGTGGCCTCCTGCAGCAGGCCGTCGAGGTATGACTGCAGGGCCATCTGTGGCCGGGTATTGGTTTGCCGGGTCTGGGTCATCAGGCCACCTGCGCTGCAGTCTTGTAGGTCAGCAGGTGCTTGAGCAGCGCCCGATAGGCAATCAGCCCGCGGCTCTTGCTGTCGAATTGCGAGGGCGTGACGCCCTTGCGGCTGGCATCGCGCAGGCGCGTATCCACCGGGATGTAGCCCTGCCATACATGCTGGTCGTAGGTGTCACGCAGCAGCTTGAGCGTGGCCAGTGAGGCCTGGGTGCGGCGGTCGAACAAGGTCGGCACGATCTGGTACGGCAGCGCCTGCTTGCGCGAGCGGTTGACCATGGCCAGGGTACCGACCATGCGCTCCAGGCCCTTGACCGCGAGAAATTCGGTTTGCACCGGGATCACCAGTTGCTGGCTGGCTGCCAGGGCATTGACCATCAGCACACCGAGCAAGGGTGGGCTGTCGATCAGGGCAAAGTCGAAATCCTGCCACAGCTGCGCCAGACTCTTGGCGATCACCAGGCCCAGGCCGTTCTGCCCCGGTGACTGGCGCTCCAGCACCGCCAGCGCGGTACTCGACGGCAACAGCGAGATGCGTTCGTCACTGGTGGGCAGCAGCAGTTGCCCGGGCAGGCCCTCGGGCACCGCGCCCTTGTGCAGGAACAGGTCGTAGCAGCTGTGCTCCAGGGCATCGGGGTTGTGCCCGAAATAGCTGGTCATCGAGCCGTGCGGGTCGAGGTCGACAACGACCACGCGCTTGCCGGCCTCGGCCAGCAGGCCGGCCAGGGCGATGGTAGTGGTGGTCTTGCCGACGCCACCTTTTTGATTGGCTACTGCCCAGACTCTCATCAAGCAAACTCTATCTATTGATTTGGCAGGGACACTGCTGGGGCAACTGTCTTGCTCAACATCGGAAAGCTGGCGCGATTTCTGTGGGAGCGGGTTTACCCGCGAACACCGGCGCAGCCGGTGCCATGCACCGTGTCACCTTCTTCGCGGGTGAACCCGCTCCCACACAAGACCGCGCTACATTCAACTACTTGGCAACGTCGGGGAATTGACGGATCACTGCCCCGCCACCGTTGCTGGCGTAGCCGGTGCACTTTGTGTGCCAGCCCGGCGCAATGCGGCATCCGGCGTGGCATTGGCACTGCCCGAGCCCGTCAGGCTGCGGCGCACTTCGAGGTTGCGCGAAATCACCAGCACCACGCGGCGGTTGCGCGCACGGCCTTCGGCAGTGTCGTTGCTGGCCACCGGCTGGTACTCGCCATAGCCGACCGAGGCCATGCGTGCCGGGTTGACCCCTTCCATGGCCAGCAGGCGCACGATGCTTGCCGCCCGCGCCGATGACAGCTCCCAGTTGGTCGGGTACTGCGCGGTGCGGATCGGCAGGTTGTCGGTAAAGCCTTCGACGTGCACCGGGTTGGCGAACGGCTTGAGAATGCCGGCCACCTTCTCGATGATGGCAAATGCCTTGTCGCTGGGCATGGCATCGCCACTGCCGAACAGCAACGAGGAATTGAGCTCGATCTCGATCCACAGCTCATTGCCGCGCACCGTCATCTGGTCGCTATTGATCAGGTCGCCAAAGGCATCGCGCACATCATCGCTGATGGTTTTCAGCGGGTCGACACTGGTCGCCCCAAGGCCTGCATCGGTCTGCTCGCTGTCCTTCACCAACGGCTCGGCCGGGCGCACGCTCAGCGGCCGCTCTTCACCGATGGGGATCGGCTTCATGCTGCGCTCGGGGTCGTTGAACACCCCGAGCAAGGCCTGGGAAATGACCTTGTACTTGCCCTCGTTGATCGAGGAAATCGAGTACATCACCACGAAAAAGGCGAACAGCAAGGTGATGAAGTCGGCGTACGACACCAGCCAGCGTTCGTGGTTTTCGTGTTCCTCGGTATGACGACGGCGACGCATGGGTTACTCCATGAAGCCTTGCAGCTTCAGCTCGATCGAGCGCGGGTTCTCACCCTCGGCAATCGACAGCAGGCCCTCGAGCAGCATCTCGCGGTAGCGCGACTGGCGCATGACGATGGCCTTGAGCTTGTTGGCGATCGGCAGCAGTACCAGGTTGGCGCTGGCCACGCCGTAGATGGTCGCGACGAAGGCCACGGCAATGCCGTTGCCCAACTGCGACGGGTCGGCCAGGTTGCCCATCACGTGGATCAGGCCCATCACCGCACCGATGATGCCGATGGTCGGCGCGTAGCCACCCATGCTTTCGAACACCTTGGCGGCCTGGATATCACGGCTTTCCTGGGTCAGGAAATCGACTTCGAGGATGCTGCGGATGGCCTCTGGCTCTGCGCCATCCACCAGCAGTTGCAGGCCCTTGCGCGCATACGGGTCAGGCTCGCTGTCGGCCACTCCTTCCAGGCCCAGCAGGCCTTCCTTGCGCGCGGTCAGGCTCCAGTTGACGACGCGGTCGATCCCGCCCGCCAGGTCGACCCGTGGCGGAAACAGGATCCAGCGCAGAATCTGCAAGGCACGCTTGAACGACGACAGTGGCGACTGCAGCAAGGCCGCCGCCAGGGTGCCGCCCAGCACGATCAGTGCCGCCGGGCCATTGATCAGGGCGCCGACATGGCCGCCTTCGAGGAAGTTGCCACCGACGATGGCGACAAAGGCGAGGATCAGGCCGATCAGGCTGAGCACGTCCATCAGACGCACGCCTCCACCAGGTGCTTGCCGATTTCGTCCAGGCTGTACACCGCGTCGGCCAGGTTGGCCTTGACGATGGCCATGGGCATGCCATAGATCACGCAGCTGGCTTCATCCTGGGCCCACACCGTACTGCCGCCCTGCTTGAGCAGGCGCGCACCTTCACGGCCATCGGCGCCCATGCCGGTAAGCACCACCGACAGCACCTTGTCACCATACGACTTGGCCGCCGAGCCGAAGGTGATGTCCACGCACGGCTTGTAGTTCAGGCGCTCGTCACCGGGCAGGATCTTCACCGTGCCACGGCCGTCGATCATCATCTGTTTGCCACCCGGGGCCAGCAGGGCCAGGCCCGGGCGCAGCATGTCGCCGTCTTCGGCTTCCTTGACGTTGATGCGGCACAGCTTGTCCAGGCGTTCGGCAAAGGCCTTGGTGAACGCCGCCGGCATGTGCTGGATCAACACGATCGGCGCCGGGAAGTTGGCCGGCAACTGGGTCAGCACCCGCTGCAGGGCGACCGGGCCACCCGTGGAGGTGCCGATGGCCACCAGCTTGTAAGGCTTGCGCTTGGGTGCCGGCGAGTGTGCTGGCGCCGCAGCCGGGGCCGCCGCACGGGCAGGCGCAGGCGTGCGCGCCGCTGCCGGGCTGGCGAAACTGCTGGTGGGTGCGTGGCTGCTGCCTGCCGGCGCAGGTGCGGCAACCGGCGCATGGCTGGCGTAGCTGCCAAAACGGCGGTTGCTGCGGGAAATGGTATGCACCTTCTCGCACAGCAGTTGCTTGACCTTGTCGGGGTTGCGCGAGATGTCCTCGAAGTTCTTCGGCAGGTAATCCACCGCACCGGCATCCAGCGCATCGAGGGTGACACGGGCGCCTTCATGGGTCAGCGACGAGAACATCAACACCGGCGTCGGGCAGCGCTGCATGATGTGCCGCACCGCGGTGATGCCGTCCATCATGGGCATTTCGTAGTCCATGGTGATGACATCGGGCTTCAGCGCCAGCGCCTGGTCGATTGCTTCCTTGCCATTGGTCGCGGTACCCACTACCTGGATCGTCGGATCCGCCGAGAGGATTTCCGAGACGCGGCGGCGGAAGAAACCGGAATCATCCACCACCAGGACCTTGACTGCCATAAACACTCCATTAGGCGGCGCAACCCGCCAGGGTGCGCCACCGAAATCAAATACGCCGCGCGGCGTAACGCTTGAGCATGCTCGGGACGTCGAGAATCAACGCGATGCGACCGTCGCCGGTGATGGTGGCCCCGGACATGCCCGGGGTGCCCTGCAGCATCTTGCCCAGCGGCTTGATTACCACTTCTTCCTGGCCAACCAGTTGATCGACGACAAAGCCGATGCGCTGGGTGCCGACCGACAGGATCACCACGTGGCCCTCGTGCTGCTCTTCGTGCACCTGGCCCTGGACCAGCCAGCGCTTGAGGTAGAACAGCGGCAGCGCCTTGTCGCGCACGATCACCACCTCCTGGCCGTCGACCACGTTGGTGCGCGACAGGTCGAGGTGGAAGATCTCGTTGACGTTGACCAGCGGGAAGGCGAACGCCTGGTTGCCCAGCATCACCATCAGGGTGGGCATGATCGCCAGGGTCAGCGGCACCTTGATGACGATCTTCGAGCCCTGGCCCTTGGCCGAGAAGATGTTGATCGAGCCGTTGAGCTGGGAGATCTTGGTCTTGACCACGTCCATGCCCACACCGCGGCCGGACACGTCGGAAATCTCGGTCTTGGTCGAGAAGCCCGGGGCGAAGATCAGGTTGTAGCAGTCCGACTCGCTCAGGCGATCGGCGGCATCCTTGTCCATCAGGCCCTTTTCCACGGCCTTGGCGCGCAGGATGTTGGGGTCCATGCCCTTGCCGTCGTCAGAGATCGACAGCAGGATGTGGTCGCCTTCCTGCTCGGCCGACAGCACCACGCGGCCGGTGCGCGCCTTGCCGGAGGCTTCACGCTCTTCGGGCATTTCCACGCCATGGTCGACGGCGTTGCGCACCAGGTGCACCAACGGGTCGGCCAGGGCCTCGACCAGGTTCTTGTCGAGATCGGTCTCTTCGCCGACCAGCTCCAGGTTGATCTCTTTCTTGAGCTGGCGGGCCAGGTCGCGCACCAGGCGCGGGAAGCGGCCGAAGACTTTCTTGATCGGCTGCATGCGGGTTTTCATCACCGCGGTCTGCAGGTCGGCGGTGACCACGTCGAGGTTGGACACGGCCTTGGACATGGCCTCGTCGCCGCTGTTCAGGCCCAGGCGCACCAGGCGGTTACGCACCAGCACCAGTTCGCCGACCATGTTCATGATCTCGTCCAGGCGCGCGGTATCGACCCGCACGGTGGTTTCCGCTTCGCTGCCATGCTTCTCGGCAGCCGGCGCCGGGGCGCGGGGTGCTGCGGCAGGTTTGCTGGCAGGTGCCGGTGCCGGCGCAGCAACTGCGGCTGGCTTGGCCACGGGCTGGCTGTCGGCCTTGGCCGCGACCGGCGCTTGCACCTTGGCCGCAGCCGGGGCTTCGACGGCGGCAACGTCGCCACCGAACTTGCCCTTGCCGTGCAACTGGTCCAGCAGCGCCTCGAACTCGTGCTCGCTGATTTCGTCGCTGGCTGCGCTGGTGTCGGTTGCGGCAGGCGTCTGCGCCTTGGCAGCGGGCAAGGCATCGGCCTGGAAGGTGCCCTTGCCATGCAACTGGTCCAGCAGCGATTCGAACTCGGCGTCGGTAATTTCGTCGCTGGCCGCTTCCGGCACGCTGGCAACCGGCTGCGCGGCAACCTCGGCGCTGAACTGGCCTTTGCCGTGCAACTGGTCGAGCAGCGACTCGAACTCGGCGTCGCTGATTTCGTCACCCTCACCGCTGACGGTCTCGCCCTGCATCTGCTCGTCGGCCGCAGCTTGTGCCTTGACCGCATCGAGCGAATCGAGCAGCTGCTCGAACTCGCTGTCGGTGATGTCCTGCTCCTCGGCAGGCGCTTCGGCAACCGGTGCCGCAGCGGCAGGCACTTCAACGGCTTCGGCGCCACCCGGCTCGGCCAGGCGCGACAGCGCCGCCAGCAACTCGGGGGTGGCCGCGGTCACTTCGGTGCGCTCGCGCACCTGGCCAAACATGCTGTTGACCGTGTCCAGTGCCTCGAGCACCACATCCATCAGTTCCGCGTCGACCCGGCGCTCACCTTTGCGCAGGACGTCGAACACGTTCTCGGCGATATGGCAGCACTCCACCAGCTCGTTCAGCTGAAGGAAGCCGGCGCCCCCTTTTACAGTGTGGAAACCGCGAAAGATCGCATTGAGCAGGTCGGCATCGTCGGGCCGGCTTTCCAGCTCGACCAGTTGCTCGGACAGTTGCTCAAGAATTTCGCCGGCTTCTACCAGGAAATCCTGGAGGATTTCTTCATCGGCGCCGAAGCTCATCAAACGTGCTCCTTAAAAACCCAGGCTGGACAGCAAATCATCGACATCGTCCTGACCGGACACGACGTCTTCACGCTTATCGGCATGAATCTGCGGACCTTCACCCCGAGTCGGATGTTTTTCTCGATCTTTTTCTGCGCGCAGTTGATCGTGGTCATGCTGGATGCCCGCAAAGCGGTCGACCTGGCTGGCCATCAGCACCAGTTTGAGCAGGTTGCTTTCCACCTCGGTGACCAACGTGGTGACGCGCTTGATCACCTGGCCGGTCAGGTCCTGATAGTCCTGGGCCAGCAGAATGTCGTTGAGGTGGCCGGCGACCTTGCGGTTACCTTCGGCGCTGTGCGTCAGGAAACTGTCGACGCGCTTGACCAGCTCACGGAACTCCGGCGCAGCCACTTCGCGGCGCATGAAACGCTGCCAGTCGGTGCTCAGGGCCTGGGCCTCGCTGGCCAGGTCGTTGAGCACCGGGGTACTTTCCTCGACCAGGTCCATGGTGCGGTTGGCCGCGCCCTCGGTGAGCCTGACCACGTACGACAGGCGCTCGGTGGCGTCGGTTATCTGCGACACCTCCTCGGCCTGCGGCATGGTCGGGTCGATCTGGAAACTGACGATGGCACTGTGCAGCTCGCGGGTCAGCTTGCCGACTTCCTGGTACAGGCCGCGGTCGCGGGTCTGGTTCAGCTCGTGAATCAGCTGCACCGCCTCGCCGAAACGGCCCCGCTCCAGGCTTTCGACCAGCTCCTGGGCATGCTTCTTCAGGGTCGATTCGAATTCGCCCAAAGACGTTTGTGATGAATCCATGGCGCGCCCCCTGACGTGACTCAGCCGTTGACGCGTTCGAAGATCTTCTCGATCTTTTCTTTGAGCACCTGGGCGGTGAACGGCTTGACCACGTAGCCATTGACGCCGGCCTGGGCCGCTTCGATGATCTGGTCGCGCTTGGCTTCGGCGGTCACCATCAGCACCGGCATGGTTTTCAGGCGATCGTGGGCACGCACCTTGCGCAGCAGGTCGATGCCGGACATGCCAGGCATGTTCCAGTCGGTCACCAGGAAGTCGTAGTGGCCGTTCTCCAGCATCGGCAGCGCCGTGGTGCCGTCGTCGGCTTCTTCGGTGTTGGTGAAGCCCAGGTCACGCAACAGGTTCTTGATGATCCGCCGCATCGTCGAAAAGTCGTCAACGATGAGGATTTTCATGTCTTTGTTCAAGTAGACCTCCAAGCAGTCTCAAACGCGCTCGGCCCCGAGCGCGCATTCACAATTCGGTACAACGTAGAAAACGACTGCAACGACAGCGGGCTCAACGCGCCCGCCATTCCCCCAGGCGGCTGCGCAGGCGCGCGGCACACTGGCTGTGCAACTGGCTGACCCGCGACTCGCTGACCCCCAGCACCTCACCGATTTCCTTGAGGTTCAGCTCTTCGTCGTAGTACAGCGCCAGCACCAGGCGCTCACGCTCCGGCAGGTTGGCGATGGCCTCGGTCAGGGCGACCTGGAAGCGCTCGTCCTCCAGGCCACGCGCAGGTTCTACCTGGCCACTGGCGCCATCCTCATGCAGCCCTTCGTGCTCGCCGTCCTGCAACAGGTCGTCGAAGCTGAACAGGCGGCTACCCAGGGTATCGTTCAAGATCCCGTAGTAATCATCGAGACTCAATTGGAGTTCGGCAGCAACTTCATGATCTTTAGCGTCACGACCGGTTCTGGCTTCAACCGCACGCATCGCGTCGCTGACCATGCGGGTGTTGCGGTGCACCGAACGCGGTGCCCAGTCACCCTTGCGCACTTCGTCCAGCATGGCCCCGCGAATGCGGATGCCGGCGTAGGTTTCAAAGCTGGCGCCCTTGCTGGCGTCGTACTTGTTGGCCACTTCCAGCAGGCCGATCATGCCGGCCTGAATCAGGTCCTCGACCTGCACGTTGGCCGGCAGCCGCGCCAGCAGGTGGTAGGCGATGCGCTTGACCAGCGGGGCGTAGCGCTCGATCAGCTCGTACTGCGCGTCTTTCGACGCCCGGCTGTACATCTTGAAGCCGCTGGCGTTCATAGCACAGGTCCCGCGCTGGTGGGCTGCACCAGACGCTCGACAAAGAACTCCAGATGGCCGCGCGGGTTGGCCGGCAGCGGCCAGCTGTCGACCTTCTGGGCAATCGCCTTGAAGGCCAGCGCGCATTTGGAGCGTGGGAAGGCTTCGTACACGGCACGCTGCTTCTGCACCGCCTTGCGCACGCACTCGTCATAGGGCACGGCGCCCACGTACTGCAGGGCAACGTCAAGGAAGCGGTCGGTGACCTTGGTCAGCTTGGCGAACAGGTTGCGGCCTTCCTGCGGGCTCTGCGCCATGTTGGCCAGCACCCGGAAACGGTTCATGCCGTAGTCGCGGTTGAGCAGCTTGATCAGGGCGTAGGCATCGGTGATCGAGGTGGGTTCGTCGCATACCACCAGTAGCACTTCCTGGGCGGCGCGGACGAAGCTGACCACCGAATCACCGATACCGGCCGCAGTGTCGATCACCAGCACGTCAAGGTTGTCGCCGATTTCGCTGAACGCCTGGATCAGCCCGGCATGCTGGGCCGGGGCCAGGTGCACCATGCTCTGCGTGCCCGAGGCTGCCGGCACGATGCGCACACCACCTGGGCCCTGCAACATCACGTCGCGCAGCTCGCAGCGCCCTTCGATGACATCGGCCAGGGTCCGCTTGGGGGTAAGGCCCAGCAGCACGTCGACATTGGCCAGGCCCAGGTCAGCGTCGAGCAGCATGACCCTGCGGCCAAGCTCGGCCAGCGCCAGGGACAGGTTCACTGAAACGTTAGTCTTGCCGACGCCACCTTTGCCACCGGTCACGGCGATCACCTGTACGGGATGCATGCTACCCATGTCTGTTCTTTACCTTGTCTCGCTGGGACTCAGGCCACACGTAGGGCAATTCTGCGTACCCTTTGGCATAGCTACCTTGCACACACTTCATCATCAACCCGCTCGCCGTGGGTTGTGATAGAGATCAGCGAACATGTCGGCCATGGCCTCTTCGCTGGGCTCGTCCTGCTGCTGCACATTGACCGCGCGGGTGACCAACTGGTGCCCCCGAGGCAGGTGCAGGTCGTCAGGAATGCGCGGCCCATCGGTCAGGTAGGCCACTGGCAGTTCATGACTGATGGCAAGGCTCAGCACATCGCCAAGGCTCGCCGTTTCATCGAGTTTGGTCAGGATGCAACCGGCCAGGCCGCAGCGCTTGTAGCTGTGGTAGGCGGCGGTCAGCACCTGCTTCTGGCTGGTGGTGGCCAGCACCAGGTAGTTCTTCGCGGCAATGCCACGCCCGGCCAGGGTTTCCAGTTGCATGCGCAGGGCCGGGTCGCTGGCCTGCAGGCCGGCGGTATCGATCAGCACCACGCGCTTGCGCAACAGCGGCTCCAGCGCCGCGGCCAGCGACTGGCCCGGGTCGACGTAGGTCACCGGCACGTTGAGGATGCGGCCCAGGGTCTTGAGCTGCTCCTGGGCGCCGATGCGGAAGCTGTCCATGCTCACTAGCGCCAGGTTCTGCGCGCCGTACTTGAGCACGTAGCGGGCGGCCAGCTTGGCCAGGGTGGTGGTCTTGCCCATGCCGGCCGGGCCGACCATGGCGATCACCCCGCCCTCTTCGATCGGCTCGACCTCGGGGATTTCGATCATCCGCGCCAGATGCGCCAGCAACATGCGCCAGGCCTGGCGTGGCTCGTCGATCTCGGCAGTCAGGTCCAGCAGCTCACGGGCGATCGGCCCGGACAGGCCGATGCGCTGCAGCCGACGCCAGACGGTGGCCTGCTGCGGCTTGCTGCCCTGCAGCTGGTTCCAGGCCAGCGAGCCGAGCTGCACTTCCAGCAGCTCGCGCAGGCCCGACAGCTCGGAGCGCATGGCATCGAACAGGCGCGGGTCGACCGGCGCCGACGCAGGCGCTGCAGCAGCCTCGGGAACATCGACGTGCGGTTCGATCAACGGCTCGGCGGCGGTCAGCGACTGCCCGGCGAACAATTGGCGGTTGTTGTCGCTGCTGTCCGGGCGGTGGTCCAGCTCGGCCTGGGCAGTGGCGATGCGCGTATGGGTCTTGCGCAGCTCTTCTTCCAGCTCGGCGTTGGGCACACGCGGGGCCAGGGCGGACAGCTTGTAGTCCAGCGCGGCCGTCAGCTCGACACCGCCGGCGATGCGACGGTTGCCGATGATGGCGGCATCGGCGCCCAGCTCATCACGGACCAGCTTCATGGCCTGACGCATATCGGCGGCGAAAAATCGCTTAACTTGCATTATCCCCTACCTCAGCCGTTAGGGCCCACGGTGGCAACGATGGTGACTTGCTTGTTGTCCGGTATTTCCTGATACGCCAGAACATGCAAATTCGGTACAGCCAGGCGACCGAAACGCGACAGCATGGCGCGGATCGGGCCGGCGACCAGGAGGATGGCCGGCTGGCCCTGCATTTCCTGGCGCTGGGCCGCCTCGATCAGCGAACGCTGCAGCTTCTCGGCCATGCTCGGTTCCAGAAGAACACCGTCTTCCTGACCTTGCCCGGCCCTTTGCAGACTATTGAGCAAAATCTGTTCCAACCTTGGCTCCAGGGTAATCACTGGCAGCTCCGACTCAACGCCGACAATGCTTTGCACGATGGCGCGACACAATCCGACGCGCACTGCCGCCACCAGCGCGGCGGTATCTTGACTCTTGCCGGCGTTGTTCGCGATCGCCTCGGCGATACTGCGAATATCGCGCACTGGCACTTGTTCAGACAACAGCGCTTGCAGCACCTTGAGCAGGCCCGACAAGGAAATGACACCCGGCACCAGCTCTTCTGCAAGTTTAGGCGATGCCTTGGCCAACACCTGCAGCAGTTGCTGGACCTCTTCATGGCCGATCAGCTCGTGGCAGTGCTTCTGCAGGATCTGGTTCAGGTGGGTGGCCACCACGGTGCTGGCGTCGACCACGGTGTAGCCCAGCGACTGCGCCTGGGAGCGCTGGCCGACATCGATCCACACGGCTTCAAGGCCAAACGCCGGGTCGCGCGCGGCGATGCCGTTGAGGGTGCCGAACACCTGCCCCGGGTTGATTGCCAGTTCGCGGTCCGGGTAGATCTCGGCCTCGGCCAGGATCACCCCCATCAGGGTCAGGCGATAGGCGCTGGGCTGCAGGTCGAGGTTGTCGCGGATGTGCACGGTGGGCATGAGGAAGCCCAGGTCTTGCGACAGCTTCTTGCGCACGCCCTTGATCCGCGCCAGCAACTGGCCACCCTGGTTGCGATCGACCAGCGGGATCAACCGGTAGCCGACCTCCAGGCCAATCATGTCGATCGGCGTGACGTCGTCCCAGCCCAGCTCCTTGGTTTCCAGCGCACGCTGTGGCGAGGGCAGCAGGTCCTGCTGGCGCTGCGCCTCCTGCAGCGCCTGCGCCTTGGCCTTCTGTTGCTTCTTCCATACCAGGTAGGCGCCACCACCGGCCAGCAGGCCGAGGCTTAGGAAGGCCACGTGCGGCATGCCCGGCACCAGGCCCATGACGATCATCAGCGCGGCGGACACCGCCAGGGCCTTGGGCGAATCGAACATCTGCCGGTTGATCAGCTTGCCCATGTCCTCGGAGCCCGAAGCACGGGTAACCATGATCGCGGCAGCGGTGGACAGCAACAGTGATGGCAACTGCGCCACCAAACCGTCACCGATGGTCAGCAAGGCGTACACCTTGCCGGCATCGCCAAAGCTCATGCCGTGCTGCAGCATGCCGATCAGCATGCCGCCGATCAGGTTGATGAACAGGATCAGCAGGCCGGCGATGGCGTCACCGCGGACGAACTTGCTGGCACCGTCCATCGAACCGTAGAACTCGGCTTCCTGCGCCACTTCGGCACGACGGTGCTTGGCCTGGGCCTGGTCGATCAGGCCGGCGTTGAGGTCGGCGTCGATGGCCATCTGCTTGCCGGGCATGGCGTCGAGGGTGAAACGCGCGCTCACTTCCGAGATACGCCCCGCGCCCTTGGTCACCACCACGAAGTTGATGATCATGAGGATGGCGAACACCACGGCACCGACCACATAGTTACCGCCGATCACCACCTCGCCGAAGGCCTGGATAACCTTGCCGGCAGCGCCGTGGCCCTCCTGGCCATGCAGCATCACCACCCGGGTGGAAGCCACGTTCAGGGCCAGGCGCAACAGCGTGGCCACCAGCAGGATGGTGGGGAATGCGGCGAAGTCGAGCGGGCGCAGGGCGTAGACGCAGACCAGCAGGACCACGATCGACAGGGCGATGTTGAAAGTGAAGAACACGTCGAGCAGGAACGGCGGTATCGGCAACATCATCATTGCCAACATCACCAGCAGCAACAGCGGCACACCCAGGTTGCCCCGGCCGAGCCCGGCCAGGTTGTTACGGGCGTTGCTGATTAACTGAGTGCGATCCACCGCGAGTCCTCTTGATGCAAAACTTTGACGCACAGGGGGCGCCTGGCGCTGGCTTTGCAAGAAGCCTTCCAACTTTGCTCGACGGTGTTCACCCTGAGGGTTTTATCGCCTGCGAGATCGAGCGCCGCCCGCGCGGCGCTTCGCGGGTGTTCGCCTTGACGCTTTCTGCGCCTGTGAAATCGAGCGCCGCCCGCGCGGCGCATCGCGGGTGTTCGCCTTGACGCTTTCTGCGCCTGTGAAATCGAGCGCCGCCCGCGCGGCGCATCGCGGGACAAGCCCGCTCCCACATTTGTTGCAACGTGGCCATGCCTGCGGGAGAGGTGTTGTCAGCCGGGGTGCAGGGCTTGAGACAGGTGATGCAGCAGCAATGCAACTCAGAAATCCAGTCATCCCACCAAGGCAGGCAACCATGGCCTGACAGGTTTGGCACGTTGCAACAAATGTGGGAGCGGGCTTGTCCCGCGATGCGCCGCGCGGGCGGCGCTCGATCTCACAGGCGCCGAAAAACCACCGACAAACACATCAACTGTCGCGGCGCAGGTCCGGCGGAATCGGCAGGTCGTCCTTCAGCGGCTCTGGCCGCTTGCCCTTGCCTGCCCGGTACTGGCGGATCTGGAACACATAGGCCAGCACCTGCGCCACCGCCAGGTAAAGCCCGGCAGGGATTTCCTGCTCGAGTTCGGTGGAGTAGTAGATCGCCCGCGCCAACGCCGGCGATTCGAGGATCTGGACCTTGTGCTCCACGCCGATCTCGCGAATCTTCAGGGCAATGAAATCCGTCCCCTTGGCCAGCAGCAACGGCGCCGCCCCGCCTCTCTCCGGGTCGTATTGCAAGGCCACCGCATAATGCGTCGGGTTGGTGATGATCACATCGGCCTGCGGCACCGCCGCCATCATGCGCCGCTGCGACACCTCACGCTGCAGCTGGCGAATACGCTGCTTGACCTCGGGCTTGCCTTCGCTGTCCTTGTACTCGTCGCGCACTTCCTGCTTGGTCATCTTCATTTTCTTGTGGGTCTGCCACAGCTGGAACGGCACATCCGCCGCCGCAATCAGCAACAGCCCGGCCGACATCCACAACGCACTCCAGCCCACCACCTGCAGGCTGTGGATGATCGCCTGCTCCAGCGGCTCGTTGGCGATCGACAGCAAGGCCTGACGATCGCTGACCAGCACCACCACCGCCACCACCAAAATCACGAAGAACTTGGCCAGCGCCTTGAGCAGCTCGGTCAGGGCATGCATCGAGAACATGCGCTTGATCCCCGACAGCGGGTTCATGCGGCTGAACTTGGGCTGCAGCAGGCTGCCGGAGAACAGGAAACCGCTCAGCGCGATAGGTGCCACGAAGGAGATCACGAACAGCAGGATCAGTACCGGCTGCGTCGCCCATATCGCCATCTTGCCCGAGGCCAGCAGGAAGGCGCCCATGGCCCGCTCGTCGACGATGATGTCGCGGGTCAGGCTGAAGTTCATGCGCATCATCTCCAACAGCGTCTCGGCCAGGTGGCCGCCGAACGCCAGCAGGCCACCGGCGCCGGCCAGGGTCACCGCCACCGTGTTCAGCTCCTTGGAGCGCGCGATCTCGCCTTTCTCGCGGGCATCGCGCTTGCGCTTTTCGGTGGGGTCTTCTGTCTTGTCCTGACCGCTCTCGCTTTCCGCCATGCTCAGCGCGCCCTCGCCAGTTCACGCAGCCATTGCAGCGCTTCGCTGGCCAATGCCTGGTAGTGGGACAGCACATCGGCCAGGCCGACCCAGAAAATGAACATGCCCATGACCAGGGTCAGCGGAAAACCGATGGAAAAAATGTTCAGTTGCGGCGCGGCGCGGGTCATCACACCAAAGGCAATGTTCACCACCAACAGCGCGGCGATCACCGGCAGAATCAGCAGCAGGCCCGCGGCAAACACCCAGCCCAGGCGCCCGGCCAGCTCCCAGAAATGATTGACCACCAGCGCGTTGCCCACCGGCAAGGTGGTGAAGCTTTCGGTCAGCACCTCGAATACCACCAGGTGGCCATTCATCAGCAGGAACAACACACTTACCAGCATGGTCATGAACTGGCTGATCACCGTGACGTTGACCCCGTTGGCTGGGTCGACCATCGAAGCGAAGGCCATACCCATCTGCACCGCGACGATCTGCCCGGCAATCACGAAGACCTGGAACAGCAACTGCAACGCCAGGCCGAACAGCGCGCCGACAATGATCTGCTCGGCACACAGCAGCAAACCGCGCAGGCTCAGCGGGTCGAACTCAGGCAGGGGTGGCAGTGCCGGGACGATTACCACGGTAATCGCCACCGCCACGTACAGGCGCACCCGCGCCGGCAACATGCGGGTGCCGAAGATGGGCATGGTCATCAGCACCGCTGTCACCCGGAACAACGGCAGGATGAAGGTGGCGACCCAGGTGCCGATCTGCGTGTCGGTCAGCTCCAGCATCGGCGCGTCAACCGATCAGCTGCGGGATGTTGGTGTACAGACTGGTGATGTACTCCATGAACTTCTGCACAAGCCACGGCCCGGCGATGATCAGTGTGACCAGCATCACCAACAGGCGTGGCAGGAAGCTCAGGGTCTGTTCGTTGATCTGCGTGGCGGCCTGGAACATGGCCACCACCAGGCCAACCAGCAGGCTCGGCACCACCAGCACGGCGACCATCAGGGTGGTCAGCCACAGGGCATCACGGAACAGGTCGACTGCGACTTCAGGTGTCATCGGCGGCTCTCCTTGACGGCTTCAGACGCCGCCGAAACTGCTGGCCAAGGTGCCCATGATCAGCGCCCAGCCATCGACCAGCACGAACAGCATGATCTTGAAGGGCAGCGAGATGATCAGCGGCGACAGCATCATCATACCCATGGCCATCAGCACGCTGGCTACCACCATGTCGATGATCAGGAACGGGATGAAGATCATGAAACCGATCTGGAACGCGGTCTTCAGCTCGGAGGTGACGAACGCCGGCACCAGGATCGTCAGCGGCACCTGGTCCGGGCCGGCGATGTCGGTACGCTTGGACAGGCGCATGAACAGGTCGAGGTCGCTTTGCCGGGTTTGCGCCAGCATGAAGTCCTTGAGCGGCCCCTGGGCCTTGTCGATGGCCTGCTGGGCAGTCATCTGCTCCTTCAGGTACGGCTGCAGTGCGTCCTGGTTCACCCGGTCGAACACCGGCGCCATGATGAACATGGTCAGGAACAGCGCCATGCCCGTCAGCAGCTGGTTCGACGGCGTCTGCTGCAGGCCCAGGGCCTGACGCAGGATCGAGAACACGATGATGATGCGGGTGAAGCTGGTCATCAGGATGACGAACGCCGGGATGAAGCTGAGCGCCGTCATGATCAGCAGGATCTGCAGGCTGACCGAATACTCCTGCTGCCCGTCCGCGGTATTGGACAGGGTAATGGCCGGGATCGACAGCGGGTCGGCCCCCAGGGCCAGCGGCGCAGCCAGCAGCAGCGCCAGAGTCAACAACACACGCAGCGCGCCACTCATCACTTCTTGTCCTTAGGGTCCTTGCCCATCAGCTCCATCAGCCGCTGGGCAAACTCCGGCGTCGCCTGGCGGGCGTTTTCCGGCACTTCCACGGGTTCGGCCAGCACATGCAGGGCCTCGATGCTGCCAGGGGTATGGCCGATCAGGATCTGCTCCTTGCCTACCTGCACCAGCAGCAGCCGATCACGCGGGCCGATGGCCCGACTGCCGACGATCTCGATCACCTGCCCGCCCTTCACCGCCGTGCTTTGCATGCGCCGCAGCAACCAGGCCAGGAAGAAGATCAGGCCGACCACCAGCAGCAGGCCGAAGACCATCTGCGCCAGCTGCCCACCGAGGCTGCCAGGCGCGGTTGCCGGGGTTGCCGCCGGTGTGGCAGCGGCCAGGCAAGCCTGGCTGGCGAGCAGCGCGGCGGCCGCCGCGATGGCGCGCATCGTGCCCTTCACTCAGCGCAGCTTCTTGATACGTTCGCTGGGGCTGATCACGTCGGTCAGGCGGATGCCGAACTTCTCGTTGACCACCACCACCTCGCCATGGGCAATCAGCGTGCCGTTGACCAGCACATCGAGCGGCTCGCCGGCCAGGCGGTCGAGCTCGATCACCGAGCCCTGGTTGAGCTGCAGCAGGTTGCGGATGTTGATCTCGGTACTGCCCACTTCCATGGAAATGTTCACCGGGATATCCAGGATCACGTCCAGGTTAGGGCCTTCGAGGCTGACGTTTTCGTTCGGCTTCGGCGAGCTGGCGAACTCCTCCATCGGCAGGCGGCCCGCGCCGCCGGTGCTGCTACCGGTGTCACCACCCAGCAGTGCATCGATATCGGCCTGGCCGGCTGCACCGGTTTCTTCCAGTGCCGCAGCCCATTCATCGGCCAGTGCCTGGTCCTCTGCGGAGGTGATCTCGTTTTCGTTAGCCATGGTTTCCTCGACAGGCATTCAATTCGTTATGAGCGACCGGCACGCCGTCAGCGGCGTTCGATCGGGTCGATGATCTGCAGCGCCAGGTTGCCCTTGTGCGAACCCAGGCGCGCCTTGAACGACGGCACGCCGTTGGCGCGCAGCACCAGGTGCTCGGGCAGCTCCACCGGGATCACGTCGCCAGGTTGCATGTGCAGGATGTCGCGCAGTTTCAGCTGGCGCCGGGCTACGGTGGCGGTCAGCGGCACGGCCACGTCCAGCACGTCCTCGCGCAGGGCCTTGACCCAGCGCTCGTCCTGGTCGTCCAGGTCGGACTGGAAACCGGCGTCGAGCATTTCCCGCACCGGCTCGATCATCGAGTACGGCATGGTCACGTGCAGGTCGCCGCCACCGCCGTCCAGCTCGATGTGGAAGGTGGACACCACTACCGCCTCGCTGGGGCCGACAATGTTGGCCATGGCCGGGTTTACCTCGGAGTTCATGTACTCGAAGGTGACCGGCATGATTGCCTGCCAGGCTTCCTTGAGGTCGACGAAGCACTGGTCCAGCACCATGCGCACCACGCGCAACTCGGTGGGGGTGAACTCGCGGCCTTCGATCTTGGCGTGGCGGCCGTCGCCGCCGAAGAAGTTGTCCACCAGCTTGAACACCAGCTTGGCGTCGAGGATGAACAGCGAGGTACCGCGCAGTGGCTTGATCTTGACCAGGTTGAGGCTGGTCGGCACGTACAGCGAGTGCACGTATTCGCCGAACTTCATCACCTGCACGCCGCCCACTGCCACGTCGGCGGAGCGGCGCAGCAGGTTGAACATGCTGATACGGGTGTAACGGGCGAAACGCTCGTTGATCATTTCCAGGGTCGGCATGCGACCCCGCACGATACGGTCCTGACTGGTCAGGTCGTAGCTTTTGATGCTGCCAGGCTCGGATGCACTCTCGGTCTGCACCAGCCCGTCGTCGACGCCATGCAACAGGGCATCGATTTCATCCTGGGACAGCAGGTCCTGTACGGCCATTGCGGACTCCTACTGCAATACGAAATTGGTGAACAGCAACTGGTCGACGACCGGCTTGCCGACTTCCTTCTGCGCCACTTCCTGAACCACTGCGGTGGCCTTCTGGCGCAGCATTTCCTGCCCCACCGGGCTGCCGGCCAGGGTGTCGAAGCCTTGCCCGGAGAACATCATCACCAGGTTGTTGCGGATCACCGGCATGTGCACCTTGAGGGCGTCCAGGTCAGCCTGGCTGCGCGCTTGCAGGGTGATGCTCACCTGCATGTAGCGCTGGCGGCCGTTCTGGTTGAAGTTGACCACGAAGGCCGGGGCCAGCGCTTCGTAGATAGCCGCTGGCTTGACGTTGCTGGCTGCAGGATCAGCGGCCGGGGCCGGCTCGCTCTTGTGCATGATGAACCAGGTAGCGCCCACCGAAAGGCCGATCGCCAGCAACAGGCCCACTACCGCCAGCAGGATCAGCTTGAGTTTGCCTTTAGTGGCGGGGTCTTTGACTGCTTCGCTCTTCGCCATGCCAATAATCCGTCGTCCATCGGGGGTTCAAGGGAGGATGGCTTGGCTTGAGCAAGTGTTATGCCAGTTTTGGCTGGAGGGATGGGATGGGGCTTAGAGGGGTTCGACGGTAGATGTGTTGCGCTTGTGAGATCGAGCGCCGCCCGCGCGGCGCTTCGCAGCACAAGGCTGCTCCTACATCTGTTTCGGGCCAGTCACTCCTGTGAGTTCACCTCTGTCCGCCTTGTTTGTTCCATTCAATATCGAGGGAGGGCGCGGCTGCTTTTCATCAATCCTCAGCCATGCACCAAGGCTGCAACCCACCTGGCACAGGAGATATTGGCCCGAAACAGATGTAGGAGCAGCCTTGTGCTGCGAAGCGCCGCGCGGGCGGCGCTCGATCTAACAGGCGCAAAAAACCTTAAGGCATGCACCCCACATCACGCGTAGTAATCGACCGCACTGTCGCCAACAACCACCTGCTGCTCCACAGGCCGGGCGCTATCGACTGCCTCTGCCCCCCCCTGCTCGGCCCGGCGCGCCGCCACCCCGGACAGGTTGCTGCCCTGCGCCTGCCCCTGCTGCTGTTGCTGCCCACGCGACTGGTCGGCCACGTTGACGTCCGGCTGTGCCAGCCCCTGCTGGGCGAACAGCTCGCGCAGGCGGTGCACCTGGCTGTCGAGGGCGTCACGCACGCCGGCGTGGCCGCTGATGAAGGTGACTTGTGTCGACTGGTCCGTCGCAACATTGACGCGAATGTCCAGGCGGCCCAGTTCCGCCGGTTCCAGCTGGATATCCGCCGACTTGAGGTTCTGGCTGGACAGGTACATGACCCGGTTGACCAGGCCCTCGGCCCAGGCGTTCTGGTTCATCGGCAGCGGCTGGTGCAATGGGCTGGCATTGGCCGGCACGGCATTGGCGGTCTTGGCCGTGGCGGCCTGGGTCAGGTTGGCCAGGCGGTTGGCGAAATCGTCTACGCGTGTATCGCTGCCAGCGCTCTTGGTGTCTTTCAGGCCATCTTCGAGCAAGCCAGCAAAGGCCTTGTCGCCAGGCTCGCCCGTTTCACCCTCGGCATTCTCGACCAGATTCGCCAAGGTATTGACGGCCATCTGCCCCTCTTCGCCCTGTGCCTGCGAAGGGCCCAGGGCATGAGCCGACGTCGCTCCCTTGGCCTGGGCGCTTTGTTCCAGCGCCAGGCGCAGGGTAGGCAGGTTGGCCAAAGGGTCGGCGTCAGGGTCGAAGGCTTCCTCGGCGGCCGGCTCCTCGGGCAGCTCGGCGGTGACCTGCGCCTGCGCCGCGGCGGCCTGCAACACCGGCGCCACCGCCTCGGCCTGGGCCTGGATCAGTTGTGCGCCAGGCTGGGCGTCGGTGACCTGGCCGGCAACCAGGCTGGCATCGCGCAAGCCGGTGTCGGCCTGGGCCTGGTCGTCGCCTGGCAATTGTTTGCCGTCATCGGCAACCGCGGGTTTGTCGGCAGCGGCTTTCTTGCCGCCCTGCGCCGCCTCGGGCTTGTCCTTGGGCTTGGCCTGAGCGACCTTGTCGTCCTGCCCGGCGGCCTTGTCGCGGCCCTGCCGGGCCATCACCTGGCCGAAGCCGTCGCCCTTGTCGCCCGGCGCCTGCAGCGGCTTGTCGGCCTGTGCGGCGGCCGAACGCGAGGTGTTGGCAATGGCGTTGCCTTGCAACAATGGGTTGGGTGCGACAGGCATCGAGCGGTCTCCGCGCCAGAAACAAAAAAATCTTACTGCCAGAGACAGGCAAGACTCGCGCCAAGTCGTGCTTCAACCCGCCGAAATGCGCTGCTGCTCACCTCGGTAGAAGCCCTGCACCTCGAGGAACTCTTGGTCGATGCGGTTGATCAGGTCTTCGATCCCATACAGCGGGGGCCGCCGTGCGCACTCCTCCAGCTGCTGGCACAGGTTGGCCAATGCAACCGCGCCCATGTTGCTGCTGCTGCCCTTGAAACTGTGAGCCGCAGAGCGGAGCTCTTCGGCACTTTTGGCCGCGTGCAGCTGGCCCAGGCGCCGTTCGGAGTCGTCGAGAAAGGTTTGCACCAACTGCAGGTAGCCATCTTCCATGACCTCACGCAGGTCGCTGAGTACCTTGTGGTCAATATGCATGTCAGTCACTTGTTCACTCCTTGATCAAGCCAGATTATGCCCGAGCCAACCCGTGGCTCACCAGACGAACTCCACATGCGCGCAGCGCCCGCCCTCACTCCAGTGCGCGCTGCTGGCCAGCCGCCGCACCAGGTTCACGCCTCGCCCGCTCAGCCCCTGCTCCAGCGAGGGCCGCGACAGCACCCGTTGCACATCGAACCCGGCACCACTGTCACGGACCTCGATCATCAGACGCCCGCCGTCAGCTTGCGGTTCAACCTTGAAATCGATGCGCACGTAACCGTCGGTCAGAACCCCAAGGCGCCGGGCGCGTTCCTGATAATAGTCGGCAAAGCCCTGTACATCGCGCTTGAGCTGCGAGTCCAGGCCCAGCACGCCGTGCTCCAGGGCGTTGGAATACAGCTCGCTGAGCACGCTGTGCAGGTTGCCGGTACGCGCGCGCAGGCCGTGAATCTCCTGCAACAACTGCACCAGGTACGGCACCGGGTTGAAGCGCTTCAGGCTCTGGCCACGCACCTCGAACCCCAGCGACCAGTCCAGCGGGCTGGAGCGGCCGCTATCAGAGTAGATCATCGGCGCCGGCACCCGCTCCTCGGCGCTGAACATACGAATGTCGCACAGGCTGATGTCATCGCGCGGGCGCCCGCCAAAGCGCTCCAGGGCCTGCATCACTTCGTCGAACAACCGCACCGGGTCACGGTTGTCGGCCAGCACCCTGCGCAGGCGCTGCACACCAAACAGGCGTTCCTGGTCGTCGGCGGTGTCCAGCACGCCGTCCGACAGCAGCAGCAGGCGCTCGCCCGGCGCCAGCGGCAACACTTCGGTACTGTCATCGAAACGCTCGGCGTCCAGAATGCCCAGCGGCAGGTGTCGCGAAGTCAGCGCCGACAGCACCTGGCCATCCACTGCCAGGCGATAGCCATCAGGCATGCCGCCGTTCCACACTTCCACCGAACCGCGCTGCATGCTGAGGTTGAGCAGCAGCGCACAACAGAACATGTCCACCGGCAGGATACGTTTGAGCTTGGCATTCATCTCGCGCAGGATCTGCGCCATGCCGTAGCCCTTGGCAGTCATGCCGTAGAACACTTCGGCCAGCGGCATGGCGCCTACCGCCGCCGGCAGGCCGTGGCCGGTGAAATCGCCAAGCAGCACGCGCATGTCGCCGGACGGGGTGAACGCGGCCAGCATCAGGTCGCCATTGAACAGCGCATAGGGCGATTGCAGGTAGCGGATGTTGGGCGCGGCCAGGCAGCCGGAGTGGGCCACCTTGTCGAACACCGCCTTGGCCACCCGCTGCTCGTTGAGCAGGTGGTGGTGGTGCCGGGCAATCTGGTCGCGCTGCTCCAGCACGGTGGCCTGCAGCCGGCGCAGGCGGTCCATGGCGCGGATCTTGGCGCCGAGGATCACCGCACTGTAGGGCTTGGCCATGAAGTCGTCGCCCCCGGCCTCCAGGCAGCGCACCAGGCCTTCCTCCTCGTTCAATGACGTCAGGAAAATGATCGGCACCAGCGCTTCGCCAGCCAGGGCCTTGATCTGCCGCGCCGCCTCGAAGCCATCCATCACCGGCATCAGCGCATCCAGCAGCACCAGTTGCGGGCGCCGCTCGACGAACAGCGCCACCGCCTGCTCGCCGTTTTCCGCGGTGAATACCTGATGGCCCTGACGGCGCACGATCTGCGCCAGCAGCAGGCGGTCGGCGGCACCGTCTTCGGCGACCAGCACGGTCAACGCCTGTTCGGCCGGCATGTCGGCGCTCAACTGATATCGAAGAGTTTTTCGAAATTGGAGATGGCGAGGATCTTGCGCACATCGGAGCTGGCATGCACCACACGCACATCCGACTCATCGCCGCCCGCATGGTCACGCAGCAACAGCAGCATGCCGAGTGCGGAACTGTCGAGGTAGGTGGTGTCCTTCAGGTCGACGACCACCGAATCTGGCCGGCCGGGATGGCGTTCGTAGGCGTCACGAAATTCCTGATGCTTGCCGAAATCGAAGCGCCCCTTGATCTTTATCGTCAGCTTTTTCCCGTCCTGCGAAAAATCAGTCTCGACTGCCATGCTAGCGATTCCTTCGATGATGGCGGATGCAACTCCTTAAAGGTTTAGCAGGCGATGGCGGGGGTGGCAAGCATGCCATTCCCACAGGCGGTGCACCCAGTGTAGGAGCGGCCTTGTGTCGCGAAAGGGCCGCAGAGCGGCCCCGGCGATATTTGCTGCGAAGCTGAAATCCTGGGGCCGCTGCGCGCCCCTTTCGCGACACAAGGCCGCTCCTACAGGGTACCGCGCAAGCCCAATGGGCAGCTTAAAGGTGATTCTGCCGCGGCAGGCGTTGTGACAGCTCGTCGAGCAAGCGCTGCTCGCGCTTGTCTTCGGCTCGCCGGGCTTCGTCCAGGTAGCGCTGCACCAGCTTGCGCAAGCCTTCCACCCGGGCATAGGCCTGCTGCCAGGTGCCGCGTGCGTTGTCGAGGTTGTTCTGGTGCCAGACCAGGCTCTGGCGCTGCTGGGTCATGGCCGTTTCCAGCTGCCCGAGGAAGCGCTGGTAATTGACCAGCCAGCTACCGTTTACCCCCTGCCCGCCACGGTTGATCCACTGCAGTTGGTAATCCTCGCGAAACCGCTCGAGCTCGGCCAACTTGGCCTGGGCCGTGGCCACCTGCTGCTGGAAATGCCCAAGGCGCTGGGCAGCCTTGCGCTCGGCCTCCTCGGCCATGTCCACCACCGGCGCCAGGCGCGCGGCACGTCCGGGCAGCGCCATGATCTATCAGCCGGCCGGGGGCGTGAAGATCGCCCCCAACTGGTCGCGGCTTTGCGCCATGCCCACGTTCTCGCGCAAGCCCTGACGCAGAAACTCCACCAGCTTCGATTGCAGGGCAATGGCCAGGTCGGTTTCCGGGTCGCCACCGGCCACATAGGCACCCACGCTGATCAAGTCGCGGCTCTGCGACAGGCGCGACCACAACTGCTTGAACTTTTGCGCCTGGCGCAAATGGTCGGCATCGACCACCTGGGGCATGACCCGACTGATCGAGGCTTCGATGTCGATGGCCGGGTAATGACCTTCCTCGGCCAGCCGCCGCGACAGCACGAAGTGGCCATCGAGTACACCACGCGCCGAGTCGGCAATCGGGTCCTGTTGGTCGTCGCCCTCGGACAACACGGTGTAGAACGCGGTGATCGAACCACCACCTGGCTCGCCGTTGCCGGCCCGCTCCACCAGCTTGGGCAGCTTGGCGAACACCGACGGCGGGTAACCCCGGGTGGCCGGCGGCTCGCCGATGGCCAGGGCAATTTCACGCTGGGCCTGGGCGAAACGGGTCAGCGAGTCCATCAGCAACAGCACGTTCTTGCCCTTGTCGCGGAAGTACTCGGCAATACGTGTGCAGTACATGGCGGCCCGCAGGCGCATCAGCGGCGCATCGTCGGCGGGCGAAGCGACCACCACCGAGCGCTTGAGGCCTTCCTCACCAAGGATATGCTCGATGAATTCCTTGACCTCGCGACCCCGCTCGCCGATCAGGCCGACGACGATGATCTCGGCTTCGGTGAAGCGGGTCATCATGCCCAGCAACACCGACTTGCCCACACCGGTACCGGCGAACAGGCCCAGGCGCTGGCCGCGACCGACGGTGAGCAGGCCATTGATGCTGCGAATACCCACGTCCAGCGGCTTGCTGATGGGGTCGCGGTTCAACGGGTTGATCACCGGGCCGTCCATCGGCACCCAGTCCTCGGCCTTCATCCCGCCCTTGCCATCCAGCGCGCGGCCGGCGCCGTCGAGCACCCGGCCGAGCATGCTCATGCCCATGGGCAGGCGGCCGCCGTCATCCAGCGGCACAACCCGGGCGCCGGGGGCGATGCCGACGATGCTGCCGACCGGCATGAGGAATACCTTGGACCCGGCAAAGCCCATGACTTCGGCCTCCACCTGCACCGGGTGGTAGCTGTCGTCGTTGATTACCAGGCAGCGGCTGCCGACTGCAGCGCGCAGGCCTTCGGCTTCCAGGGTGAGGCCGACCATACGCAGCAGGCGGCCTTCGACGATGGGCTGGGCCGGCAGCTCGATGGCCTCGGCATAACTGCCCAGGCGCTTGCCGAAACTGGTGCGCTTAAGGTGCATCGGGGGTATCCACCGGGCGGTCCAGGTCAACGGACATATCCGCTGCCGCCGGGTGCAGCGAATGATCGTGCAACTGGTCGAACAGTTGTGCCACGGCTTTCTCGATGCGGGTTTCCATGGTCGCGTCGATGCGGCTGTGCGCGGTCTCGATACGGCAGCCGCCTGGCAGCAGTGCGCTGTCCTCGAGCAGCCGCCAGCTTTCCTCATGGCGCTCGCGCAGGGCCTTGGCCAGCTCGAAATCCTGCGGGTTGAGGTGGATGCGGATATTGTCCGCGCCCATGGGCAGCAGCTTGAGCGCTTCGCGCAGTACCTGGGTTATCTGGCTGGAATCGCCCCGCAGTTCGCGACCGATCACCTGGCGGGTCATGTGAGCCACCAGGTGGACCAGAGCCTTCTCGATCTGCGTGTCCTGCTCGGCGATCGGCTCCATCAGGTTGCTCATCAGCCGGTCGAGGCTTTCCAGCTTGGTCTTCAGGGCCTCTTCGGCCTCCTGGCGGACCTTGAGCTGGGTGCTATGGAAGCCCTCGCGCTCACCGGTGGCGAAGCCTTCGTTGTAGGCCTCCTGGCGGATGGCCTCGAGTTCTTCAAGGGTCAGCGGCTGGACTTCTTCCAGCGGCACTTCCTCGACTTCTTCCTCGATTACCTCGGGTTCCGGCTCCGGTTCGGGCTCAGGCTCCGGTTCCGGGTCGAAGCTGGGCAGCGCCCATACGTCCACGCCCTCGAGGTCGCGGGCGCGGATCAGGTCGCTGGGGTGATGTTCTTTGGTGGGCATGCTGTCATGTTCTCAAACCATGTTCAGCCGACACGGTCCCTGTGGGAGCGGGTTTACCCGCTCCCACAAGGGGCGGCGTCGGCCTTCAGATCGCGAATACCTTAGATCATTTCCTCGGCACCCTTGCCGCCGAGCACGATCTCGCCGGCCTCGGCCATGCGGCGGGCGATGGTGAGGATTTCCTTCTGCGCCGTTTCCACGTCGCTGACCCGCACCGGCCCCTTGGCCTCCAGGTCGTCGCGCAACAGCTCCGAGGCACGTTTGGACATGTTCTTGAAAATCTTGTCCTTGACCCGCTCGTCGGCGCCCTTGAGCGACACCACCAGCACGTCGGACGAGACTTCGCGCAGCAGCGCCTGGATGCCTCGGTCGTCGACGTCGGCGAGGTTGTTGAAGACGAACATCAGGTCTTCGATCTGCTCCGACAGGTCGCTGTCGATCTCGCGGATCGCGTCCATCAGTGCACCTTCCACCGAGCTGTCGAGGAAGTTCATGATGTCGGCGGCGCGCTTGATGCCGCCCAAGGTGGTACGCGCTGCGTTGGAGTTGCCCGAGAACTGCTTCTCGAGGATCTGGTTCAGCTCCTTCAGCGCCGCTGGCTGCACGGTGTTCAGCGACGACACGCGCAGGACGATGTCCAGGCGCACCTTGTGGTCGAAGTTGCTCAGCACTTCGCCGGCCTGGTCGGGGTCGAGGTAGGCAACCACGATGGCCTGGATCTGCGGGTGCTCGTAGCGGATCACGTCGGCAACGGCGCGCGGCTCCATCCACTTCAGGCTGTCCAGGCCGCTGGTGTTGCCACCGAGCAGGATGCGGTCGACCAGGCCGTTGGCCTTGTCCTCGCCCAGGGCCTGGTTGAGCATCTTGCGGATATAGGCATCGGAGCCCACGCCCAGGCTGGTCTGGTCGCCGACGATTTCGACGAACTCGCTCATCACCTGCTCGACCTGTTCACGGTGCACATTGCCCATCTGCGCCATGGCCACACCCACCCGCTGCACTTCCTTGGGCCCCATGTGTCGCAGCACCTGGGCGGCATCGGTCTCGCCCAGCGAAAGCAGGAGGATCGCCGCCTTGTCGACGCGGCTCAGCTTGGCGGTAACGGCTCGGTTATCACTCATCGGCGTTGATCCACTCTTTCACGACCTGGGCAACGCGGCCCGGGTCTTCGGCCACCAGGCCTTTGATTGCGTTGAGCTGTGCCTCGTAACCCTCGTTCGGGCTAGGCAGCAGAATGCTTGTCGGGCCACCCAGACTGACGCGGTCGTTGGCCAGTTCGCCATCCAGACCCATCATGCCGCCCAGCTCCATGTCGCTATCCGGGGCAGCCTGCTTGCCGCCCCCTGTAATGTTGTTCAGCACCGGACGCAGCACACCGAACACCAGCACCAGGATGAACACCACGCCCAGCACTTGCTTGACGATGTCCCAGAACCACGGCTGCTGGTAGAAGGCGATGTCGGTGATCTCTTCGCCGCGGTCGGCGGCGAACGGCACGTTGATCACCGTCACGCTGTCGCCACGGCTGGCGTCGAAGCCGACCGCGTCCTGTACCAGGCGAGTGAAGCGTGCCAGGTCCTCGGCGCCCCATGGCGCACGGGTGGCGTCGCCGGTGGCCGGGTCGATCTTGACCTGGTCGTCCACCACCACCGCCACCGACAGGCGGGTCATGCGCCCCTGCTGCTGGCGGGTGTGGCTGATGGAGCGGTCCAGCTCGAAGTTCTTGGTGCTTTGCTGGCGCTTGTCCGACGGGTACGGCGCGAGCATCGGCTGGCCGGTGGCCGGGTCCATGATCTGCTGGCCGTTGGCATCCACCAGCGGCTGGCCAGGCTGGATGGCCGCGGCCGGGGTAGCGGCACCACCGGTGGTCTGCGGTGCCGAGGCCGGGCCTGGCGGCTGGTTGCTCAGCGCACCGGGCACACCTTGCGGGCCCTGGCTGCTGGCACGTTGTTCATCGACCGACTGCTCGCTGCGCAGCGCCGGCTGGTCTGGGTTGAATTGCTCGGAGGTGGACTCGACCGCACTGAAGTCCAGGTCGGCGGACACTTCGGCCTTGTAGCGGTCATTGCCCAGCACCGGCTGCAGGATGTTGTGCACCCGCTGGGTGAGCATGCTTTCCACCCGGCGGCTGTAGTCGAACTGTTTGCCTGCCTGGGTCAGGGCGGTGTCCTGGATCTGCTCGGACAGCAGGTTGCCCTTCTGGTCGACCACGGTGACCTGGGACTTGTCCAGTTCCGGCACGCTGGTGGCGACCAGGTTGACGATGGCCATCACCTGCCCGGCTTCCAGGGCACGGCCCGGGTACAGCTCGACCAGTACCGAGGCGCTGGGCTTGCGTTCGTCACGCACGAACACCGAGCTTTTCGGGATGGCCAGGTGCACGCGCGCGCCCTTGACGTTGTTCAGGCTGGACACGGTACGCGCCAGCTCGCCTTCCAGGCTGCGACGGTAACGGGTGGCTTCCATGAACTGGCTGGTGCCCAGGCCCTGCTCCTTGTCGAGCAGCTCGAAACCGACGTTGCCATCGCTTGGCGCCACGCCGGCGGCCGCCAGTTTCAAGCGCGCACGGGAGAGGTCGTCGGCCTTGACCAGCAGAGCACCGGAATTGGGCTCGACGTTGTAGGGGATGTCGGCGGCGGCCAGGGTATCCATGACCTGCTTGGTGTCCATGCCCGCCAGGCTGCCGTACAGCGGACGGTAATCGGGTTGTTGCGACCACAGCACCACGGCAAAGCCGATCGCCACGCTGGCGGCCAGGCCGACCAGAAGGCCGATCTGACGCAGCATGGGCATCTGCGCGATGTTTTCCAGAAACGCCATGCCGAACAGCGGCGGTTTGGCCGCGGGCGGGCCGCTTTTGGCAGGGGCGTTGTCGACGACTGCTTCAGCCATGGTTTACGTCCGTCCTCAAACCGGCATCTGCATGATGTCCTGGTACGCCTGGACCAGCTTGTTGCGTACCTGGGTCAGGGCCTGCATCGACACGCTGGCCTTTTGCGAAGCGATCATCACATCGGTCAGGTCGACACCACTCTTGCCGATCTCGAAGGCGTTGGCCAACTGGGTCGAAGCCTGCTGCGTCTCATGCACCTTGCCGATGGCCTGGCCGAGCATGTCGGCAAAGGTACTTTGCCCGGGTGCCAACTCGGGGGCAGCGGCCACCTTTGGCAGCGACATGGCATCGGCCTGCATGGCCCGCATGTCCAGCATCAGACGATTGAATTCAACACCTTGGCTCATGACCCTTCTCTCTCCTGCGGCCGCATTTTTTTGACAGTGATGCGGCGGATAGCCAACCTAAAGCAACAAAGGTGCCAGCCTTGGGAATCACCGCCCCGTGCGCTTGCGCGATCTTTGTAGGAGCGGCCTTGTGTCGCGACAGGGGCGCGGAGCGGCCCCACATCTGCGCTTCGCCGCCGATATCGCCGGGGCCGCCTTGCGGCCCTATCGCTACACAAGGCCGCTCCTACAGGGGGCGCATCTTCAGCGGCTGCAGTGTCAATCAGCCGAACAGGCTGGCCTCGACGTCAAACCCGGCATCGCGCATCTGCGCCAGCTTGTAGCGCAGGGTACGCGGGCTTATCCCCAGGCGTTCGGCGGCCTCTTTGCGGCGGCCGCGCTCGGCGCGCAGGGTGTCGATGATCATCTGGTACTCATGGCGACGCATGTCATCGCCCAGCCCGCCGGGCTCGGCCACCACCTCAGGTGATGGCTCTATGCTAGCTGACAATGGAATGGCGCCTGCCAGACAAAAATCCGCCGCCTCGATCACCCCGCCCTGCTGCAGGATCAGCGCCCGCTGCAGGGCGTTGTCCAGTTCGCGCACGTTGCCCGGCCAGGCATACGCCTGCAGGCAGGCTCGGGCCTGGGGCGACAGCTGCACCGGGGCGTGCTTCATCTTCGCCACGTGACGCGCCAACAGGCGCTCGGCCAGTTGTAGGATGTCACCTGGGCGTTCGCGCAGCGGGCGCCAGGCCAGGGGGAACACCGACAGGCGGTAGTACAAATCTTCACGGAAACGCCCGGCCGCCACTTCGCCAGCCAGGTCACGGTTGGTGGTGGCCAACACGCGGATATCCAGGCTGATCGGCTTGCGCCCGCCCACCCGCTCCACCTCGCGCTCCTGCAGCACGCGCAGCAGCTTGGCTTGCAAGGCCATTGGCATTTCCGAGATTTCATCGAGCAGCAAGGTGCCACCTTCGGCCTGCTCGAACTTGCCGGCCTGGGCAGCGATGGCACCGGTAAAGGCCCCCTTCTCGTGGCCGAACAGGGTGGCCTCGAGCATGTTGTCGGGGATGGCAGCACAATTGATCGCCACGAAGGGCTGCGCCGCCCGCGGCGACTGCTGGTGAATGAAGCGCGCCAGCACTTCCTTGCCGGTACCGGATTCGCCGGAAATCAGCACGGTCGAGTCACTGCGCGCCACGCGGGCAGCCAGTTCGAGCAACTGACGACTGGCCGGTTCGCAGGCCACCGGGCCTTCCTCTTCAGCCACGCGCCCGGCGGCATGCCGCTCGACCAGGCTGAGCAAAGCCTTGGGTTCGAATGGCTTGACCAGATAGTCGGCAGCCCCTTGGCGCATTGCCTCGACAGCACGCTCCACCGCGGCATGCGCGGTCATCAGCAACACGGGAAGTTGCGGTTGCTGGCGGCGCAGCTGGGCCAGCAGTTGGTGCCCATCCATGCCTGGCATGCTCACATCGCTGACCACCAGGCTGAAGGCCTCTTGCTGCACCGCAGCCAGCGCTTCCTCGGCGCTGCCCACGGCCTGGTAGGCGAAACCTCCGATCTCCAAGGTATCGCCCAGTGCCTGGCGCAATACACGGTCATCCTCGACCAGCAACACCTTGATTGCCATTACACCTCCTCCGCCAATTGCCCATGGATCAGCGGCAGCTCCACCCGCACACAGGTGCCACGTCCCACTTTCGAACGCAGTTGCAGGCGCCCCTGATGAGCGCGCAACACAGCCTTGACCACCGCCAGACCAAGCCCGGTGCCAGTGGCCTTGGTGGTCAGGAATGGCTCACCCAGACGCGTCAGCAACTCGGCGTCGATACCGCTGCCGGCATCACTGACACACAAGTGCAAGGTGCGATCACGGCGGAACAGGTGCACTTTCAGCCGCGCCGGGCCGTCGCTGGCCTGAAGGGCATTTTCGATGAGATTGAGCAAGGCGCCGACCAGGGTGTCGCGATTGCACAGCAGCTCGCCAAGATGGCTGTCACATTGCCAACGCACGGCATGCCCCTGCACCTGTACTTGCGCCGCCTGTTGCAGGGCCTGAAACAGTGCTTTGGGGGTGATACGGTCGCTCAGCGGCAGCTCGCCACGGGCGAACACCAGCATGTCGCGCACCTGATGCTCCAGCTCGTGCAGGCGCTCCTTCAAAGTAACGGCAAAACGTTGACGTGTTTGCGCGCCGAGATCCTGCTCGCTATCGGCCAGGTGGCTGGCATAGAGCATGGCGGCGGACAACGGCGTGCGGATCTGATGAGCCAGTGAAGCCACCATCCGCCCCAGCGACGACAGCCGCTCGTGGCGGGCTAGCTGGTCTTGCAGGCGACGGGTTTCGGTCAGGTCATTGAGCAGCACCAACTGGCCAGGCTCGGCATCCAGCGAACGGGTGGCGATGGACAGGCGGCGGCCGTCGCGCAGAGAGACTTCGTGGCCGTCATCCTTGCGCGGGGCAAAGCTACGGGCAATCACCTGGCGCCACAACTGGCCGACCAGCGGCTCGCCGAGTAGCTCGCAGGCGGCCGGGTTGGCCTCGCGCACCAGGCCCTGACCATCGATCACGATCACCCCACCAGGCAGCAGATCCAGGAGGTTCTGCAGCCGGTTGGCCAGCCGCTCCTTTTCACTGAGCTCAGCGATACGCTGGGCACTGACCACCGCCAGCTCGCCCTTGAGTTCGCTGACCCGGGCTTCGAGCAGGCTGTAGGACTGACTGAGTTGGCTGGACACCTGATTGAACAGGGCGAACGCCTGCTCGACCGGGGTTTGCCCCTGCGGATCAGGGGCTCGGATTACGTGGGCGGCCTGGGGCATCTTGCTCTCTCGCATGGCTGACCGTCATAAAAACGGTGTGTTGCCAGCGGTAAAGCAATAGCCGTGCCGGAGATGGGGAAATTGGGTTACCTGTGCTGGCCTCTTCGCGGGCGCGCCCGCGAAGAGGCCAGCACAGGCCTACGGCCATGTATCAGTCCGGCAGCCAGGCCTTGCGCCAGTTGCTTAGATTGTCACCTTCAAGCATCCAGCCACCCAGCACCGCATTGCGCAGAGCATCACCCGCCTTCGCCGTGGCATCCAGATCGGCCAGGTGCATGCGAATGGCCTCGACCCAGCTGCGGAAGCGGTTCTTCACCAGCGTAACCGGCAAGTCGTTGTAGCCCTGGTAGCAGCGCACGTCACTGGCGATTACCGGGAAACCACAGGCACCGTATTCCAGCAGGCGCAGGTTGCTCTTGCACTCGTTGAACAGGTTCTGCTCGACGGGTGCGAGGGCCAGGTCCAGGTTCATCCGGGCCAGCATCACCGGGTATTGGTCAATCGAAACGCCCTCGTAGTATTCGTGAACATAGGGCCGCAGCTTGTCCGGGCACATGCCGAAGAACACCCACTCAACCTCGTTGGCCAGTTCCTTGACTACGTCCGCGATCACTTCCAGGTCGCCCGTGTGGCTGGCACCGCCTGCCCAGCCGACACGCGGCTTGCGCGACTGCTGACGCAGGGAGCTGAGGCCTTTCCAGTAGCGAGTGTCCAGCGTGTTGGGTACCACTATGATATCGTCATGCAGGCCGGCGAAGGCTTCGGCAAGCGGCTGTGTGGAGACGACGAATCGGTCTACATAAGTCAGGCCACGGCGGATGGAGCGCAGAATGTCCGTTGGCATGTGTGCTCTGTGCACGCTTTTGAGCGGCAAGTTGGGCAGATAGTCGTCCAGCTCGAAGACCTTGAAGGCCTTCGAAAACGCGTGCATCCGGCGCATCTGTTCAATCTGCTCGTCGCCTACCTGGCGCTGCAGGATAATGCTGTCTGGTTGATAACGCTCAAGCTCTGTGGGCGACAAGAAGTTCCATGCCAGTAGGCCCTCCGCCAGGCCCTCGCTGTTGAGCGCGTCGAGCGGCTGGATGACTCGGTAGTTGCCACAACCTTGTCTGTCCGCCGCGTGGGCGATGATTGTCGGCAACGGCTTCCAGGACGACAACGCTCGCCAGCTCAGTTCGTTGGGCGCCAGTCCGAAACCTTTGGTAGCAGAGAGCGCAAAGTTTGCATTGTAGAACGGGTCTCGTGCCAGTACAGGGAGCCAGCGCTCATATAACGCATCTTCTTCTGCGGCGGCGGCCGGCGTTTCAGCATCCTGACTGAGCAGCAACTGAACACGCGGCGTCCATACGTTCAGGTAGCCGGCGCGGTGCAGACGCAGGCACAGATCAACATCCGTCCAGCGCTGCAGCTCAGGCGTCTCGTCGAATCCGCCTGCTTCAAGGAACAGGCCTTTGCTCACCAGCAGACACTTCCCGCTCACTGCAACATAATTCTGGTCAACCTGCAGCCGCTGCATGTAACCGGACGCATCCATCTGCTGGCCGGCAAAGGCTTCGCCAATAGGGCCGTTCAGGCCGAGCACAAAACCGGCATGGCTGATAGTGGCATCCCCCGCCACCAGTTTTGCTCCCACTACACCAACTTCCTGGCGCATACCGTGGTTCAGCATCTGCTGCAGCCAGTCGCTATCGAGCACGGCAGCGCCTTCGTCCAGCCAAAGCAGGAAGTCACCACGAGCTTGCCCCGCGGCCCGGTTGCGCATTTGCACAGGCGTCGTATCGGCCGGGAAACGCAAACAACGAATGGCATCGGTGCCGAGCCGGGCAACGCCATCGAGCCAGATGTTCACTGCAGGACCGGCATTCGTCGGCGCCAGCAGCAGCACCTCGTAGTTTCGACAGGTGGTCTTCTCCAGAATGGATTCCATGCACCGCTGCGCCCGCTCCGTATTAGCGCCCTGGAGCAGTATCAGAATACTGACTGGTACGTCGCATGGGGCGCCATAGTTCAGCTCGTAACGCCCAGGCAGGCGAGAGTCGACGTGAGCCTGTGCAAAACCGCGTGCATGCAGATGGCGCTGAATGACGCCGCGCTCATCCGGGCAGTCGCGCATCGGCTGAGCATCGCTGATCAACAACGGTTCGCTGATATGCCCCAACCCCTCGAAACCAGCTGTCTCGATCAGTTGCAAAATATAGTCCAGCTCGAAAGCCCGGCCCGCCCCCTGCCGGAAGCCCCCCATATCCAGCCACACCTGGCGATTGAACAGCCAATGGCGCGATGCACTGGCAGGCAGGCTCAGCAGCAGGTCGAGGTTGAGGTCCGGGCGCAACACCGCGCCCATGTCACCGCTGTGCTCGCGCACCACCTCATCACCATATACCGCTCGACAGCCAGGCGCCGCCAACAGCTCCAGTGCGGCAGTCTGCAGGCCACTCTGGGTGAACTCGCTCCCTGCCTCGACCAGCATGAACCAGTCCGCCTCGACGCCCCGTAGCGCCTGCTCGATACTGCGCAAAGGCTGCGCCGGATCCAGGCTCAGAGTACGCAACGAGGCATCGGCGATGGTTGGCGTCGCTGCAGCAGTCAGCACCAGAACATGCGCAGAGGCGTAGTGGTTGTGCGCCTGGCCCAAGCTCTTGATCGTCCGGGTCAAAACCTTGCCGTCACCCTCACGATCCAGCACCAGTATTGCAAAGGCAGGCTCTCTATTGGCGGCCAGATGTTCGGCAATCAGACGCTGCTGAGTGCCAGTGGGAACGCGCTCGGCAAGCCATGGAAGCAGTTGACGGCGCCCGCTCTGGGCCGCACGTACGTTGGCGGCAGATTGGGTGACCTCAATGAAATGATCCAGGGCAGGCCAGAAATCGAGATGATGCTGCAGCAGACTGTCACGCAATAAAGGCACAGTCTGCCTCGCACGCTCAACTTCTTCTGAATCGATACCCCACGCAACGCCATAGCTCTTATTCTCGTGCTGACTTATTTTTACGGGGCACCACTCACTAGGTAAAACAACCGCTATGCAACCACAAAGAACTGCCTCTGAGGCTAACGCGGTAGCTTCTGTACAGTAAAAATATTCAGACGTTTGAAAAACAGCCGCCAACTCTTCCCATGAACCAGGCCACGTAGCCGTAATTTCCACGGCGTCCGGTGGAAGCAGAGCAGGATTAATTTTCGCCTGACCTCGTCGCCCCTGATAGTAGCAAACCTTTCCAAGAACACGCGCCCCCGCATCCTTCGGCGGAGAAAACACCCTTAAATCAATAGGTGGAAGATATAAAATCCGATCTTTTTCCATCCCTGGCTGCAGTAGGGCCTGCGTATAAGAAAAAAATAAATCGCCCTCACCATAAACCCCCGCCCCCTCAATAAAGCCCGGCTGGTTCAGCAAATAGCGCACAACAGTATCTGTATTTAATGGATTACCATCAATAATTTCCGGATAAATCGAAATTGGCTCAAGCCCTTGAGCGCGATGCAACTCAACCACCCCATCAGTCAAACAAGGCGTGATTAATTCGGAATTCAATACACTTGCCGTTATATAAGCCTCCTGGCCAGACCTATTAAGCGCATCGCAAAGCAAATGCATAACTCGAATTCCTGCAGAGTTACGCCGATAGTCAGGAGCATAGACGTAATATGGCTGCGGACGACTGGAGAATAATTCACGCATTGGCGCCACCTTTATTTTCGACACAACTGATACGCCTCAAGGTTTTCAATTTTCACTTCCCACCCACTCTACCCGCCAGAAATCACTATCGGGCATCATTACACCCAAGCAGCCATACTATCAATAGACTCCTCTAATGGAGTCCAAACATCCAACCCCAGCGCTCTGGCCTTAGAAATATCCGGCACATAAAAAGAGCGTACGGAATCCTCCCCCCCTAAAATACGTAAAGGTTTCTCCGGCGCCAGACGATCTCGTACTCGACACGCCAAGTCAGCGACACTAATCGCCTGATCAGATCCCACATTATAAGCTACGCCATTCTCTCCGCGAACCAATAGCACCAACAACCAAATAGCCAAATCAGCCCCATGCAGATAACTACGTACTGATTTACCACTGGAATTCAGTACGAGCTCATTAGAAAATAGCGCATCCCGAACAAAATTACCAATAGCGAAGTGACCATCCAATGGGAGCCCAGCACCTGAAAAAGAAAAACACCGAGTCATAACCACATTGAGCGCTCGAGTTTTCGAATAAATAACCCCTAAAGTTTCCTGTGCACGCTTGGCCTCCCCATACACACTGAATATGGAATTGCTCTCACAAGCCCCACGATAACTTTCTACAACCCCCCCTGTATTTGAAAGCTCGCCATACTGAGCCCCAGAGCCAGTCAACAAGACACGTGAACAATTGTTGTACACTGCAAAATCAAGAACATTCCGACACCCATTCACAATGGTATCGAACAATTCCAAAGGACGCGCATTGGCCGCAGCAGAGGTATCAGCCGCACCATGAACTACTAGGTCAATAGCGCTTGTCGAAAAATCTCTTAACTCTCTAACATCGCCAACTAGCCATTGAATCCACGTACAATTTCTAAAAACGGGGTAATCCGCTAAAAACCGCTCAGGGTCACGTGACAGAATTGTTACTGTCATGCCTGCACCTTGACGATTTAGCGATGACAACAACATTAGCAGCCATCGCCCAAAAAATCCGGTTGCTCCAGTCAATAGCAAATGACGACCACCAAGCGCATCCAGCAAGCCTAATGACGTCACAACGCGCTGGAGCATTGGAGAAATAAAAAAGCCCTCCACAGACGAGTCAGAAACGGCCATATGCACTCCCAGTGCTAAATCAGAAAATCTTATATACTGAAAACACTCAGAACACTACAACTCACTTTCGAATACCAGGGTGAACAAAGAAATTATCGTAATTCACTCCTTTTATATATCCCGCCCCCTCCAAAAAGGACTCTGACTCAACGAGCCCGTAACTGGTAGCAGCCAAAACGATTACACCTTCGTCCGGCGACGGCAACTGATCAGGACGAATCACTTCAGAACCAAAGAAATCGCACATCGCAAATGTATCACAGCATATACGCAGTCGCGCCTCAGGATAATAAATCTCCATCAACTGAAAAACCTTAGAACCTAGCGCACCCACCCCCCAAATAATATATTCTTTGTTACCACCAGCAAAGAGAGCCTCCAATTTTGAACGCTCATTTTGATAGTAAATCGTTCCAGAACCAGCCCGATAGAATCGATCCAGCCGCCCAGCATATTCATTTGATTTATACGCTGCATCTATAGTGCTTTTAGCCAAATCAATAAAATCGCTCTTTACACCCTCCAAATCCACCGCCCGCGGATTCCAATTGATCTCATGGAATAAGTCCGGCGTATGAACCTTTACCATGCTCAACAAGAAATCATATGCCTCTTGCATATTATAAGTGGTAAAGATTACCGGAATCCCCATAGCCAAACATGGAAGCGCACAGTGAATCCGACCGGTTACAACCAATCGCGCCTCATCTCGATAGCGAGCCAAAAGAGTCTTTGTATACTCTACCAACTCTAAATACTCAGACCTCTGAAGCGGGGTCTGCTTTATAGGTACAATGTGGCTAATTTTTTCAATGTCACCCCACATTTCGACAGGGACAAAAGCATCCAACTCTGCAGGCGCATCAACCAAAAACACCTTATTTCTCTCTGCATGCTCTACACGACGCGGAAATATAACCGTCGGACAACCACAAACATAAGATGCAATCCCATAGCGAGAAAAAACCTGCTGCGTGTAAGTATCCCTACAGCCAATGGGCTGGTGCTCTTTAAAGAACTCTAAATTATCAGGATTATACAACCCCCACCCTAAATGATAACCAAGAAAAACGGGCGTTATTTTTTTTGAAAAAGGCACCTCACCCATATCAGGGCGCTCATTAAAAAAGCCCGTAACAGGCAAAACCACTTTCTCGCCCTGATAATTTCTCAAATCATATTTACTAATTCCAACAACTTGCTCATTATCCACACCCAACAATTCATACAAATACTCAATAGCAAGTGTCTGTACAATATCACCCACATTCATCAATGGCTGAACATGGTGCTCAGGGTAATGCTGCGTTATTTTTCCGTAGCGCACAGACACCTCAACATTTATTAAATTCTTGATTTTCGCATATAGAAATCACCCCACGAAAACCACAATAATCGAACAATGGCACTGCAGTGAATTACGAAACGTATAAGCCCTACTTTGAGGCACACTGCCAGCCCAAATCAGCAGTAATCTCTATCCGCTCGCGGGCGAACGCAGGCTGAGCAACCAAGGGTATCAGCGCCGGTTGCAATTGATCGCTACTAGAGCAAATGCAATGCCGGAAAATTGAATCGCGATTCACCATGCACTGCGGCCCCCATCAATGACCAGATTGGCTCCGTTCATATAGGATGAAGCATCCGAACAAAGGAAGGCGATGGCACCACGGTACTCATCGGCGTCAGCCATGCGCCCCAAGGGAATCAACTGCGCCAGCTTGCTGACGAATACATCGTTCTGCCCCGCGTAGACGCCGCCAGGCGACAAGGCATTGCAGCGCACGCCTTGTTCGCACCAGTACGTGGCCAGGTACTTGGTCAAGCCGATCAGGCCGTGCTTGACCACCGAGTAGGTTACTGGCTTGACAGGTTGCTGTTCGACTTCGCGGCCCTCCACCCGGTACAAACGCTGATCCGGTGCGATAACGCCCAGGTCGGAGGCGATATTGACAATCACCCCGCGCCCTTGGCGGGCCATTTGTGCGCCAAAGACCTTGGCGCAATTGAAAGCGCCTCCCAGACCCACATCCAAATCCAGACGCCACTGTTCCCAAGGGAAATGTTCGAGGCGGGAAAAGTCCTTGTCGCCGGTGCCTTCCACCTTGGGATTGCGGGCGGCGTTATTGATCAGGATATCCACTTGGCCGTGGCGGGCCATCAGTTGCTCGAAGGCTACCGTCAGGGCAGCCAGATCAGTGATGTCGGCCACCAAGCACATCGCCTGGCAGCCAGTTTCCTCTGCCAATTTCGCAGCATTGGCGGCCAAGGCTTCGGCCTGAATATCCAGCAACACAGGCAGGCCGCCGAGGCCGGCGATGGTGGCCGCATGCTGGTAGCCAAGCAGGCCGGCGCCGCCAGTGATTACCGCTACCCGGCCGCTCAACTCAAATAATCGGGAAAAATTAGATTCCGAGTTATTCATGACCTCAGTTGACCTCCATCAACAATATAAGTAGCCCCGGTAATGAAATCGGCCAGAGGCGAAGCCAGGTAAGCAGCCAGCCTGGCAACATCAGCAGGACAGCCCAAACGACCAAGAGCAACATCACGAGCAAGCATCGCCTCAACACCAAGGCGATCCTCATGAAGCTTGCGCTCCCAGACTGAGCCATCAAAGAGGATGTTGCCCGGCGCGATGCTATTGATTCGCACGCCGTGTCGACCCAGCCAACGCGCCGCATTACGTACATAGCTTTCAATGGCAGCTTTTGCCACTGCGTACGGAACCGGGCAACCTAGGGCTTCGATACCACAGATAGAAGAAATACAAATAACACTGCCCCGAGAGTTCAGCAGGGAGTCCTGTGCAGCCCATACAGTCTGTGTCGTGGTATGCAAGTTGGTATCCAGAACTCGATGCCATTCGGCAGGACTTTCCTGGCCAGGAGGTACAGAAGCACCGCTGCCGACATTACACACCAGAATGTCGAGGCGATCATGGCGGGATAATACTTCCCTAACCAAAGTCTGACAGGCGTCAGCATCACGCACATCGGCCACGACCCCCGACGCTCCCTCTATCAGCGACTGCGCCGCGTGCAGTCGCTCAGGGTCACGGCCGTTGAGCACGACATGACAGCCCTCTTCTGCCAACTGCTGGGCTATCGACAGACCAATACCGGACGACGACCCGGTGATCAATGCGACCTTCCCCTCAAGTTCAAGCCTCATGACCACACCACCACGTCCGAGTCATATCGCGGTAACGGGCAACCGCTCCGGCATGGTCGCCATCGTCAGCACGGGCAGTTTGCAGAATGAAGTTACCTGCATAGCCTAATTTGCGTAATGCACTGAACACCTCCGGGAAGTCGGCGTTCCCGCTGCCGAGAGCTACAGTGCTCCCCCCCAATATCCGATCCTTAACATGCACGTTATCAATACGCAGTCCATAACTGGCAATTTCCTCGGTGGCGCAGTAGCCCAGCGCTGCACTGTTGCCAATGTCGTAATTGATACCAAAGGCGTCCTCCGGAAAGCGTGCAATGAAAGAAGCCAAACGCTCAGGGCCGAAGTCCGACTCAAAGACTATCTTCAGGTTGCCTGCAACAAGCCGCTCGCGCAGCGGAAGTAACCCGTCAATGAGTGCCTGCTCTTCCTCATCTGTGGTCAACGAACCATTGTCTACCAGCGGCAGCAGCACGTAGCGGATACCTAACTCTGCCGATGCATCCAGTACGGCGTTAAGGTCATTGAGCAGGCTGATACGAGCCGCTCCCGAAACTTTGTAGAACGGGGCCTGCATAAAGCAATCCCCTGTCAGCGAGAGAATGCGCACACCGTACAAGCGGGCCAGTTCTCCAATACGTTGGCGCCCGGCCACGGTCATCAGCGGGTTCTCGTACAAAAAATCCTGATCAAGCGTCCATTCCATCAGCACCAGCCCTAGATGCTGTGCAACTTCAAACTCGCTCTCCCAATCACGCACGGGGAACGCCTGAATCTTGCCGTCCACACGCTCGCACAGGCGGCCCTGCATGAATCCTATATTCATCACAACCCCTTGGCTGACCAGCCGCCATCGACGACCAAGTCTGTGCCTGTGATATAGCTGCTTGCCGGGGATGCCAGAAACACCGCAGCACCGGCCAGTTCATCAATAGTTCCCCAACGCCCCAGCATGGTTCGCCCAGCACGAGCGGCGTGGAGTTCCGGATCTGTGTAGCTGGCGCGGGTCATGGCAGTATGCACATAGCCAGGTACTATATTGTTGACGCGAATCCCCCGCCCGCCAAAATCCAGTGCCAAGGCACGGGTCATAGCTGCCAACCCTCCCTTGGAAGCGACGTAACCGGGATTACCGGGAAAACCCAGCCCAGCACCGATGCTGGTGACGTTGATGATCGCACCGTAGCCATTGCGCTGCATGTAAGGCAGGGCCAGACAGCAGCAGGTGTAGGCCGCCGTCAGGTTCATATCCAGAGTACGCAGGAATCTGGCCAAGGGATCGGTATCGGCCTGCGCTGGCAAGGTAATGCCTGCAGCGTTGACAAGAATGTCGAAACGCCCATGGCGTGCAGCGATTTCAGCCATCAGCTGGGAAACGCTATCACTTTCTCGGACATCGCATTGACTATAATGGAAGCTCCCGTCGTCTGCCTCGGTATCGGTCGATCGGCCAATACCGTAGACCTGCGCACCAGCTTCAGCCAAACCACGAGCAATGGCGTAGCCGATGCCACGCGAGGCACCGCTGACAAGGGCAACCCGTCCATCGAGTCGAAAGGAATCAAGAACATTCATACAACCGCCTCGCACTCGATAAAAAAATAATGCAGCAGTACTTCATTCGCCTAATGGCCAGTTTTGCGCCAATTCTTCGCGTGGCAAGAAGGGGTACAAATCCTCAAGTGCGCCAGACTCTGGCTTGCCCTCGGCATTGATACGAGTCATTACCCGCGGAATGCGCGGCTCTTCAACCTGCACCATGACTTCACAGATTACCGGGCCGGTGGCGTCGAGCACCTCACGCAACTGTCCGTCTAGGTCACTATGGCTATCGATATAGGCGTAGCCCACACCATAGGCGGCACACAGTTGGCGTAATTCAGGCAATTGCAAGCCACTATCGGCATCGGCACCCACCAACAACTGGAAGTGGGCGTTCTGTGAAACACGGATCGAGGCATAACCTTGATTGTTGATGACAAAGCATTTGACCGGTAGCTTCTGTGCAGCAAGAGTCGCCAGCTCTTGGATATTCATCTGCAGGCCACCATCACCTTCTACGCACAGGGTCTGGCGCCGTCCGGCCGCTAGGCAGGCACC
Source organism: Pseudomonas sp. UYEF17 (assembly GCF_040546125.1). Classification (NCBI taxonomy): domain Bacteria; kingdom Pseudomonadati; phylum Pseudomonadota; class Gammaproteobacteria; order Pseudomonadales; family Pseudomonadaceae; genus Pseudomonas; species Pseudomonas sp. UYEF17. The sequence goes on from NZ_JBEPNE010000020.1 coordinate 68,298, forward strand.
AATGGCCGAGGGAATACCAAACCCCATGGAACCAGTGCCTCGATTGTGGAAGCAGCGCTGTCCTTTCTTCATACGCAGGTTGAGCAGAAACAATTCGGCAGCAAAGCCTGAGCTTCCGGGCGCGATCACATCACCCTCTGCTAATTGAGCAGAAAGTCGGTCGGTGAAGTAATACATGCTCACACCCTGACTGTCGTCGGTGTGTTCTGGTTGCAGCAGCGGATAGCGCTCGCGCCAAACGGCAATCTGCTGACGCCAACTGGCGTAGTCCGGTAACGGCTCGGCAGCGATGGCCGTATAAAGCGCTTCGATGAAGGGCGCCACATCGGAGACGAGGGAAACATCGATAGACATCTGCAGCTTGGTAAGCTCCGCCGGATCGATGTCTACCACCACTTTTTTCGCAAAAGGAGCGAAGTGTGCATGGTTGTACGCAGTCAGCGCCATGTCCAGACGCGAGCCAAGCACAATCAGCAGGTCGCAGTTCTGCAGCGCAAAGTTGGCCCAACGCGGCGCGATGGAGCCAGGACGGCCACCATACAAGGGGTGCTCGTCTTCAATCAAATCCATCGCCTGCCAAGTTGGCATGACTGGTATTCTCGCGCGCTCTATCAAGCGACGAAACCCATCCACCGCACCGGACATACGAATACCGGCGCCAGCAATAATTCCCGGGCGCTTCGCCGAGCGCAGCAACGCCAGGGTTTTCGCCAACGGTTCGCTTAGGTCGACACCCTCAGCCGAGGCTGGAGGGACGGCGCGGCGCAGTTGCGTCGGATCGACCTGCGCAGCCTGTACATCCAGCGGTACATCAAGCCATACCGGGCCACGACGACCACTGAGGGCCGCATGCTCCAATTCGTCAAAAATTTCGGCAACCGCCTGGGGATCGGTCAGAGTGACTGCACGCTTGGTGATCGAGGTCACCATGGAGACAATGTCAGCCTCCTGAACGCCGAGCATACGCAGATCGGTACCCGTCTTCAGATCTGCACTTTTCACCTGCCCGGAGACGAAGAACACCGGAGTGGAATCGAGCCAAGCCCCGAGCACAGCGGTAATTGCATTGGTGGCGCCAGGGCCACTGGTCGTCATGCAAGCACTGGGCCTTCCTGATAGTTTTCCTGCTGCCTCAGCAGCGATACCGGCAGCCTGCTCGTGCAGACAAAGAATCGGTTCCAAATCAGGATGACGCCCCAGGGCATCATTGAGGTGCATGGCTCCGCCGCCGGGAAGGAAGTAGACCTGAGCAACGCCAAGGCGGGCTAGGCGCTCCATGATGTAGTCGGCTACGCGCATTCGATGTCCTTCTTCATTATCTGTATGTACGATTGGAATCTGGCTACCTACAGGATGAACACCTGGGAAAAGCCGGTTTCAGAAAGAGTTTCTGCAATGGTTTCCGCCTGCCACGACACAGCCACAACCACGGGGATCTGTGAGTGCTGCTCTGCAGCCTGATACAGATCCATGAACGAATAGTCGGTGGCATACTGGGACTCACTCAAGTCTCGCCAGCGGCGATCGATCACCGCCAGGATACTTTGCTTGGACAACGGCCCACCCGATGCCCTGGCGCGAAAGAAATTGTCGCCGAAGCCATACACCAGGATCTTGGGAAACGCTGCAAGGCGTGCCTGCCACTCCCGCGCCCTGTCCCTCTCGCCCTGTCGATAGCGCTCCAACGCCGCGACCAAGGGTGCTTTCAACTCAAGCTTCAGGGGGATTGAAGATGCCTGCCGGGAAGCCAAAATGGCGCATGCCGGATAGAGCTGACCATCCTTGTACTGAAAGTCATGAAAACTGGTCCAATTCAGAAACAGCCCCCAGTCTGTCAGCAGCTTTTCCAGCGATGCCGTGCTGAAGTGGTTAATGTGCAAACGGTCGAAGTAATAGAGATATTCTCTACGAGGGAAATCGGCATAGCGCGTGGCATCGGGCACCTCAATGTACAAAGAGCCGTCCGCCGCCAGCAGCTCTAACACCGAAGAGAAAGCCCCGAGATCGACGACGTGCTCCAGTGTATGGGAAAGAACAATCAGGTCGAAAGCCTGCACCGAATCGTCCAGCTCGCAGTCAAAACTCACACCCTGGTGCCAGCCGACGACCGCGTTGGGGTCAACCCCATGGTAGCTGTGTTGAGGGAAGGCCCTCTGCAGGGTATGCAGCAAGCCCCCGCTGCCGCAGCCGATATCCAGGACCCGTTTCGGAGCGGCCGCGGACAACAGCGGCGACAGGAAGCCAGCCTGGGTGTCGAAGCGGCTCTGTTCCGTCTCACTGGGGTTGATCACCGAAAGCAGGTCGTTGGAGGTCTGCGCGTAGTAGTTCGCATAATTCTCGGCGTCAGCCGGACAAACGAAGGCAAAGTCACAGGCGGCACAGGACGCCACAGCGATTGTTCTGGGCAACCATCTGCGCTCGACCAGTTGCAAGTCCAACAAGCCGTCCGCGGGCGCGGAGCAGATCGGGCAACTGGCTTCTGGCAGCATTGAGCGTGCCATCAGTCACTCCCCTCCAAGCTCATCAGAAAGTCCAACGCCGACCAAAAGCCAGCACCATGATCCTTATGCCCTTGCCAGACTTCAGGAATGAAGCTGACTTCAGGATGTTGGCGAATCTGCGCCCAGGTGGCCGGCCAGTCGATGTCGCCGGTGCCCATGAGCACGCCTTCACCGTTGGTGCCCTTGGCGTCGGCCACGTGCAAGTGCGCCGAGTGCGGCAGCAGCAGCGCCAGTGCGGCTTGGAAGTCGAGGCCGAAGTGGAAGCAGGTCATCTGCAGGTGCGACAGGTCCAGGCACAGGCGCAAGCCGTGCTCGCGGGCCTGGGCTGCCAGTTCATCGGGCATCATGAAAATGTTCTGGTGGCGCTGACCACCGAAGTGCCACGGGAACGGCGCCATGTTCTGCGGAATCAGCTCGGTGCCGGCGAAATCCACCTGCCGGCAGGCTTCATGGTAGCGCTCGTAAAGTTCAGGGCGCATGGCCAGCGGGCGCGGTGCATCGGCAGAGAAACCACCAATGTTGGCAACGATCAGCCGGGCATCGGCTGCGGGGAAGAACTCGCCGATCTGCAGGGTGGCATCGACCACGCGCTGCAGGTTGTCGATGGAACGCTGACGATAAGCCGGGTCGTCCGCAACCAGGTCCAGCAGCTCGCTGTTCTCGAACAGCTCCGGGGCGTGCACCACCAGGCGCGAACACGCCACTTCAGCCAGGAAAGGCTGTGGCTTCAGGCTGAGGTCGCGGTACGACAGGTGGAACTCGAACAGGTCCGGTTCGATACGCCGCTGGTAGTCGCAGAAGTCGTGATAGCGCACCGGCACACCCCAGCGGATTGGCATGTCGAACGCCAGCTTCTGCTCGGTTTGCTGCGCCTGCAGGTCGCTTTCGAACAGGAAGTCGCCCAGGGCGATGTCGCGTTGGGCCGGTTTGCCCAGCAGTTCCGGCAGCCGGTACGGCGGCAGTCCCTGGCCAGGGCTGGCGATGCGCAGCATGCCCTGCTCCAGCACCGTGCCACGGGGGATATCGCGGGCAGCGATCACACTCTTGCCGAGGTTCTCGCGGTTCAGCAGCTCACCCTGGCTGGCATGACGACCGGGCCCTTGCCAGGGCAGCGCCAGATCCAGCTGGCGGATACCGTCCACCAGTTGCCGGAACTCGGTGGGTTCCAGGCTGGCCAGGTGGTCCGGGCCTTCCATGTTGCGGTCCAGGGTAATGTGGCGCTCCACCAGCTTGGCGCCCAGGGCCACTGCACCGAGGGTAATCGCGATACCGCGCTCATGGCCGGAATAGCCGATCAGGCCATGCAACTCTTGCAAGCGGCGCAGGTAGCCCAGTTGGATATCCGCCTCAGGCGCTGGGTAGGCGCTGTTGCAGTGAAGCAGCGCGAAGGGCGTACCCAAGGCGTTGAGTTGCTCGATCGCACGGATGATTTCGTGCTCGAAGGACATGCCGGTGGACAGGATCAGCGGCTTGCCCAGGCTGGCGGCCTTGGCGATCAGGTAGGGGTTGGACAGATCCGCCGAAGCGATCTTCAAGGCCGCCACATCGAATTCCGCCAGGGCATCGACGCTGGGTTCATCCCAAGGGGTGCACAGGTAGGTGATGCCCTTCTGCGCACAGTAGGCGCGCACCTGACGGTGTTCGTCGAGGCTCAGCTCAACCTTGTCGAGCAGGTCCTGGATGTACTCCACGCCAAGGTCTTCGGCACGCGAGCCATCCGCCTTGCGCCGATACAGCGCCTCGCGGTTGCGCAGCTGGAACTTGACGCAGTCAGCGCCCGCCGCAATGGCGGCATCCACCAGTTGCCTGGCCAACGCCAGCGAGCCGTTGTGGTTGTTGCCGACTTCGGCAATGACATAGACGCGCTCGCCACCCAGGGCGATGCCGTCGAGAAGAATCGGGGTCATTGGATTTTTGTCCGCCAGGAAGTTACACCGCAAGTCTCAAAGCGGAAGCCTTGAGTCTGGCAGCCCAGTGCACGCACCGCCTGCACCACGCGCTGGCGATGCTGGGGTTGTACGTAGAACAGGAAGAAGCCACCGCCACCGGCGCCCAGCAGCTTGCCGCCGAGCGCGCCGGCCGCCAACGCCGCCGCGTAGATCTGGTCGAGGTGGCCATGGCTGATTGCCGAGGAAAAGCGCTTTTTCAGGCGCCACGCTTCGTCCATGCACAGGCCGAAATCGCGCAGCTCGCCGCGGATCAGGTAGCGGTGCATACGCCGGCACAGCGCCACGCTGGCGTGAAGCAGGTCCGTTTGCGAGGACTCGGCCTGCATCTCCTCGCGCTGCAGTTCATGCAGGCGGCCAGAGTCGTGAGAAATGCCGGTGTCGCACAACACCAGGCACGACTCCAGCTCATTGCGGGTCGCCTCTTCCAGGCGAATCGGATGCACCAGATTGCGCTGGTTCTCGAACTCGATCAGGTTGAAGCCACCGAAGGCCGAGGCGTACTGATCCTGCCAGCCTCCGGCGATACCGAAGCACAGACGCTCGGCCTGGAACGCCAGTTCAGCGATTTCATAGGTGCTCCAGCGATCTTGGCGCAGTTCGTTGAATGCCGCAATGGTGGCCGTGGTGGCAGCAGAGGAGCCGCCCAGTCCAGAGCCCACCGGGAAATCCGAACGCAGGTAGAGATCGAAGCCATATTGCGGCTTGATCACCGAAACGATGGTCGCCAACAGGCTCTTCTCGCTGGCGGCCAGCAGGTCTGCCAGGGAGTCGTAGTCCTCCTCGCGGCCTAGGTCTTCAGAGAAAATACGAATACCACGGTCGCTACGTGGCACCAGGGTGGCGTGGGCATAAAGCCCGACAGTACAGCTGAGCACCGCTGCCGGGTGGTCGATGAAGAAATAGGTCAGGTCCGCACCGCCACCACAGAAGCTCATGCGCACGGGTGCACGGGCACGCGCCAGCACCGGTACTTCCGGGCTGGCCGCCATCAGGCGGGTATAAACCTCGACCAGGCGCCCCTGCTCGTCCACGGCCGGGATGGCGTTGAAACCAAGGTCGAACGCCTTGAGCAACTCCTCTCGCGATGCACCAGCCTGAACCGAGCGGTAATGGCTGTTCATGCAGGTGGTCACCGGCAGGTCGGTCTGCCCGCCCTGCAACAGGTGGCGACGTACATCGCCGTTGGTTACCACCCCCAGCAGACGGCGGTCGTCGGCAACCACGAAGGCAATCTGCAAGGCGCCCGCCTCGATGCACTTGACCGCATCGAGAATGCTCTGGCGCTCGCCGATGCTGAGGGTCTGCACAAGCAGGCTCATAGCGAAGTATCCGGAAGAAATTCGTGGGTGTAGCGCGCAAGCGATTCTGGCGTGCCGATATCGATGAAGCGCCCGCAGTAGTCGACAACGGTTACGGCCTGTCGCTGGAGCAACTCGGGCAGCAGGTCGTGCTCCATCGAACATGCGCAAACGGGGATGGTGGCGAAGGCCGACGCGGTAAAGGCGTAAACCCCCGCGTTGATCAGGCCTGGCCCCTGCACACCCTTTTCCTGTAGTGCAGCCAGGTGGCCGCTGGCATTCAGCGCCAGGCTGCCATATCGGCTGCGGTCATCGACTCGCGCCGCCAGCACGGCATTGCCTTCGCTAACCAGCATCTGCCGATAACCCTCCGCGTCCACAAAAGTATCGGCATTGAGTACCAGATAGCGTCCGTGGGCAGGCTGCTCGCGCAACGCGTTGAGCAAGGCGCCGCCGGTGCCCAGCGGGGTGTCTTCCACCACCATCGACAGTGGCAGGCCGGATTGACGCGCCAGCTCGGTCAGCTGCTCGGCTACCTGTTCGGCGCGGTAATGCGAGCACAGTACGCCTTCACGGATACCGGCACGGGCCAATTGGCTCAATACACGCGCCAGGAAGGGTTCGCCGTGAACGGGTATCAAGGCCTTCTGCGCGTCGGTGACGCTGCGCAGCCGTGTACCGAAACCGCCACACAGGACATAGGCGCGCATCAGCACAGCCTCTGCAGGTAGGATTCCAGGCAGCGCGCCGCATGCTCCAGATGGTCGTCACTCAAGCCCGGCCACAAGCCGATCCAGAACGTGTCGTTCATGATCTTGTCAGTAACGGGCAGCTTGCCGGAAACCCGGTAGTTCAGCCCCTGCATGTAGGGCTGACGGGTCAGGTTACCGGCAAACAGCAAGCGCGTCCCCACGCCCTGCTCATCCAGGTAGCGCACCAGCTCGACGCGATTGATGCAGCAGCCATCGCGCAAGGTGATCGGGTAGCCGAACCAGGAAGGGTCGCTGTCAGGGGTGGCCTGCGGCAGGATCAGTTTGTCCGCGCAGCCGGCCAGCCGCTCGCTGAGCCAGACAAAGTTGCGTTTGCGCGCGGCCACGAAATCATCCACCCGGTCCATCTGCGCCAACGCACAGGCGGCCTGCATGTCGGTGATCTTCAGGTTGTAGCCCAGGTGCGAGTAGGTGTACTTGTGGTCATAACCTTGCGGCAGGTCACCCATTTGCCAGCAGAAGCGCTTGCTGCAAGTGTTGTCCTCGCCCGGTGCGCAGTAGCAATCGCGGCCCCAGTCGCGGAACGATTCGACAATGCGCTTGAGCAACGGCGAATCGGTAAATACCGCCCCGCCCTCGCCCATGGTGATGTGGTGTGCCGGGTAGAAGCTGAGGGTGCCGATATCACCGAAGGTGCCGACCATGCGACCCTGATAGGTGGAACCCAGAGCGTCGCAGCAGTCTTCGATCAACCACAGGCCGTACTTGTCGCATAAGGCGCGGATCACGCCCAGGTCGAAGGGGTTGCCCAGGGTATGGGCCAGCATGATGGCCTTGGTCTTCGGGCCGATCGCCGCCTCGATCAGCGCCGGGTCGATGTTGTAGGTGCCCATCTCGATATCGACGAACACCGGTACCGCGCCGAACTGCAGGATCGGGTTGACGGTGGTCGGGAAACCGGCGGCAACGCCGATTACCTCATCACCCGGCTTGATCGCCCGGTCGCCAAGGCGTGGCGAAGTCAGCGCGGAAAACGCCAGCAGGTTGGCCGACGAGCCGGAGTTGGTGGTGAGCACGCAGCGACGCCCCAGGTACTTGGCCAGGCGCTTCTCGAACGCCTCGTTGAAGCGCCCGGTCGTAAGCCAGCCATCCAGCACCGCCTCGGTCATCATCTGAAGCTCGCCGGCACCAATGACCTTGCCGGAAGGCGGAACAGTGCTCTGCCCCGCCACGAAAGGCCTCGGCGCCATCTGCAGCTCGGCATAACGCCCGACCAGTTCGGCAATCTCTTGGCGCAACTGCTGCGCCGTACTGTCACTCATGGGTTCCGCCTTGGTGAGCCGCGATCTGCTCGCGGGTAACGATGTTCATGTCACGCCCTGCGTGCCAGGCCAGATGCCAGTCCAGGGTATGTTGCAGGGTGTCATCCAGCGACCAGCGCGGCGCCCAGCCAAGCTGTTGCCGTGCTTTGCTGGAGTCCAGCGCCAGCAGGCCGGCTTCGTGCGGCTGGGCATCGCCGGCAACCGACCAGCGCGCTTCACCTGGCCAGCGCTCAGCAAGACGCTGAACGATATCGCCAACGGTGGTCAGCCCTGCGCTGTCAGGGCCGAAGTTCCAGGCTGTTGCGTGTTTTTCAGCGTCCGTGAGCAAACCCTGCGCCAATTGCAAATAGCCCATCAGCGGGTCGAGTACGTGTTGCCAGGGGCGCGTCGCACCGGGGTAACGCAGGACCACTTCCTGGCCGTCCTGCCAGGCGCGGAAGATATCCGGCAGCAAGCGTTCGGCAGACCAGTCCCCACCACCCAGCACGTTGCCTGCGCGCGCCGTTGCCAGCGCCACGCCAGCGGCGCGCAGGAACGAGTCGCGGTAGCTTGCGCACAGCAGTTCGACACAGGCTTTGCTGCTGCTATAGGGGTCGAAGCCACCCAGGGCATCCTGCTCGCGGTACGGCCAGGGCCACTCGCGGTTCTCGTAGCACTTGTCGGTGGTCACCACCAGCACTGCACGCACCGAAGCCGTGGCGCGCACCGCCTCCAGCAGGTTGAGCGTGCCCATGACGTTGGTGGCGTAGGTGTCGGCTGGCGCCCGGTACGATTCGCGTACCAGCGGTTGCGCCGCCAGATGCAGCACCAGTTCAGGCTGGAAATCCTTCAAGGCACGGGCAAGCGCCGAGGCATCCCGGATATCGGCGAAGTCGCCGGCAACCTGCTGTTGCAGTTGCGCGGCCTGCCACAGCGAGGGCGTGGTCGCAGCAGGCAAGGCGAAGCCGCGCAGCTCGGCGCCAAGCTGCCGCAGCCATACGGCCAGCCAGCCGCCCTTGAAACCGGTATGCCCGGTGAGCAGGACGCGGCGCCCGGCCCAGAATGCCGGGTTCAGCGCCATAGCTGCCATGCTGCGTCGCCGTTTTTCCAGTGTGTTTCAAGCAGCGTGCGATCACGCAGGGTATCCATCGGTTGCCAGAAGCCGCGGTGCAGGTGGCTCATGAGCTGGCCGTCCTCGGCCAGGCGACGCATGGGTTCGTCTTCCCAGGTGGTGGCATCGCCTTCGATGTATTCAAGCACGGCCGGTTCAAGCACGAAAAAGCCACCATTGATCCAGCCGCCGTCACCCGCCGGCTTTTCCTGAAAGCCGCGAACCTGTTCGCCCTGCACATCAAGCGCGCCATAACGCCCCGGCGGCTGCACGGCAGTCACCGTGGCCATCTTGCCGTGCTGGCGATGGAAATCGATCAGCCGCGGAATATCGACGTCGGACACACCGTCGCCGTAAGTCAGGCAAAAGGTGTCATTGCCAACGTAGTCTCGCACACGCTTCAGGCGACCTCCGGTGGCAGTGTTTTCCCCGGTGTCCACCAGCGTCACACGCCAAGGCTCGGCGTGTCGGTTGTGGATGTCCATGCGATTTTCCGCCATGTCGAAAGTCACGTCCGACATGTGCAGGAAGTAGTTGGCGAAGTACTCCTTGATCACATACCCCTTGTAGCCCAGGCAAATGACGAAGTCATTGATTCCATAGTGGGAGTAGATCTTCATGATGTGCCAAATGATCGGCTTGCCGCCTATCTCGATCATGGGCTTGGGGCGCAGGTGGGATTCTTCGCTGATGCGTGTGCCCAGCCCACCAGCCAGAATGACTGCTTTCATTGTGCTCTTCGTCTGCATTGGTCGGAGGGGCGACAGAAAACTGACCCCATGCCCTATGCCCTAAGCAAAGCAAAACGCATGCCTGCTTTATGAAAGCTTTTTAATGGATTGGATTTTGATTCCGGGTTTTTCCATGGGCCCTTTCGTTGATAAACCCGCTCTTATAGAACAACACATGACTTATCGGTTCTGTGAAGCTCTATAGGAGCAGCCTTGCGCTGCGAAGAGGCCGGAACTGCGGAGCTTGCCTGTTGCTTGTGCCGGCCTCTTCGCAGCACAAGGCTGCTCCTACAAAGGACGCGTCAAACGAGCGATATTTGTACTCTACGCGACAATACAGCCCCAAAGGGTTGGGCAATCTCTCACAGGGACAGCACAATGCCTAAGGGGCAGTGATGCACCTGTGGGAGCGGGTTACCCTCGAAAGAGCCAGAACATGCCGACCACCAGGCGTCAATCCTCCGCCTGATCCTCGCCACCTTGCCGGCTCATACCGTACTTGCGCATCTTCTCGACCAGGGTGGTACGACGAATACGCAAACGTTCAGCCGCGCGCGCAACGATACCGTTGGCATCGTCCAGCGCCTGCTGGATCAACCCCTGCTCCAGGCTACCCAGGTAGTCCTTCAGGTCCAGACCTTCAGGTGGCAGCATGGCGTGGTTGCTGAAGTTCGGCGTATGGCCGTTGATCGCCACGCGCTCTTCCAGGTCGCTGCGCAGGCTGTCGACCATCTGCTCGTCTTCGTCATCGACGTATCGGAATTTCTTCGGCAGCTCGGACACGCCAATCACCCCGTACGGGTGCATGATCGCCATGCGCTCGACCAGGTTGGCCAGCTCGCGAACGTTGCCCGGCCAGCCGTGGCGACACAGCGACATGATCGACGCGGAGTTGAAGCGGATGGACCCGCGCTTCTCGTGCTCCATGCGCGAGATCAGTTCGTTCATCAGCAGCGGGATGTCTTCCACCCGCTCACGCAGCGGCGCCATCTCGATGGGGAACACGTTCAGGCGGTAGTACAGGTCTTCGCGGAACGTACCCTCCTCGATCATGGTCTCGAGGTTCTTGTGGGTCGCCGCAATGATGCGCACATCGATGCTCTGGGTCTTGTTGCTGCCCACGCGCTCGAAGGTACGTTCCTGCAGCACGCGCAACAGCTTGACCTGCATCGGCAACGGCATGTCGCCGATTTCGTCGAGGAACAGGGTACCGCCGTTGGCCAGCTCGAAACGCCCGGCACGGCTGGTGATCGCCCCGGTGAAGGCGCCCTTCTCGTGGCCGAACAGTTCGCTTTCCAGCAGCTCGGCCGGGATCGCGCCGCAGTTGACCGGCACGAACGGCGCCTCGCGGCGCTTGGAATGGTAGTGCAGGTTGCGCGCGACCACTTCCTTGCCGGTGCCGGACTCACCCAGGATCAGCACGCTGGCATCGGTATCAGCCACCTGCTGCATCATCTGCCGCACGTGCTGGATGGCACGGCTGGTACCGACCAGGCTGCGGAACAGGTTGGGTTCGCGCTGGCGGCCACGCTCGCGCGCCTGGTCGTACATCTCGCGATAGACCTGGGCACGGTGCAGCGAATCCAGCAGCTGGCTGTAGCTTGGCGGCATTTCCAGGTTGGAAAGCACCCGGCGGCGAAGGTCTTCCGGGAACTCAGCAGAAGAAATTTCACCTAAAAGCAGAACCGGAAGGAACTCATCCCACCCAGTCACTGTCTTAACGAGCCCAAGCACACTGCCCGGGGCATTTACAGTGCCGATAAGCACGCACAGCACTTCGCGACTCGAAGACAACGGCTCGACCACCTGCTGCCAGTCCTGGCTGGAGCAAGCGAGGTTTTCTTCGCCGAGGAAGTTAAGCACCACCGCCAGGTCGCGGCGGCGTGCGCTGTCGTCGTCGATCAGCAGAATCTTGGTTTCACGCCACATGCAATAGCAACTTCCCTAGTCATATCGGCGCCCGAGGGCGTGCTCGACATCATTCCGACTGAATGGTCAGTGTTCGGACGTCTGAAATTCGAAAACAGCCACTAGTAAAGTCAAAAAGGCCCCCATAGTCAAATTTATGGCGCCTTTTGTTAAGTTGTGGGCATCTTAACTGAACAGATGGTAAACCTTCGAAGCATTTTTCGCTTGGTTGATCTGCATCATCTCTTCGGCAATTGCCTGGCGTTCACCGGTTGTCACATCGATCAGACTGCGGTAGACCTGCAACACCCCTTCCAGTTTCTCGCGCAGCAACGCCTGGTCCAGCGCATGGGTTGCCAGCACCTCGTCGATGCACGCACGGCAGGCCACATCCAGCTTGGCGATGGTATCCCAGTCACGTTCGCCCAAGGCGCCGATCAGGGCATCGCAGGTGTCGTCGAGGCGTTGCAGTGCGGTCACGGTATTCTCCTTTCCGTCAGCTGGCGGGCTGGGCATCTGCGATGCCATCCCAACCGCTTTTTACGGTAATCAGCAGCTGGGCGACCTCATCGATGATGCCGACATCGTTGTCGACGTTGGCCTGCATCAAGCGATTGGTCATGTAGACATACAAGGCATCCAGCTTCTCGACGTACTCAGGGTTTTCGCTTTTTTCAGGCGACAAGCCATCGCGCAGACCGATGATGATGTCGATTGCTTTACCGAGCATGAGCCCCTTCTCCGGGATGTCGCCGCGCGCCATGGCACCCTTGGCCTGGGCCATGCGGTCGAGGCCCCCTTCCATGAGCATCTGCACCAGGCGATGGGGCGTTGCTTCGGAAATCTGGGCATGGGAATTGACCTTCTGGTACTGACGAAGGGCTCTCATGGGATTCATCTTGCGACCTCGTGACGGGCAGACTTAAAGGGGTGATATTCCCTGTATCGGGCAGGCGGCGAAAAACTTTACCGACCGATAACATGAAGCCAGGCATCATGCCCGGACTTCATGCAATGTTCACGGATTAATCGTCGCTATTGGCCTTGTTCAGCGCATTGAGCGTGCTCAGCACCGAGTTCTGCTGCTGACGCAACTGAGTGACCAGGGTGTCCATGTTGTTGTACTTGTCCTGCAAGCTCTTCTGCAAGGCTTCCATACGCGCATCCAGGCTTTCCTGCTCGGTCTTGAGCTTGGTCAGGCTCTCGCTCAAGACCTTGGAGCGCTCGGCAAGGGTACCGGTGCTGGCCTTGGCGAACGGCTCAGTGACCTTTTGCAGGCGCGCCAGCATGCCATCCTTGCCATTGAAGATACTGGTCAGATCCGCAGCATTGGTGGCAGCAGCCTTGTCCCACTTCTTGTCGTCCAGACTCAGCGCACCACCATCCTGAGCCGACGTAACACCAAAGGCGGCGAGTGACTTCAATGTGCCATTGCCTGACAACGCATTCATCTCTTCGCGAATGGAGGCCATCATCGTGCGCATCGTGGCATCACCTGTCAGTGCAGCCGCAGTCATGCTGCCATCGGCGTTCTTGGTCACCTTGGTTTCGGCATTGACTACGGCGAGCAACGCATTGTAGGTGTCGATAAAGCCTTTGAGACCTGACTTCAATGCGGTGGTACTGGTGCTGACCGAGAGTATGGTAGCCGTGAGCTCACCACTGGTAGCGTTTTTCGGCGAAGTACTAAGCAGCTTGATATTAAGACCACTAACGGCATCCGTGATGTCGTTGGTCTTGGATTTCATGGCAATGCCATCAAGCGTGTACTCAGCGTCCTGCGGCTTATCGACAACGGTATAACCCGTATCGATGCCCGAGTTGCCCGACAGAGTAATGTCGGAGCCTGTACCCATCTTGGTCGATGTGACGATCAACCGCGAGCCGCTAGCATCCGTCAGCACGTTGGCACTTAGCCCCGATGTGCCGAACTGGCTGTTGATGGAGTCGCGAACCTGCTGCAGGGTGGCACCTGCCGGGACACTCAAATCGTAGGCCTTGCCATCCTGCTTGATGGTCAAGGTGGTCGGGCTTGTACCAGAGTTGACAACCGAGCCTGCCCCACCTGCATAAACCTTGGTCGAAACTTTCGATGCGGTCGCCAGCTTGCTGACCAGCAACGAGAAAGAACCATTGGCCGCGCCGGCCCCCGTAGTGATGGTAGCAACCTTTTCGTCCGAGGACTTAACACTCAGGCCACCGAAGCTATTGCCGTCGGTCATGCTGGTCAAAGCGCCGCGAAAGGCATCCAGAGCCGCCTGAATCTTGCCGATAGAGGACAACGTGGTGGTTGCCTTCAGCGTTTGGGTATTGATCTGAGCCTGCTTCGGCGCCTTCTGCGCGGCCACCAGGGATTCGACGATCGCCTGGGTATCGATGCCCGAGCCAATACCGCTGACTGTTGTACCTGCCATCATTGCTCTCCTTGTTCAGTAGCTGCCGGATCCTTGGCGAAAATATCCATCAAAAAATCGACAGCAACAAAAATCATGCCAGCCTATGCCTGACCGTCAAACAGCAGGCTGCCGGCTTCGCTGAGGCTTTGCGCAAGCTTCAGTGCGGTTTCCGACGGAAGCTGGCGAATTACCTCACCCGATTCGGTAGCGATCACTTTGACCACGACCCGACCGGTGGAATCATCAATGGAAAAATCCAACTGACGTTGGCTCGACTGGACGAAATCGCGAATCTCGCCGACCGCTTTTTCCAAGTCTTCACGCGAGTGTGGCTGGTTATCGGGGGCTACGGCCTCCTGCATCTTGGCAGGCACCACCGGCTCCCGATCAGCGACTGGCGCCGGGGGCAACACAGAGGGATACACCTGGCTCAGCTTGACACTCATGTCCATGTTTCGAACTCCTCAAGTCAAAAAGGGTGAAAGGGCACGTAAACGCACCCTTTCACCCTTTACTCAGGCGCCTGAATTACTGGAGCAGTTTCAGGACCGAGGATGGCAGCTGGTTAGCCTGCGACAGGATCGCGGTGGAAGCCTGCTGCAGGGTCTGCTGCTTGGTCAGTTCGGCAGTTTCCGAAGCGAAGTCCACGTCCTGCACGGTGGAGCGGGCAGCGGTGGAGTTCTTCTGGATGTTCTGCAGGTTGTCGACGGTGGTTTGCAGACGGTTCTGGGTAGCACCCAGGCCCGAACGGACGCTGTCGATCGAGCCGATGGCTTTGTCGATAACGGCCAGAGCGTTCTGGGCGTTGGTGGCATCCGTTACATCGGTGTTTGCGATAGTTGTTTTAGTCGAAGTTGCAGCTGTGCCAGTAGCAACAAACAGACCAGTTACACCAGCACCGTTCAACGCATACCCCTTGGCGGAGTCCAGATTGACTGCACCGGTAGCGATAAGGCCGTTAGCTACAGCGACCCCAGCGCCATAGGTACCGGCACCGTTTTTGGTGGCCACGGTGATGGAGCCAGCGTTAGTGGCGGCACTGAAGGCAATGTTTTCGCCAGTATCGGATTTGACCGACAGCTCACCCTTGCTCTCGTCGTAGTTGACGCTGATACCCAATTTGGCAGCATTGGATTTCAACTGGTCCGCCAGGTTGGCAGTGTCAGTAACACCGATGAACTGTACGTTCTGGCCACCAACGGTCATGGTGAAGGTAGCAGGAGTAGCTGCTGCACCCGAACCGACGGTGAATTTGGCTTCGGTGCTGGCAGTAGCAGTCAGACCACCAATAGCGCCATTCATCTGCTTGGCGATATCCTTGGCAGAAGCTTGAGCGGCAATGTTGATGTTTGCGGTTTGGCCGTTACCAGTGATCGCCACGGCACCACCGGTAACACCCGAAGTGCTAGGAGCAACGCCGACGCTCTTCACTTGCTGCGAACCAATGTTGCTGGCAGCTACGTTTTCCAGGGTCAGGTTGATGGTTTCGTTGGCGTTGGCGCCGACCTGGATGGCCTTGGTGCCGTACGAACCGTCCAGCAGTTTCTGCCCACCGAAGGTGGTGGTGGTGGAGATACGGTTCAACTCGGCGGTCAGAGCCTGGTACTCGTCGTTGTTCGACTTACGGTCATCGGCGCTCAGGGAGCCAGTAGCCGAGGACAGCGCCAGGGTACGCATTTTCTGCAGGATGTCGGTCGAAGCCTGCATTGCACCTTCAGCGGTCTGGGCAATGGAGATACCGTCGTTGGCGTTCTTCACTGCCTGGCCCAGGCCGTTAATCTGGCTGGTCAGACGGTTGGCGATCTGCAGGCCTGCAGCGTCGTCTTTAGCGCTGTTGATACGCAGACCCGAGGACAGACGCTGCATCGAAGTGGTCTGGGCGTTGCTGGCCTTGGTCAGGTTGCCCTGAGTGGTGATCGACGCAATGTTGGTGTTAACGGTTAACGGCATGACGAAATCCTCGTTGGATGGGTACTGCGGCTTCCGGCCTTGGCAACCGCCGGATTGGCCTAGAGAACCTTCGTAATAGTTATCGTCGGGTGCGCAGGTTGCTTGAGGGTCTTTTTGAAAAAAAAATGCTGGCATGGGGCCAGCCCTGAGAAATCAAGGGGTTAAGGGCGATTTATTGGCGTCAAAAACCGTTCAAGAGCAGGCTAAATGCCATCTCCCAGCAGCACTACCCTCCCCGTGTGGGAGCGGGTTTACCCGCGAAGAAAGCGACGCGGTGGCTGGCACTGGCTTCGCCGGTGTTCGCGGGTGAACCCGCTCCCACAGGGAGTGGCGCAGGCTTTCAGGTTTTTGAGCTGGACAGTTGCCTCACAGAGCCTGAAGTGGGGCGAGACATTTTTTTCAGGTATGAAAAAAGCGCCGGGCGGTGGCCGCCGGGCGCTTTTTTTGAACTGCTGGGGATCAGTCGCGATACAGGATGGCCGAACCCCACGACAAGCCCACGCCAAAGCCGCTGATCGCCACACGCTTCCAGCTGCCGTCGAGCATGTGCTTCTGGAGCAGCAGCGGCACGCTGGACGACACGGTGTTGCCGGTTTCCAGCATGTCCTTGACGAACTTCTCCGGGTGGTCCTCTTCAAAACGCCGGGCCACGGCATCGACAATCGCCGCACTGCCCTGGTGGATGCAGAAGGCGTCGATATCCGACGACTTCAGACCACTGGCATCCAGCAGTTCGTGCAGGTGCGCCGGCACCTTGACCAGGGCAAAGTTGAACACCTGGCGGCCGTTCATGAAGAACTTGCCATCGCTGACCTTCAGGTGCTCGGCACCGGAACCATCGGTGCCGAAGCGCGCCTGGCCAAGGTTCCAGACCGCGTTCTCACCCATCCAGGTGGCCGTGGCGGCATCACCGAACAGCATGGTGGTGTTGCGGTCTTCCGGGTCGACGATCTTCGAATACGGGTCGGCGGTGATCAGCAGGCCGTTCTTCAGCCCCGCCGCTTCCATGAAGCCCTTGATGGCGTACAAGCCGTAGACGTAGCCGGAGCAGCCCAGCGACACGTCGAACGCCGCCACGCGGGTGGACAGGCCAAGCTTGCTCTGGACGATGGCGGCAGTGTGCGGCAGGCCTTCTTCGTCACCGTTCTGGGTGACCACGATCAGCGCATCGATCGATTGCGGGTCGAGGTCGGGGTTGCTGGCGAACAGCGCCTGGGCGGCTTCCACGCACAGGTCGGAGGTTTCCTGTTCGGCAGCCTTGCGCGGCAGGAACGATGCGCCGATCTTGCCGAACATGAACTCTTCGTCCTTGCCGAACTTCGCACCCTGGACGTAGTTGTCCAGACCAGCGGTGGGCACGTAACTCGCGATGCTTTTGATGCCAATCATTCTGGCTTCCCAATGAAAACAGCCAAAGACCACCACTCGATGAATTGAGGGCGCCAAATACCGGAGCGTCACCTGAAGGCAGTGTTCGCCTGCGCACCGGTAACAAAATGCTGCAACAGCTGTTGCATAGAATACAGGGAAGATGACCGTTTTGACTCATTGGTCACATTGAAATGCTACGAAAGCCGTGGCGAGGGTGTGCGGACTGGGGTTTTCGCAGACAGGAAAAAGCCGGGGCCGCTTTGCGCCCCTTCGCGGGCACGCCCACTCCCACAGGCTTGGCATGAGCGTGAGGCCCATGCAGTTCCTGTGGGAGCGGGCGCGCCGCGAAGGGCTGCAAAGCAGCCCCATCTTTTCAAACGGCCGATCAGAGCTTGTTGAACAGGCTCAGCTGGGAAATGCGCGAGAACGCCAGTTGCGAGGCCTCGAGCATTGCCTGTTGCAAGGTCAGGGTGATGGCCGCCTGGGACATGTCGGTGTTGCCGATGGCGTTCTGGGTGGTCTTGTTGGCCAGGCCGAGGCTGGTGTTTTCCTGACGCTGGATCTCCAGCGAATTGCCTCGGGCACCGATCGAACCACGGGTGATGTCGACCTGTTCACGGGCACTGGCCAGGTTGGCGATCGCCGAAGCCACAGAATCCTTCAACGCATTGGCCTGGCCAGCACCAGTCACCGGTGTGTCCAACGCCGCGCGCAGCTGACTGATGGTTTCCAGCACATTCTGGTTCTGATGGGTGTTGGCCGTGACCGCGAACTGGTCACCTGCCTGCGGCGAACCGGAGACTTGGTAGGTCACACCCGCCACCGTCAACGCCGGCGCAGTGAAGGTGCCCGTGGCCACCGGTTTGCTGTCGGCTGTCATCGGCTGAGCGTAGAACTCGTAGCTGCCCGGTCCGGTGAACTTGATCACCGCACCATTGCTAGGGAAGGTGCTGCGATACGCGGCCTGGTCGGTCACGGTGCTGCTGGTGACCTGGGCGCTGGAGGTGTTGCCGGCGCTGCGGGTGGTGTTGAACGAGTCCGGGCGCGCCTCGAGAGAAAACTCACGCCCCGCCACGGCGGCATCGGCATCGGCGCCCTCCTCCAGGGTGACGGTGATTTCGAATTCCACGCCACGCAAGGCAATGCGGTTGGCACCTTCGGTCTTGCTGTCGAAGGTCCCGTTGGTGGGGGTTTCAGCGGTGACGTCGTTGCCATTGGCGTCGGTGATGACGTACTGGGTCGCGCTGGTGAAGGTCAGCTTGTACGGCTGGCCCGCAGTGAAGCTGTTGTTGTAGCGGCTGCTTGAGGTCATCAGGCCTGGCGACACCCCGACCACGCCATCGTCGGTGGCCGGCACCAGCAGCGTCGACTGGGTGCGGCTCTTGTTGCTGGCCGAATCGAAGATGGTGAAACCGGTGTCGTTGGTCGCCAGGTTCAGGGTGTCGGACACCTGCAGGCTCAACTGGGTCTGGTCACCGTGGTAGCTGTAGGTGCCGTCGGAGTTGCGCACATAGGGTGGCGAGGTGCTCTTGGAGCCGCCGAACATGTAGTCGCCATTGGCATCGCGCGAGTTGAGCAGGCCGAAAATGTTCGCCTCGATCTCTTTCAGCTCGGTGCTGATGGCCACGCGGTCAGAATCGGTAACCCCGGCGCCACCGGCGCGGATTGCCAGTTCACTGGCACGCTGCATGGCATCGTTGATGGTGGAGAGCACGCTCTCCTCCTGCAGCAGGGCATTGCTCACCGTATTGATGTTGCTGCCGTACTGATCCAGCAGCGACTGCTGCTGCTGCAGCAGCAACAGGCGCGCAGCGCCGACCGGGTCATCGGCCGCAGTCTGGATGCGGATACCCGACGTCACCTGATCGTTGGTCTTGTTCATGCTGGAGAAGTTCTTGGAGTAGCTATTGGCGCTGGACTCATAGAACTGAGCAGTGGAAATACGCACGAGAGTCTACTCCTTACAAGGCATTGATCAGGGTGCTGAAGGTTTCTTGCGCCGCCTTGATGATCTGCGACGACGCCGTGTAGTAATGCTGGAACTTCACCAGGCTGGCCGCCTCGTCATCCAGGTTCACCCCGGACACCGCGCTGCGGCTTTCGCTAGCGGATTTGAGCACCGCCTGGGTCGCCGTGGTGTCGATGGAGGCCTGGTTGGCCTTGGCCCCCACACGCTCGACCAGCGAGGCATAGGCCGAGGTGAAGCTGGTACCGCCACCGGAGCCGGTATTCACCGTCGATTTGGTCTGCAGGCCCAGCAACGCCGTGGCGTTGCGGTTATCGGCCTTGCCGTCGGCATTGAACGACAGAGTGAAGCTGTCGTTGGCCGCTGGGCTGCCACCGATGGTGGTCTCGACCGCAAAGGTGCGTGGGTTGCCACTGCCATCGAGAATCGGGTTACCACTGGCATCGCGCATCGGCACGGCCACCGACAGCTTGTTGTCCGTACCTGGCACCACGCTGCCGGTGCCTATCTGGGTGCCTTTGGCATCGTACAGCTTGTAACCCTGGGAGCCCCCGCTGGCGGCGTCGAACACCACGCGTACCGGCATCGAGTCCCGTATCGCCTGCTGCACCAGCGCGGTATCGGCACCGCCATAGATGTCCAGCGATTCGCCCAGCGTTGGCTGGGTGATGGTACCGGTGCCGCTGTTGCCGCTGCCCGCCGCGGCACTGATCGGCCCGGCGAAGGCCAGCTTGTTGGCATCGGTGAGGGTGGTGGTGATGCTGCCAGCTGCCGAACGGGTGGGGATCACCTTGAAGCTGTCCCCTGCCGCCAGGCCGCCGCCATTCAGCGACAGGCTGAAGCCATCGATCACCGGTGCCGGGTCGGCGCTGAGGTCGAAGGTGCCCATGTCGGTACCGTCGGAGCGGCGCACGCTGTACTGGTTGGCGCTGGTGAACTTCACCTCGTAGTCGTAGGTGGTCAGCTTGCCACTGTCGGCAATGGTCACGTTGAGGTTACCAGAGCCGGAGCTGTTGTTCGACGAGGCCAGGCTGCGCTGGGCAATGGCGGTAGCGCTGTTGATGCTGGAGAAAAGAGAGCTGCCGAACTGACCATTGGCATCCAGGCCCTGGCCCAGCTGGCTGTTGATGCTGTCGGCGACCACCAGGGCAACGCGGCCCAACTCGTTCATCGACGGCGTCAGCACATCCTGGCGATAGCGCAAAAGGCCGCCGATGGTGCCACCGGTGATCACCGAGGTCACATCGGAGCTGAACGATTCATAATTGATGCGCAGGCTGGCCTGGCTCTTGTCGGCGGTACCCGGCTGTACCGACAGGGTGTTGGCCTTGTTGCCGGTGACCAGCGACTGGCCACTGCCCAGGTAGACGTCGTAGTTGCCGTCACGCTCCTGCACCGTTACACCGACCAGCTCGTTGAGCTGGCGCACGGCTTCGCTGCGTGCGTCCAGCAGGCTGTTGGGCGTGTTGCCGGTGCCGCTGGCCGCGGCGATCTGCTTGTTGTATTCGGCGATGCTGCCGGTGAGCTTGTTGACCTGCCCCGCCAGCGTATCGAGCTGGGAATTGATCACCTCGTTCTGCTGGTTCAGCTGCGTGGACACCGCGTTGAAGCGGTTGCTCAAGGTCTGCGCCTGGGTCAGCAGCAGCTGCCGCGAGGCGACGTCACCGGGCTTGGCCGCTGCGGTCTGCAGGGCCGAGAAGAATGCGGTAAGGACCGAGCTGATACCGGTGTCGCGGTCGGCCAGCAGCTTGTCGACGCTGGTGATCTGGTCCTGGAAGGCGACCGAGTCGGCCTGCAGCGAGGTGGCGGTCTGCAGCTGGTTGTCCAGGTAGGCACTATAGATGCGGCGCACATCCGACAGCGTGGTACCGGTCCCCAGGAACCCCGCACCGATATTGTGCGAAGGGCCCGCTGCCTGAATCGTCTGCTGCCGCGAATAGCCACTGGTAGCGGCGTTGGCGATGTTGTTACTGGTTACCGACAATGCCGCCTGGCTGGCACTCAGGCCACTCAGGCCGATGGAAATCAGGCTCGACATGATTTAGTCCTTTTATAGATTCGTGGTTCTGCCAGCCATGGCGTATTGCGGGGTTGCTTGCATTTGCCGGGCGATGCTGATGATTTTTTTCGCATAGCCCGGGTCGGTCGCATAACCTGCCTTTTGCAGCTCTCTTGCAAACTGCTCAGGGTTATCGGCCGAATTCAGGGCATCTTGATAGCGGGAATTGCTCTGCAACAGGCTTACCAGGTCGTGGAAGCTGTCCTGATACGAGTCGTAGCTGCGGAATGCCGCCGTTTCCTTGACGAACTGGCCGTCACGGAACTCGCTGGTGATCGCCCGCGCCTGCTCGCCCTGCCAGTTGCCGGTGGCCTTGATGCCAAACAGGTTGTGGCTGCTGCTGCCATCGGTATTGCGCATCACCGATTTGCCCCAGCCGGTTTCCAGGGCGGCCTGGGCCACCAGGTAGCGCGGGTCGATACCAATGCGTTTGGCAGCCTGCTCGGCCATCGGCAGCATGGTGGCGACGAATTCGTCACTGTCGGCAAAGGCCTTGTTCGGGGCCAGTGGCGGTTGGGCCACGGCGCGGCCAAGTATGCGCAGGCCGTTGTCCGGCACGGCGAAGGCCTTGGCCACTTGCTGGCCGTCACGGGCCGGTACGGCAGCGCTATTGGTAGTCGCCGCCGACGGCACGATACCAGCCAGCAGGCGGTCGGTGAGCTTGCTCGGCAGTGCCAATCGTCGCGCATTGAGCGCGGCAACATCGTTGCGGCCAGACGCCGAATCAGCGGCATGCACCGGCTCCGCCACCTTGCTGCCCCACAATGCCGGGCCACCGGCCTCGGCCCGTGGGAACGGGCTGGTGTTGATGGACGCACTGCGGCCCTTGGTCAGCTGGCGCACCAGCACGTCCTGCAGGCCGATACCCCCACCTTCGCGGGACATGCTCACGGCCAGCTGCTGGTCGTACATGTCGCGGTACTGTTTCACCGTTTCGGTGTTCATCGGGTTGTCGTCGGCCAGCACGTCACTGGCCTTGCGCGAGGCCTTGAGCATTTCGCTGATGAACAGCGACTCGAACTCCTGGGCCACCTTGCGCACGTTGGCTTCGCTGTCGCGGTCGCCAACCTTCAGCGAGCTGAGGCGGTTGAGGTCGGTGTAGGCGCCGCTGTCGACGCTGCCGGAAACCAGGCTTTTGCTGTTCATCCGCGCCGTCCTCAGATCACGATCAGGTCGGCCTGCAAGGCGCCGGCCTGTTTCAGGGCTTCGAGAATGGCCATCAGGTCGCTGGGCGCTGCGCCCACCTGGTTCACCGCACGGACGATTTCATCCAGCGTGGTGCCCGGGCCGAACTTGAACATCGGCTTGGCTTCCTGCTCGGCGTTGACCCGCGAGCGCGGCACCACGGCGGTCTGGCCATTGGAGAACGGCCCCGGCTGGCTGACGATCGGGTCTTCGGTAATGGTCACGGTCAGGCTGCCGTGGGTCACCGCGGCCGGCGACACCTTGACGTTCTGGCCGATGACGATGGTGCCGGTGCGCGAGTTGATGATGACCTTGGCGACTGCCTGGCCTGGGTCGATCTCGAGGTTCTCGAGGATCGACAGGTAGTCCACGCGCTGGTTCGGGTCCATCGGCGCAGTGACCCGCACCGAACCGCCGTCCACGGCCTGGGCCACGCCTGGGCCGAGCAGGTCGTTGACCTTGTCGACGATGCGTTTGGCAGTGGTGAAGTCGGGGCGGTTGAGGTTCAGGGTCAGGCTGTTGCCCTGGTTGAAGCCGCTCGGCACTGCACGCTCGACGGTAGCGCCGCCTGGGATACGACCGGCCGACGGAACGTTGACGGTGATCTTCGAACCGTCACGGCCCTCGGCATCGAAGCCGCCCACCACCAGGTTACCCTGGGCCACGGCATAGACGTTGCCATCGATACCCTTGAGCGGGGTCATCAGCAGGCTGCCGCCGCGCAGGCTCTTGGAGTTGCCGATCGAGGACACGGTAATGTCCACCACCTGGCCTGGCTTGGCGAACGCCGGCAGGTCGGCATGCACCGACACTGCCGCAACGTTTTTCAACTGCACGTTGCCGGAGCCGGCCGGCACCTTGATGCCGAACTGCGACAGCATGTTGTTGAAGGTCTGCAGGGTGAACGGCGTCTGGGTGGTCTGGTCACCCGTGCCATTGAGCCCCACCACCAGGCCGTAACCGATCAGCTGGTTGGAGCGCACGCCAGAAATGCTGGCGATGTCCTTCAGGCGCTCGGCCTGGGCGCCGAAGGCACAGGACAGTAGCAGGGTTGCGGCAATCAGCTGCCTCACGTTGAACATGGTCATCCGTACTCAGAAAGGCCAAAGCGGGCTGATGAAGAAGCGGTCCAGCCACCCGGGCTGGCTGGCATCGGCGAACGAGCCGGTACCGGAATAGGTGATGCGCGCGTCGGCCACGCGAGTGGACGGCACGGTGTTGTCGGTGGCGATGTCGTCGGCGCGGATCATGCCGGCAATGCGCACCAGCTCTTCGCCGGTGTTCAGGGTCAGCCACTTCTCGCCGCGCACGGCGATGATGCCGTTGGGCAGCACTTCGGCCACGGTCACGGTGATGGAACCGGTCAGGGTGTTGCCCTGAGTGGCCTTGCTGTCGCCCTTGGTGGCGCGCTCGCCGCTGTAGCCGGCCTCCAGCGACAGGTCACCACTGCCGAACGGGTTGTTGGTGTTCGGCGTAGTGCCGAACAACGATGTCAGGCCGATGTTGGCGTTGCTGTTTTTCTGGATCTGCGAGCCGGCGTTCTTGCTGGCCGATGTGCGCTCGTTGAGGGTGATGGTGATGATGTCACCCACCCGGAACGCCTTGCGGTCGCTGTACAGGTTCTGCTCGAAACCGGCCTGGTAGATCGAACCGTTGTTGGCCGCTGCCGGCAACGGGGTGCGCGGCAGTACCGGCGCGTAGTACGGGTCGTTGGGCTTGGGCGTCGGCGCGACGCAACCTGCCAGCAACACCGCCCCCCCCAGGGCGAAAACGGACAACAGACGATTCATGACGCTTACCTCACGGGTGCAACGGAGTGACGGGGTTAGAGCTGCCTGCTTCAGAGCTGTTGAGTAACGAACGACAGCATCTGGTCAGCGGTGGAAATGACCTTGGAGTTCATCTCGTAGGCACGCTGGGTGGTGATCATGTTCACCAACTCTTCCACGGTGCTGACGTTGGAGTTTTCCAGGGTCTGCTGCAGGGTGGTGCCGAAACCGTTCAGGCCCGGGGTGCCGACTTGCGGCGCGCCACTGGCGGCGGTTTCGAGGAACAGGTTGTCGCCAATCGCCTGCAGGCCGGCCGGGTTGATGAAGTCGGCGGTCTGGATGTTGCCGATCACCTGCGCAGCCGGGTTGCCGGCGGTGGTGATCGACACGGTGCCGTCCTGGCCAACGGTGAAGGTCTGCGCGTCGTTTGGCACGACGATGGCAGGCTCCAGCGCGTAACCGTTGGCGGTGACGATCTGGCCGTCGGAGTTCAGGTGGAAGGTACCGTCACGGGTGTACGAAACCGTGCCGTCCGGCTGCAGGATCTGGAAGAAGCCACGGCCGTTGACCGCCATGTCCAGCGGGTTTTCGGTGGTCTGCAGGCTGCCGGCGACGAAGCTTTTCTGGGTGCCGACGATACGCACACCGGTACCGACCTGCAGGCCCGAGGGCAGCTCGCTGTCCTGGGTCGACTGGGCGCCGGGCTGACGGCGGATCTGGTACAGCAGGTCCTGGAACTCGGCGCGGTCACGTTTGAAACCGGTGGTCGAGACGTTGGCCAGGTTATTGGAAATGACCGTCAGGTTGGTGTCCTGGGCGGACAGGCCGGTTTTAGCGACCCAAAGAGCCGGAAGCATGTTGATTCTCCTCGTGCGCCTGTTTTACGGCACCCGTTCAAAAGTGATTAGCCGATTTGCAAAACCCGAGCCATGGCTTCATCGCCTTCCTTGGCCGTGTTCATCATCTTGACGTGCAGCTCGAACTGACGGGACAGCGCCAGCACCGAGGTCATTTCCTCGACGGCATTGACGTTGCTGCCTTCCAGGAAGCCCGACACCACCCGCACGTTGACGTCGGCGTCGGCCGGCTGGCCGTCGCGGGTATGGATCAACCCATCCAGCCCCTTGGTCATGCCTTTGGTGTCCGGGTTGACCAGCTTGATGCGGTCGACCTCGGCCATCACCCGCGGGTCTTCACCCATGGAGCGAATGCTGATGGTGCCGTCGGCGCCCACTTCCACCTTCTGCTCCGGCGGAATGGCGATCGGGCCGCCGTTGCCGATTACCGGCATGCCGTTGCCGGCACGCAGTACGCCAAGAGCGTCGATGTTCAGGCTGCCGGTACGCACGTAGGCTTCGCTGCCATCGGGCGCCTGCACGGCAATGAAGCCTTTGCCGGTCACCGCCACATCCAGGTCGCGGCCGGTCTCGACCATCGGGCCCTCACTGAAGTCGGTGGCCGGGCGCTCGGTCATGGCAAAGGCGCGCGACGGAAAGCTGTCGCCGAACACCGGCATCGAACGTGCCTGCTCCAGGTCACGCTGAAAACCGTTGGTGGAAATGTTCGCCAGGTTGTTGGCGTGGGCCTTCTGCGCCAGCGCGTTCTGGCTGGCGCCGGTCATGGCCACATAAAGCAGTTTGTCCACAGCATCTCCTCTGCGCGTAGCTGCCGCGCTGTCACTGGGCAGGTTCAAAGCAATAATCGAACCAAGTCTGAAAGCCCTTGTTTACGGGGGTTTCAGCGTGGTGACGAGCATAAAACGTCAGTTTGTCGGCGGATGTTTGCCGCCTGCGGCAAGGGTTTGCTCAGAAGGTGCGGCAAGCGGCGTTGTTGTAGGGGCCGGAATGGCGCACCCAGCCCTCGCCCGGGCTGCTGGCCGAGCACATGTAGCGACCGGTGGCCAGGCTTTGCCATTGGTAGAACGGGGCGGGAGCGGCCGCGAGCGGCAGGGCCATGGCCAGCAGGGCTGTGAGCATTAGCCGTTTCATGAGCGTGAACCTTCAAGATTTCAGGGCCGCCTTTGGGCCCATCGCAGGCAAGCCAGCGCAGAGAACAAATATCGCTCGTCTGACGCGCCCTTTGTAGGAGCAGCCTTGTGCTGCGAAGAGGCCGGTACAAGCAACAGACAGGCTTTGTCAGTACCGGCCTCTTCGCAGCACAAGGCTGCTCCT
>NZ_JBEPNE010000021.1:0-91787 GCF_040546125.1 Pseudomonas sp. UYEF17
ATGGCTGGGCCGGCCTCTTCGCGGGTAAACCCGCTCCCACAGGGACTGTGTCGCACTTGAGGCCTATGCAAATCCTGTGGGAGCGGGCGAGCCCGCGAATGACGATTATCTGCGTAGCCAGGGTGTAGTGGTCTGATTGAAGCGGCGGCCTGGCCATCTTGTATGGCTGGGCCGGCCTCTTCGCGGGTAAACCCGCTCCCACAGGGACTGTGTCGCACTTGAGGCCTATGCAAATCCTGTGGGAGCGGGCGAGCCCGTGAATGACGATTATCTGCGTAGCCAGGGTGTAGTGGCATCTTGCATGGCTGGGCCGGCCTCTTCGCGGGCATGCCCGCTCCCACAGGGACTGCGTAGCATTTGAGGCCTATGCAATTCCTGTGGGAGCGGGTTCACCCGCGAAGAATCCACCGCCGGTCCCTCAGGCTGGCACTGCCCGACGAATAATTCGTTAGCCTGCTTTCATTTCCTTCGCGCAACGGCCATGATGGGGCCACGCCCAACCGCCCGCCCGCGAACGTGCCCATGACCGCGCAACAACCCGCCCCCGCCAGCAACACGCTGCACATCACCCTGCAGATCCTGTCGATCGTTTTCTACACCTTCATTGCCTTCCTCTGCATCGGCCTGCCGATCGCCGTGCTGCCCAGCCATGTGCACGACCAGCTGGGGTTTGGCGCGGTGGTCGCCGGGCTGACCATTGGCCTGCAATACCTGGCCACGCTACTCAGCCGCCCGTTTGCCGGGCGCGTGGCCGATACCCTGGGGGGCAAGCAGGCGATTCGCTTCGGCTTGCTGGGGATTGCCGGCTGCGGGGTGTTGACCCTGCTATCGGCCTGGACCCTGACGCTACCGCTGCTGAGCCTGGCGCTGTTGCTCGGCGGGCGCCTGCTGCTGGGCATCGCCCAAGGGCTGATCGGCGTGGCCACGCTGAGCTGGGGCATCAGCCAGGTCGGGCCCGAGCACACCGCCAGGGTGATTTCCTGGAACGGTATCGCCTCCTATGGCGCCATCGCCATTGGTGCCCCCTTGGGCGTACTGGCCGTGGACGGGCTGGACTTCAGCGTGCTGGGGCCGGCATTGCTGGTGCTGGCGGTATCGGCCCTGCTGGTACTGCGCAAGCGGCCGGACGTGGTGGTGGTGCGTGGCGAGCGCCTGCCCTTCTGGTCGGCCTTCGGCCGGGTCGCACCCTGTGGCCTGGGCCTGACCCTGGCCTCTATCGGCTACGGCACCCTGACCACCTTCGTCACCCTGTATTACCTGGAGCGCGGCTGGGCGGGCGCGGCCTGGTGCCTGAGTGCCTTTGGCGTGTGCTTCATCATTTCCCGGCTGCTGTTCGTCAACGCGGTCAACCGTTTTGGTGGCTACAACGTGGCGGTCGCGTGCATGGCCACCGAAGTGCTCGGGCTGAGCCTGCTGTGGCTGGCACCGTCGCCGCCGTGGGCGCTGATCGGTGCCGGGCTTACCGGTTTCGGGCTGTCGCTGGTGTACCCGGCGCTGGGGGTGGAAGCGATCAAGCAGGTGCCCAGCAGCAGCCGCGGCGCAGGGCTGGGTGCCTACGCGGTGTTCTTCGACATGGCCCTGGCCATCGCCGGGCCGGTGATGGGCGCGGTGGCCGCTCACCTGGGTTATGCCTCGATCTTCTGCGTGGCCGCCCTGCTCGCCCTGGCCGGTGTCGGCCTAACGCTGTTGCTGGCGCGGCGCGCCGCTCGCGGCTGAACGCTCGGCCGGCTGCGGCGCGCCCAACGCCTGGCTGAAAAACACCGCGGCTTCACGTTGCAGGGAATGGTGGATGTGCCGGCGGTCCACGCCTGCGGCATCCTTGCACAGCGCCGGCATCCGCACGGACTGCTCGGCATCGCAATGGGCCATGAACACGAAGTGGCCGGCGCCGGCCAGCAGGCGATAGTCCGGTGTGACCGGCAACTTGCGGGCCAGGGCTTCGGCGTTGCGGTCCACCGCCACCAGCTGGTCGCTGTCGCCACTGTAGATCAGTGCCGGCACCTGCACCCCGGCCAAGGCATGGCGCCCGAACAGCAGGCTAAGCGGCGCCATCAGCATCACCGCCCCCACCCGCTGGTCGGCCTCTGGCACCAGCTCGCTGCGGTCGGCAATCAGTACGCCGTGGGTCCTGCAGGCGTCGGCGTCGTTAGGGCGCTCCAGGCAGTACTTGCGCAGGCGGTCCAGATCGGGGCGCGCGCCTGAGAGAATCAAGGCGGTTTCACCGCCGGCCGAGTAGCCGATCACCCCAACCTTGCCACCGTTCAGGTAGGGCCCCAGCAAGGCATCATCGCGGGCGGCCGTAATCGCGGCACTGACTTGCAGCGGCCGGCCATACAGGTTGCTCAGGGTGCCCAGGCGGCTGTGGTCGCGGGCGTTGTCGCCGGGGTGCACCACCGCCACCACGATAAAGCCCTGGCGCGCCAGCGACGTCGCCAGGTAGTGCAAGGCCAGCGGGCTGCCGGTATTGCCGTGGGACAGCACCAGCAACGGGAACTGGCCCAACGCTACCGGCGCCTCTTCACTCACATCGATCGGGTAGCCGTCTATCCGGCTGCTGCGGGTATTGCCGATGGCCGGGTAGAACGCCAGCGCCTGCATGGGCCGGGCGTCGACCGGGTCGGCCAGGGTCATATGGTGCAGGCCGGCAACCCAGGGCGCGGCCTCGGCTTGGGCCAGCAGGCTGCCGAACAGGGCCAGCGCCAACACGCAGCGTGGGAGAGTCATCGGCCGGCGGTTCCTTGCAGGGCGAAGAGATAGCCCAGCATAGAACCGGCCTGGGCTGCACCGGATGAAACCTGGATGAAAGCGAAGTCATGCACTTCACGCTCGCGCCCTATGCATTTGCGCTTTTCGTCGAACCCGTGGCATAGATGCAGGTCCACGTCTCTACGTGACCGTTTCGCGCCAATGAAGGAGATTCATGCATGAGCAAGCCCGCCTACGTGCCACCCAAGGTCTGGCGCAACGACGCAGCGTCCGGCGGCCAGTTCGCCAGCATCAACCGCCCGGTTGCCGGCCCGACTCACGACAAGGACCTGCCGCTGGGCAAGCACCCGCTGCAGCTGTACTCCCTGGCCACGCCCAATGGCGTCAAGGTCACCATCGCCCTCGAAGAGCTGCTCGCGCTGGGCCACCCGGGCGCCGAATATGATGCCTGGTTGATCCGCATTGGCGAGGGTGAGCAGTTCTCCAGCGGCTTCGTCCAGGTCAACCCCAACTCGAAGATCCCCGCCCTGCTCGACCGCAGCGTCGAGCCGCCGGTGCGGGTGTTCGAGTCGGGTTCGATCCTGCTGTACCTGGCGGAAAAGTTCGGTGCCTTGCTGCCGAAAGCGCCAGCTGCACGCACCGAAAGCCTGAACTGGCTGTTCTGGCAAATGGGCGCGGCGCCATACCTGGGCGGCGGCTTTGGCCACTTCTACGTGTATGCGCCGGAAAAGTTCGAGTACGCGATCAACCGCTTCACCATGGAAGCCAAGCGCCAGCTGGATGTGCTTGACCGGCGCCTGGCCGAAAGCCGCTACCTGGGCGGCGAGGAATACAGCATCGCCGACATCGCCGTGTGGCCGTGGTATGGCCAGCTGGTGCGCGGCCACCTGTACGGCGCGGCGGAGTTCCTGGCGGTGGACGAGTACCCGAATGTGCAGCGCTGGGCCGAGGAGATTGCCTTGCGCCCGGCGGTGCAGCGTGGCACACGGGTGAACCGGACCTGGGGGGATGAGGCCAGCCAGGTGCCGGAGCGGCATGCAGCGGCAGACCTGGACGGTTGACGCGGCACCCTTGTGGGAGCGGCCTTGCGTCGCGAAAGGGGTGCGAAGCGCGCCCAGGGTCTTCGTAACACAGTGAAATCATTGGGGCCGCTTTGCGGCCCTATCGCGACACAAGGCCGCTCCTACAAGGGGTCGCGCCGGGCTTGGGAGGCCCGACAATGCCCGCCTGCAAAAAACCATTTGCCCCCGCGCAAACCTGCGCCCGCCAAGCCCTTCTTGTACACTCCTCGCATTAGCCCCCACCTGCACATTTTTTTGGTGAACGCATGATCGAGGTAACCGAGGTTTCCATTGCCGAGCTGCGCGACGCGCTCGAGTCGGGCCGCACGACGGCGGTCGAGCTGGTCCAGGCCTACCTGGCGCGCATCGACGCCTACGATGGCGCCGACACCGCCACTGCCCTGAACGCCGTGGTGGTGCGCAACCCCGAGGCGCTGAAAGAGGCCGAAGCCTCCGACGCCCGTCGCGCCAAAGGCCAGGTCCTGAGCCCGTTGGACGGTATCCCCTACACCGCCAAGGACAGCTACCTGGTCAAAGGCCTGACCGCTGCCTCCGGCAGCCCGGCCTTCAAGGACCTGGTGGCCCAGCGCGACGCCTTCACCATCGAACGCCTGCGCGCCGCCGGCGCCGTGTGCCTGGGCAAGACCAACATGCCGCCCATGGCCAACGGTGGCATGCAACGCGGCGTGTATGGCCGCGCCGAAAGCCCGTACAACGCCAACTACCTGACCGCACCGTTCGCCTCGGGCTCGTCCAACGGTGCCGGCACCGCCACCGCCGCCAGCTTCAGTGCCTTCGGCCTGGCCGAAGAAACCTGGTCCAGCGGCCGTGGCCCGGCGTCCAACAACGGCCTGTGCGCCTATACCCCGTCGCGTGGGGTGATTTCGGTGCGTGGCAACTGGCCGCTGACACCGACCATGGACGTGGTGGTGCCGTATGCCCGCACCATGGCCGACCTGCTGGAAATCCTCGACGTGGTCGTAGCCGACGACGCCGACAAGCGCGGCGACCTGTGGCGCCTGCAACCTTGGGTGCCAATCCCGGCGGCTTCGACGGTGCGCCCGGCTTCGTACCTGGACCTGGCCGTGGATGCCAGCGCGCTCAAGGGCAAGCGCTTTGGCGTGCCGCGCATGTACATCAATGCCGATGCCGAGGCCGGTACTTCCGAGAAGCCTGGCATTGGCGGCCCGACTGGCCAGCGCATCAACACCCGCGCCACGGTGATCGACCTGTGGCAGCAGGCCCGCCAGGCACTGGAGGCGGCTGGTGCCGAAGTGCTGGAAGTGGACTTCCCGCTGGTGTCCAACTGCGAGGGCGACCGCCCGGGCGCACCGACCGTGTACAACCGCGGCATCGTCAGCAAGGAGTTCCTGCATGACGAGCTGTGGGAGCTGTCGGGCTGGGCCTTCGACGACTTCCTGCGCGCCAACGGTGACCCCAGGCTCAACCGCCTGGCCGATGTCGACGGGCCGCAGATCTTCCCCCACGACCCGGGCACCCTGCCCAACCGTGAGGACGACCTGGCCGCCGGCATGGACGAGTACGTCAACATGGCCAAGCGTGGCCTGAAGACCTGGGACCAGATCGAGACCCTGCCCGACGGCCTGCGCGGCCTGGAGCAGACCCGCAAGATCGACCTGGAAGACTGGATGGACAACCTGGGCCTGGACGCGGTGCTGTTCCCCACCGTGGCCGACGTGGGCCCGGCCGATGCCGACGTCAACCCGGCATCGGCGGACATCGCCTGGAGCAACGGTATCTGGGTGGCCAACGGCAACCTGGCGATCCGCCACCTGGGCGTGCCGACCGTGACGGTGCCGATGGGCGTGATGGCCGATATCGGGATGCCGGTGGGGCTGACCTTTGCTGGCCGGGCTTACAGCGACAATGCGCTGCTGAGCTTTGGTGCGGCCTTCGAGGCGACCGGGTCGCGTCGGATGATCCCACCGCGTACTCCGGCCCTGGGCTGAGTACTGGGGCTGCATCGCCGCCTATCTACCTCGATGCGCAATTCCTGTAGGAGCGGCCTTGTGTCGCGATAGGGCTGCAAAGCAGCCCCAACAATCTGAGCTTGTACGCTGAAATCCTGGGGCTGCTTCGCAGCCCTATCGCGACACAAGGCCGCTCCTACAGGGCTGTGCAGTCCACAATAGATCGTAAAATTCAACTTTATGTGTAAAAATACACAAAACGTTGATTTTACGATCTGCCATGCCTATCACCCCCAGCGAAGAACGCCAGCTCACCCTCACCGTCCTCAAGGCCGCCATCCAGGCGCTGGGCAGCGTTGCCGCGCGCAACATGGAAATCCTCCTGCACGACCTCGACCACCCGGAACACTCCGTGGTGGCGATCGTCAACGGCCACCTTTCTGGCCGCAGCGTCGGTAGCCCGATCCTCGCCGCCCCGGAACAGGACCAGGGTTTCAAGGCACTGATGCAGGCCTCGGCCGATCAGCACGGCTGTGAGCCGGTGGTGCTGCCCGATTACCCCACCACGCTGAAGGGCCGCACACTGCGCAGCGCCACGGCCATCTTCCGTGACAGCAGCGGCCACCCCTTCGCCAGCCTTTGCGTCAACACTGACGTCACCGGCCTGGATGCCGCCATTAACTTTCTCCAGCAGTTCCAACCGCTGGGGGCCACACCTGCCGTCAGTGAACCCGCCGACATGGAACTGCTGATGAGCGAGATAATCCAGGCATCCCTGCAGCGCAGCGGCCAGGGGCGGATGAACAAGCAGGCCAAGGTCGAGGCCGTGCGCGTGATGCAGGAGCGTGGCCTGTTCATCGTCAAGGGCGGCGTGGAAAAGGCCGCCAGCGCCCTGGGTGTGACCCGCTACACCGTTTACAACTACCTCGAGCAACTGCGCGGAGCCAGCCAATGACCTTGCATATTCATACCCCCCTGATCGAATCCCGCCCGCTGTCGCTGGCCGCGGGCAGCAACGTCTGGCTCAAGCTCGATGCCCTGCAGCCCTGCGGCTCGTTCAAGCTGCGCGGCGTGGGCCACGCCTGTGAGGTGCACCATGCCCGTGGCGCGCGGCACTTCGTGTCTTCCTCGGGCGGCAACGCGGGCCTGGCAGTGGCCTATGCCGGGCGCAAGCTCGGCGTGCCGGTGACCGTGGTAGTGCCCGAGACCACCACCGAGCGGGCCAAGGACCTGCTGCGCCTGGAGGGCGCCAAGGTGGTGGTGCATGGCAGCTCCTGGCAAGAGGCCAACGCCCTGGCGCAGACCTTGGTCGGCCCGGATGACGCCTTCATTCACCCATTCGACGACCCGCTGCTGTGGGCCGGGCATGCCAGCCTGGTGGATGAAGTCGCCGAGGCCGGCGTGAAACCGGATGCCGTGGTGTTGTCGGTAGGCGGTGGTGGTTTGCTCAGTGGCGTGGTCGAGGGGCTACAGCGCAACGGCTGGGGCGATGTGCCGGTGCTGGCGGTGGAAACCGAGGGCGCGGCATCGCTGCATGCGGCCATGCAGGCGGGGCATTCGGTGGAGCTGGAACGTATTGCCTCGGTGGCGACCTCGCTGGGGGCCAAGCGTGTGGCAGACCAGGCGCTGGTGTGCGTGAAGGAGCATCCGGTGCACAGCCATCTGGTCACTGACCGCGCTGCGCTGGAGGCATGCGAGCGGTTCCTGCTGGACCATCGCGTGCTGGTGGAGCCTGCCTGTGGGGCTGCTTTGGCGTTGGCCTATGCACCGAGCGCCCTGGCGCAGTACCAGAATGTGCTGGTGGTGGTTTGCGGCGGGGCTACCGCCACGCTGGAGCAGATCCAGGCGTGGTTGCAGCAGGTTGATTGAGGTTGCCTGTACCGGCCTCTTCGCGGGTAAACCCGCTCCCACAGATTGGACTGCACAGGATTGAAGTAGCAACAGGACTGTGCAAGGTTTGAAGCAAGCGCAGCCCCTGTGGGAGCGGGTTCACCCGCGAACACGGGCGTAGCCCGTGCCATCCAGCACAGAACGTTGCTCATCGGATTCTCCTTGCGGCACCCGGCTGCTGATTACGATAGTCACATGCCGCTGTTCTACTGAGCCCGCCGCAACCGGAAAAATCCTCTCGCAACAGCGTCAACCACGACGAAATGCGTAACCCACCCTTTCGGTCTGCGGCAAGTGAAGGCACAATGCGTGTCCTTTTTTTGGCCGGCCTGGCCGGGGGCCTTTAAATGATCAAGACGCCGTACTACCTCATCGATAAAACCAAGCTGCTGGGCAACATGGAGAAGATCGCCTACGTGCGCGAACACTCCGGTGCCAAGGCGCTGCTCGCCCTCAAGTGCTTTGCCACCTGGTCGGTCTTCGACCTGATGCAACAGTACATGGACGGCACCACCTCTTCGTCGCTGTACGAGCTCAAGCTCGGCCGCCAGAAGTTCGCCGGCGAAACCCACGCCTACAGCGTGGCCTGGGCCGACGACGAGGTCGAGGAAATGCTCGATAACTGCGACAAGATCATCTTCAACTCGATCGGCCAGCTGCAGCGCTTCGCCGAACAGTCCGAAGGCAAGGTCCGTGGCCTGCGCGTCAACCCGCAGGTCAGCAGCTCCGACTACCTGCTGGCAGACCCTGCCCGCCCGTTCAGCCGCCTGGGCGAATGGGACCCGGCCAAGGTCGAACAGGTGATCGAGCAGATCTCCGGCTTCATGTTCCACAACAACTGCGAGAACGGCGACTTCGGCCTGTTCGACAAGATGCTCACGCACATCGAAGAGCGCTTCGGTCACCTGCTGCACAAGGTCGAGTGGGTAAGCCTCGGTGGCGGCATCCACTTCACCGGTGAAGACTACGCGCTGGACGCCTTCTGCGCGCGCCTGAAAGCCTTCTCGGAAAAATACGGCGTGCAGGTGTACCTGGAGCCGGGCGAAGCAGCCATCACCAACAGCGCCTCGCTGGAAGTGACCGTGCTCGACACCCTGTACAACGGCAAGCACCTGGCCGTGGTCGACAGCTCGATCGAAGCGCACATGCTCGACCTGCTGATCTACCGCCTCAACGCCAAGATGGCCCCCAGCGACGGCGCGCACACCTACATGGTCTGCGGCAAGTCGTGCCTGGCCGGTGACATCTTCGGCGAATACCAATTCGATCGTCCGCTGGCCATCGGTGATCGCCTGTCGTTCGTCGACGCGGCGGGTTACACCATGGTCAAGAAAAACTGGTTCAACGGTCTGAAAATGCCATCCATCGTGGTCAAGCAACTCGACGGCAGCGTCGAAGTGGTGCGCGAGTTCGGTTTCGAAGACTACGTTTCCAGCCTGTCGTAAGACCGGCTTTCAGTAAGGAGCAAGGGATAAATTGAAGAAGAACGTTCTTATCATTGGTGCAGGAGGTGTCGCCAAGGTGGTGGCCCACAAGTGCGCGCAGCATAACGACGAACTGGGTCGTATCGCCATCGCGTCACGGAACATCTCCAAATGCCAGGCCATCATCGACAGCGTCAAGGCCAAGGGTAGCCTCAAGGTACCCGCCGACATCCAGGCCTTCTCGCTCAATGCCCTCGATGTCGAGGCAACCAAGGCGCTGATCCGCGAGACCGAATCGCAGATCGTGATCAACGTTGGTTCCGCCTTCCTCAACATGTCGGTGCTGCGTGCCTGCATCGATACCGGTGTCGCCTATCTGGACACCGCCATCCACGAAGAGCCGGGCAAGATCTGCGAGACCCCGCCGTGGTACGGCAACTACGAGTGGAAACACCTCGAAGAGTGCCAGGCAAAGAACATTACCGCCATTCTCGGCGTCGGTTTCGACCCGGGTGTGGTGAACAGCTACGCCAAGCTGGCGCAGCAACAGTATTTCGACAGCATTGACTCGATCGACATCCTCGACGTCAATGCCGGTTCGCATGGCAAGTACTTCGCCACCAACTTCGACCCGGAAATCAACTTCCGCGAGTTCACCGGGCAAGTGTGGAGCTGGCAGAACAGCCAGTGGACCAGCAACACCATGTTCGAGGTCAAGCGTACCGACGACCTGCCGGTGGTAGGTTCGCAGAACCTGTACCTGACCGGCCACGATGAAGTTCACTCGATTTCGAAGAACCTCAACGTGCCGAACGTGCGTTTCTGGATGAGCTTCGGCGAGCACTACATCAACGTGTTCACCGTGCTGAAGAACCTGGGCCTGCTCTCCGAGCAACCGGTGAAAACCGCCGAAGGCCTGGAAGTGGTACCACTGAAAGTGGTCAAGGCCGTGCTGCCGGACCCAGCCTCGCTGGCCCCGGGCTACACCGGCAAGACCTGCATCGGTGACCTGGTCAAGGGCACCAAGGATGGCCAGCCGCGCGAAGTGTTCATCTACAACGTGGCCGACCACGAAGAAGCCTACGCCGAGACCGACAGCCAGGGTATTTCCTACACCGCTGGTGTACCGCCAGTGGCTGCCGCCCTGCTGGTCGCCCGTGGCGAGTGGGATGCCAAGCGCATGGTCAACGTCGAGGAGCTGCCAGCAGAGCCGTTCCTCAAGGCGCTGGACGTGATGGGCCTGCCGACCCGCGTCAAGGATGAAAAAGGCGATCGTCCCTGGGACGCTGAAGCCTAAGCAGCAAGACAGAGGGGGCGCCATCAAGGCGCCCCTTCTGTTTTTGCAGGCCCGGCCTCTTCGCGGGCACGCCCGCTCCCACAGGGTTTTCGCCGGCCTCAGGTGGGGCCCTGTGGGAGCGGGCGTGCCCGCGAAAGGGCCGGCACAGGCTTACCTCTACTTCCGAGCCTCCAGAATCAGGTTGAACGGTGTCTGCGTCGCCCGCCGGAACCGACCAAACCCCGCCTCCTCGAACACCGCCCGCAACCGCGCTTCCCCCGCTTGCGCACCCAGCCCCAACCCCACCTCCTGCGACAACGAGTTCGGCGTGCAGATAAACGTCGACGCCGCATAGAACAAGCGCCCGACCGGTGTCAGGTTGCCCTCCAGCGAATCCTCGGCATAAGGCTCCACCAGCATCACCGTGCCGTCGGCCTTCAACGCACGGTAGGCATGCTTAGCAGCCCCCACCGGGTCGCCCATGTCGTGCAGGCAATCGAAGAAGCACACCAGGTCATGGTCATGCCCCGGGTAGTCCTTGGCGCTGGCCTGCTGGAAGCTCACCCTCCCCGCCAACCCCGCCTCGCGCGCACGCTCGTTGGCGGTGGCGATGGAAGGCCCGTGGTAGTCGTAGCCGACGAAGGTGGATGCCGGGAACGCCTGGGCCATGACCAGCGTGGAAGCGCCATGCCCACAGCCCACATCCGCCACCTTGGCGCCCGCCTGCAGCTTGGCCACCACGCCCTCCAGCGCCGGTAGCCATTCGGCCACCAGGAAGGTGCGGTAACCCGGCCGGAAGAACCGTTCGGTGCCGCTGAACATGCAGGGGTGATGGTCGCCCCAGGCCAGCCCGCCATCGCCGCGCATGGCCGCGACCAGCTTGTCCTTGTCGTGGAACAGCGCGGCCACCACCGCCGCACCACCGGCCATGTAGGCCGGGGAATCCTCCAGCGCCAGGGCCATGGCCTGCTCTTCGGGCAACACGAAACGGCCCTTGTCATGCACCATGTAGCCCGAGGCGGCCTGGGCGCTGAGCCATTCGCGCACCAGCCGCGGGTGGCAGCCGGTCTTTTCCGCCAGCGCCTCGGGGGTGGTCGGCTGGCTGTCGGCCATGGCCCGGTACAACCCCAGCTCATCGCCAAGAATCACGTTGGCCAAGGTCGCCGCCGCGCCCATGTCGCCCACCAGCTTGCCCATGAAGTCGTGAAGCCTTGCCTCGTCCATGACCTGCCCTCCTCTGCAAAGAAGGCCATCGCCAGCGAGGGACATCCGCTCCGGGGAGGCGGTGGTCGGTTGAATGGTATGGGCCTGCCGAGCGTTGCCCGATGCAGGCCACTTGTAAGTCTAGATGCCTTGATCAGAGGGCTTTGCCTGCCCGGCCAACTTTTCCAGCAGTACCTTGGCCAGCGCCTTGTCCGAGAACGGGTTCTGCCCGGTGATCAGTTCGCGGTCCACCACCACATTGGGTTGCCAGGCCTTGGCGTAGGCCATGTCGCCCCCTGCCATTGCCACGGCGTTGGCCGGGTAGAACAACAGCCGCTGGTCCTTGAGCGAAGCTTCGAACACCTGCTCCTCCGGGTCGGAGAAGATGGTCATTTTGTAACCCTTGTACAGCCAGTCGGTGGCTGCCGGCTTTTCACCACGCGCCAGCGCCGACTGGTAGCTCGCCGGGTCCTGCTGGGCCGAGAGCAAGGCGATGGGGCCGTGGCAGATGGCGGCTGTGGGCTTGCCGGCCTGGTGGAAATGCCGCAGCAAGGCGCCCACGTCCGGGTTGTTGGCCAGGTCGATCAAGGGCGCATGGCCGCCGGGGATGAACAGCCCGGCATAGCGGCCCAGGTCACCTGCCAGGACCTCTTTCACCGACAGGGTATCGTCAATGCCCGGCAGGCCTTGCACGACTTTCTCGATCCGGCGCATCTCCACCGCATCACCGGCAAAGTAGCGCGGGTCGATCGAACGCTGGTCGACGCTAGGGGCATTACCTTTGGGGGTTACCAGCACCAGCTTGTAGCCAGCCTTGAGCAATTGGTCGGCAGGCACACCGAACTCGTTGAGGTAGTAGCCAGTGGCGTAGCGCTTGCCGTCCTGCAGGGGCAGCTGGTGCTCGCTGGACAACAGCACCAGCACCTCTCCCTTGGGCGCAGCGTGGGCGCCGGCGGCAAGCAGGGTGCTGGCAACAGCCAGGGCAAGCCGGGACATCTTGGTCATGCAACAATCTCCTGATCAGGCAAAAAGAGCTGTCCGCTCATATCGGCGGGATGCGTTCATGCTAATGGCAAGGCTATGATTCGATAATTCGAAAGCTCTCATGTCTGCGATCCAGAAAATGAATATCTCCAGCAAGGACCTCAACCTGCTGTACCTGTTCCATGTGCTGTATCAGGAACGCAACGCCACCCTCGCAGCCCAGCGCATGGCGCTGAGCCAGCCCGCGCTCAGCCACAAGCTCAACAAGCTGCGCCATCAGTTTGGCGACCCGCTGTTCGTCCGCGCGCCCAGGGGCCTGACCCCGACGCCACGCGCCCACGAACTGGCGCCCGAGGTAGAACGCCTGGTAGTGGGCCTGGAAGGCTTCTATGAACGCTGCGAAGGGCAGGACTTCCTTGCCCGCCCTGCCCGCCTGCACCTGTACAGCACCGATTATGTAGAACAGACGCTGTTGCCCAGGCTGCTGCCGATCCTGCGCAGCCAGGCGCCGAACCTGACGCTGGTCACCCACAACACCCGTGGCCAGCTCCCTCGCGAAGAGCTGGAGAAAGGCACCTGTGACCTGGCCGTTGCCGGGTTCTATACCGACCTCCCGGAAACCTTCCACCAACAGCGCCTGCTCACCGAACACTTCGTTGTGCTGGCCTCGCGCAGTCATCCAGCCGCGGACCAAGGCCTGGGCCTGGATACCTTCCTCGCCAGCGACCACCTGCTCACCACCCTCACCGGCGACCTCGATGGGCTGGTCGACCGCGCCTTGCGCAGCCAGGGCATGCAACGACGGGTCGTGGCTGGCCTGTCGAGCTTCGTGGCCCCCACGCGCCTGCTGCGCGGCACCGACCTGCTGCTCACCTGCCTGAGCTCGCTGGCCATCGAAGCCACCGAGCGTGATGACGACCTGCGCATGTACCCGCTGCCGCTGCCATTGCCCGCAATCGAGGTGATGCAGATATGGCATGAACGCACCCATGCCGACCCGTTGCGGCGCTGGTTCCGCCAGCAGCTGTGGAACGTCGCCCAGGTAGCAGCGGCCTGCGCAAGTAACAATATCTAAACAACGTTGTGACATTTTTTTTCAGCTTTCTCGCCAAGGAGCTGTCAAATGAAGGTCACGGTTTTCGGTACCGGCTATGTCGGCCTCACCCAGGCAGTGTGCCTGGCCCAGGTGGGGCACTCGGTGTTGTGCATGGATGTCGACGCCGAGCGGGTCGCCAGCCTCAATGCAGGCCATTGCCCGATCTTCGAGCCCGGCCTTGCGCCGATGCTGGAGAAGAACCTGGCCTGCGGTCGCCTGCGTTTCACCACCGACGCCAGCGAAGCGGCCAACTACGCCAAGTTGCAGTTCATTGCCGTCGGCACCCCGCCACAGGCCGATGGCAGCGCCGACCTGAAGCACGTGTTCGCCGTAGTCGACAGCATCCTCGAACATGCCGACGGCCCCAAGCTGATCGTCAACAAATCCACCGCGCCGGTCGGCACGGTGCACCGCATCAAGGCGCGCATCGCCCAGGCCGTGGCCGATACCAGCCGCTTCCACGTCGTCAGCAACCCCGAGTTCCTCAAGGAAGGCTCGGCAGTCGATGACTGCATGCGCCCGGAGCGCATCATCATCGGTGGCGCGGAACCTGCCGAGGTGGAGTTGCTGCGCGAGCTGTACCTGCCGTTCAGCCGCAACCGCGAAAAGCTCATGGTCATGGATGCGCGCAGCGCCGAGCTGACCAAGTACGCGGCCAACTGCATGCTGGCGACCAAGATCTCGTTCATCAACGAAATCGCCAACCTGGCCGAGCATCTGGGCGCCGACATCGAAATGGTGCGCCGTGGCATCGGTTCGGACCCGCGCATCGGCTACGACTTCATCTATGCCGGCTGCGGTTTTGGCGGCTCGTGCTTCCCCAAGGACCTGCAAGCCCTGCGCCGCAGCGCCGAGGCCGAAGGCTTCGAGCCGCAACTGCTGCGTGCGGTGGAGTCGGTCAACGAGCAGCAAAAGGGCCGGCTGTTCAGCAAGATCCAGCGCCACTACCCACGCGGTCTGCGGGGCAAGGTCTTCGCCTTGTGGGGGCTGTCGTTCAAGCCCAATACCAATGATATCCGCGAGGCCTCCAGCCGGGTCCTGCTGGAAGCGCTGTGGGCCGCCGGCGCGCGGGTGCAGGCCCATGACCCGCAGGCCATGGAAGAAATCCAGCGGCACTATGGCCCGCGCGCCGACCTGCAACTGGTGCCGTGCAAGGACGATGCTCTGCACGGCGCCGATGCCCTGGTGATCGTCACCGAATGGCAGGATTACCGCGTGCTCAACCTGGACAAGGTGCCGCAACAGCTGGCCGACCGGGTGGTGTTCGACGGGCGCAACCTGTTCGAACCCGAACACATGGCCGCCGCCGGCCTGACTTACTACGGCATCGGCCGTGGCCAGGTGCAGCCAGCATGCCCGTACTGATTACCGGCGTGGCCGGCTTCATCGGCTACCACGTTGCGCGGCGCCTGTGCGAAGCAGGCATCGAGGTGGTCGGCATCGACAACCTCAATGCCTACTACAGCGTCCAGCTGAAGCTGGCGCGCCTGCAGCAGCTGTTCGGCTTTGCCAATTTCCGCTTCCACACGCTCGACATCGCCAACCCGAGCGAACTGCAACAGCTGTTCGCCGGCCAGGCGTTCAGTGAGGTGATCCACCTGGCAGCCCAGGCCGGGGTGCGCTATTCGCTGGACAACCCCGGCGCCTATGGCCAAGCCAACCTGGTCGGCTTTCTCAACATCCTCGAGGCCTGCCGCCAGCAGCCGCCTTGCCACCTGATCTATGCCTCCAGCAGTTCGGTGTACGGCGCCAACGCCAAGCTGCCGTTCAGCGTCGACGACCCGGTCGAGCAACCGTTGTCGCTGTATGCCGCCAGCAAGCGCGCCAATGAACTGATGGCGCACAGCTACGCGCACCTGTACCAGCTGCCGACCACCGGCCTGCGCTTCTTTACCGTATACGGCCCCTGGGGCCGCCCCGACATGGCGCCGTTCAAGTTCACCCGCACCATCCTCGAGGGCCGGCCGATCGAGGTCTACAACAACGGCCTGATGGGGCGCGACTTCACCTACATCGACGACATCGTCGAGAGCATTGTGCGCCTGCGCCTGAAGCCGCCACTGCCGGCCGAGGGGCAGCCGCCCTGCCAGCTGTTCAACATCGGCCGAGGCCAGCCGGTACGCCTGCTGCATTTCGTCGAATGCCTGGAGCGTGCCTTGGGCATCAAGGCCCGACGCGACTACCTGCCGCTGCAAGCAGGTGATGTGCTGGAAACCTGGGCCGACGTCGGCTCGCTGGCACGCTGGATCGACTACACCCCCGGCACATCGCTGGAACACGGCGTCAACGCCTTCGTTGGCTGGTACCGGGATTTCTACCGGGTCTG
This sequence comes from Pseudomonas sp. UYEF17, assembly GCF_040546125.1. NCBI lineage: Bacteria > Pseudomonadati > Pseudomonadota > Gammaproteobacteria > Pseudomonadales > Pseudomonadaceae > Pseudomonas > Pseudomonas sp. UYEF17. The sequence continues at coordinate 15,898 of NZ_JBEPNE010000021.1, forward strand.
AGCCGCGCAATCACAACAAGATCACAGGTAGCCTCATGACAGATCCACTTGACCTCTCGGTGCTCATTCCCGCCAGGAACGAGGTCGACAACCTGCCGTCACTCTTGATGGAAATACGCACCGCACTGGCGGCTGAAGACCATGAAGTACTGGTGGTCGATGACGGCAGCAGCGACCGCACCCTGAGCGTACTGCTGCAACTGAAAAGCCAGGGCTACACGCAACTGCGCATCCTCCGTCACGAGCGCTCGCTGGGCCAGAGCACCTCGCTGTGGCATGCCGCCCAGGCGGCGCGCGGGCGCTGGCTGGCGACCCTGGACGGTGACGGCCAGAACGACCCGGCGGACATCCCCGGCATGCTGGCCCTGGTGCGCGCCAACCAGGACCTGGCCGGCGGCGTCAAGCTGGTGGCCGGGCACCGGGTCAACCGCCGCGACAGCGCCAGCAAACGCTGGGCGTCGCGGCTTGCCAACGGCCTGCGCAGCCGCTTGCTCAAGGACGCCACGCCAGACACCGGCTGCGGGCTGAAGCTGATCGAGCGCGCGGCCTTCCTGCGCCTGCCCTACTTCGACCACATGCACCGCTTCATCCCGGCGCTGATCCTGCGCCACAACGGCCGCATGCTGGTGCACCCGGTGAACCACAGGCCACGTCAGGCCGGGGTGTCCAAGTACGGCAACCTGGACCGCGCCCTGGTCGGCATCCTCGACCTGTTCGGGGTCTGGTGGCTGATCCGTCGCACCCGCCTGGACACGCGCCCCCAGGAGTTCGAAGGATGACCCGCGAAACCCTGTGGCTGGTCATCGGTTTCGCCGGCCAGGCCGTATTTACCGGGCGCTTCGTGTTGCAGTGGCTGTACAGCGAGTTCAAGCGCCGCAGCGTGATCCCGGTGGGTTTCTGGTACCTGAGCATGCTCGGCAGCGCGCTGCTGCTGACCTACGCCATCTATCGCCAGGACCCGGTGTTCATCATCGGCCAGAGCTTCGGCTTCCTGGTCTACCTGCGCAACCTGCAGCTGATCGCCCGCCACCAGGAACAGAAGGAATAGCCCTTGCCTAGGTTCAACACGCTCGGGGCCGAACGCCTGGCCCTGATTGCCCTCGCGGTGTTGCTGGTGGGCGCGGGTATCGGCTGGCGCCAGCCAATGAACGTGGATGAAGAACGCTTTCTCGGCGTCGCCCTGGAAATGCTGCAGAGCGGCAACTGGTTCATCCCGCACCGGGCGGCGGAAATCTACGGCGACAAGCCGCCGCTGTTCATGTGGACCGTGGCCCTGTTCAGCCACCTCTCCGGCTCGCCCAAGGTTGCCCTGTACCTGCCAGGGCTGCTGTCGGCGGCGACCATTACCTGGGTGCTGCATGACCTGGGGCGGCGCCTGTGGAACCGGCGCATCGGCGTGATCGCCGCCTTGTTGTTCCTGGCCACCTACCAGAGCTACAGCATCCTGCGCACCGGGCAGATCGACAGCTTCCTGTGCCTGTGGGTGGCACTGGGTTTCTACGGCATGCTGCGCCACTTGCTGCTCGGGCCGGCCTGGGGCTGGTTCTACCTGGCCTGCGCGGCGATGGGTCTGGGCATCATCAGCAAGGGCGTGGGCTTTGTCCCGGCGCTGCTATTGCTGCCCTATGCCTGGGCGGTGCGGCACCGCTGGCACGGGGTGGTGGCCATGCCCGGCCAGGGTTGGCGCTGGAGCCTGGGGCTGGCGTGGCTGCTGGCCGGTTGCGCGGTGTGGCTGCTGCCATTGCTGGTTTCGATCGCCCATGGTGGTGGCGCGGCGGAGCTGGCCTACCTGAAGGAAATACTCCTGCGCCAGACCGCCAGCCGCTATGCCAATGCCTGGGACCATCGCGAACCGTTCTGGTACTTCTTCGTCAAGGTCATCCCCAAATACTGGCTGCCACCGGTGCTGGCCCTGCCCTGGCTGGTACCGGCCTGGCGCCGGCAGCTGCAAAAACGCGACGGGCGCTTTCTGCTGCTGCTCGGCTGGGTGGTGCTCGTGCTGTTGTTTTTCAGCCTCAGCAGCGGCAAGCGCAAGCTGTATATCTTCCCGGCGCTGCCGGGCCTGGTGCTGGCCATCGCGCCACTGCTGCCGTGGCTGCTCAAGCGCTGGCTGCAGCGCCGGCCAGCCTGGCGCAAGGCGTTCACTGCCGTGGCCCTGGCATGGTTCGCGCTGTGGTTCGCACGCGGCTTCGTCGAGCCGCTGAAGGAAGGCCGCAACCCGCATGAAACATTGATGAGTGAAGCCGCACGGGCCACCGGCGGCGCCGAGTTGGTGCTGGTCAACTGGCGCGAGGGGCATTGGCTGTTTGCCCGGCAACCGATCGTGCACTTCGGTTTCACCGGCCAGTCCAGGGCGGACACGGCCGCTTACTGGCTGCGTCACAACCCCACGGCCTTCGCCCTGGTCCCGGCTTCGGAACTGGGCCGCTGCTTCAGTGCCGACAAGGCACGCAGGCTGGGCGAGACCTCGCGCGCAGAGTGGTATGTGGTCGGTGCCGATGCCGATAACGGCCAGTGCCAGGCCACGGCCCCCAGCCACGTCTACCACTTCGCCTGGACGGGCTCGCCTTAGTGCCTGCCAACGTTTCTGCAGGACTTCGCGGGCACGATTGCTCCCAAAGGTTTGGCGCCGAGCTCAAGCTACGCGCTATCCCTGTGGGAGCGGCCTTGTGTCGCTCCCACAGAGGATCGCGCCACTTTTTCGGGGGCAGTCCAGGTTCCTGCCCGCCAAGGTAGTCGGGCATGGCCGGCGCACAATCGCTTGCAATCCGTCACATCTCAAAATACTGTATGAATATTCAGTATCACAGGTCAGCCCCATGCAACTCATCGCCAAACTCGGCATCCTTGCCGATGCTGCCAAGTACGACGCATCCTGCGCCAGCAGCGGCGCGCCCAAGCGCAACTCGCGCGGGGCTGATGGCCTGGGTGCTACCAATGGCATGGGCATCTGCCACAGCTACACTCCCGATGGGCGCTGCGTCTCGCTGCTCAAGGTGCTACTGACCAACTTTTGCCTCTACGACTGCCAGTACTGCGTCAACCGCCGCTCCAGCAACGTGCCACGCGCGCGCTTCAGCCCCGAGGAAGTGGTCCGGCTGACCCTGGACTTCTACCGGCGCAACTGCATCAGCGGCCTGTTCCTCAGCTCCGGCATCATCCGCTCGGCGGACTACACCATGGAGCAGTTGATCCGCGTGGCGAAGCTGTTGCGCGAAGAACATGAGTTTCGCGGTTACATTCACCTCAAGACCATCCCCGATGCCGACCCGTTGCTGATCGAAGAGGCCGGGCGCCTGGCAGACCGGCTCAGCGTCAACATCGAGCTGCCGACCGACGCCAGCCTGAAACGCCTGGCACCGGAGAAACAGGCGCACACCATTCGCCAGGCCATGGGCGTGATCCACCAGGGCCAGCAAGCCGTGGCCCACGAACCCAAGGCGCCACGCTTTACCCCGGCCGGGCAAAGCACCCAGGTGATCGTCGGGGCCGACAGCACCGATGACAGCACATTGCTGCGCAATGCCGAATCGCTGTACCAAGGCTATGGCCTCAAGCGCGTGTATTACTCTGCCTTCAGCCCCATCCCTGACAGCCCCGGCAGCGTCCCCCTGGCCGCACCACCGCTGCTGCGCGAGCACCGCCTGTACCAGGCTGACTTCCTGCTACGTGGCTATGGCTACAAGGCCGGCGAGCTACTGGGCCAGAGCGGCAACCTGGCACTGGACATCGACCCCAAGCTGGCCTGGGCGCTGGCCAACCGCGAAGTGTTCCCGCTGGACGTGAACCGTGCCGAGCCGGCGCTACTGGCGCGCATCCCCGGCATCGGCCTGCGCAGCGTGCAGCGCCTGGTAGCCCTGCGACGCGAACGGCGCATTCGCTACGATGACCTGATCCAGCTGCGCTGCGTGCTGGACAAGGCGCGGCCGTTCATTGTCACCAGCGACTACCGCCCGGCCCAGGCCGAGCTGCGCAGCGGCCTGCTGAGGGCGCGCTTGCGTGAGCCGCAGGCGCCGGTGCAGATGGGCTTGTGGGGATGATCGCGCTCGACTGCGACGGCCTGTTCGCCACCTGGCGTGACCAGGCCCGGGTGTTGTTGGGGCATGGCATCGACCCGTCGGAAGTTACCTGGGCACAAGGGCCGGTGGCTGATTTGCTGGCCGTACCGACAGCGCTGCCGGAAGGCTCCGGTCCTTTTCGCGCCAAGGTGCCAGCGGCGCTGCTGAGCCAGCTGGAACAGGCCGCCCGCTACCGTGGCGAGCACCGCTGGAACCTGCTTTACGAGGTACTTTGGCGGGTGGCCCATGGCGACCGCACTGCAATGCTGGCGGGTGACCGACTGGGCAGCGAGCTGCAAAGACGGATCAAGCAGGTCAATCGCGAAGCGCACCACCTGCATGCGTTTGTACGCTTCGTGCCACTACCCGAAGTATTGGCTGAACAGCTGCAACTCGACCTGGTGGCCTATCACGAGCCGGCGCATGACATTCTGGAAAGCGCCAGTGCGCATTTCGCCGACCGCCTGGGGCGTTTGCGCTGGATGATTGCCACGGCGCACGACGGCATACGCTTCGATGGCCAGGCATTCGACTACCAGCGCCAGTGCCCCGAGCCTTGGCGCCAGTGGGCCCGCAACGCCGAAGACCCTGGCGCCGAATTGTGGCGCACCTACTATCGCCATACCTTCAACCCTGCCCGCCTCAACCCCGACGCCTTGCGCCTGCACATGCCCGGGCGGTTCTGGCGTCATTTGCCGGAGGGCATGCTGATTCCGCAGCTCGAAGGCCTGGCTCGGCAAGGCAAGCAACGGGACGGCCAAGCCCTGGAAGTCGCCTCCCAGGCTGGCAAACAGATCAGCAAGCCCACACGGTAGTTGCGTATTCGCAAACCTTGATCAGTGGGGATTTCTTCGCGGGCATGCCCGTCCCCACAGGTATTGCACTGTTCTCAACGTGTGTGGAGATCCTGTGGGAGCGGGCGTGCCCGCGAAGCAGCCAAACCATACTCAAGCCGAACGATCAGCCGCCACAGCCGTCATAACCTGAGCCGCTGCCGACACGCAAAGAGGACGCGAAATGACCCAACCCGACCCGTCATACGTCAAATGGCTCGAAGACCGCGCCATGCTCAGGGCCTCCCAGCAACGCACCCACCTGTACTCGGGCCAGTCGCGCCTGTGGCAACAACCCTACGCCGAAGCCCAGCCCCGCCGCGCCACTGAAATCGCTTCGGTCTGGCTGACCGTCTACCCCGACGCCATTATCGCCCCCGAAGGCTGTTCGGTGCTCGCTGCCCTGGCCCACGAAGCGCTGTGGAAGCGCCTGTCGGAGATCGGCATCCAGGGCCTGCACACCGGCCCGATAAAGTTGTCCGGCGGCATTCGTGGCCGTGAACTCACCCCCAGCGTGGACGGCAACTTCGACCGCATCAGTTTCGACATCGACCCGCTGTACGGCAGCGAGCAGGAGCTGATCCAGATGAGCCGCATGGCCGCCGCACACAACGCCGTGACCATCGACGACCTGATCCCCTCGCACACGGGCAAGGGTGCCGACTTCCGCCTGGCCGAGCTGGCCCACGGCTCCTACCCGGGGCTGTACCACATGGTCGAAATCCGCGAGGAAGACTGGCCGCTGCTGCCCGAAGTGCCTGCCGGGCGCGACGCGGTCAACCTGCTGCCGGCCCAGTGCGACGAGCTCAAGGCCCGCCATTACATCGTCGGCCAGCTGCAACGGGTGATCTTCTTCGAACCAGGTGTGAAGGAAACCGACTGGAGCGCCACGCCGCCGGTGACCGGTGTGGATGGCAAGACCCGGCGCTGGGTGTACCTGCACTACTTCAAGGAAGGCCAGCCGTCGCTCAACTGGCTGGACCCGACCTTCGCCGCCCAGCAGATGATCATTGGCGATGCCCTGCACGCCCTGGACTGCCTGGGTGCACGCGGCCTGCGCCTGGATGCCAACGGCTTTCTCGGCGTGGAGACCCGCGCCAGCGGCACTGCCTGGTCGGAAAGCCACCCACTGTCGATCGTCGGCAACCAGCTGATCGGCGGCATGATCCGCAAGGCCGGTGGTTTCAGCTTCCAGGAACTGAACCTGACCCTCGACGACATCGCGCAGATGTCCAGGGGCGGTGCCGACCTGTCCTACGATTTCATTACCCGGCCGGCCTACCAGCATGCGCTGCTGACCGGTGACACCGAATTCCTGCGCCTGATGCTCAAGGAGATGCATGCCTTTGGCATCGACCCGGCCTCGCTGATCCATGCCCTGCAGAACCATGACGAGCTGACCGTGGAGCTGGTCCATTTCTGGACCCTGCATGCCCATGACATGTACCTGTACAAAGGCCAGACCTTGCCCGGCGGCATCCTGCGCGAGCACATCCGCGAAGAGATCTACGAACGGCTGTCGGGCGAGCATGCGCCGTACAACCTGCGCTTCGTCACCAATGGCATAGCCTGTACCACGGCCAGCCTGATCGCTGCCGCACTGGGCATCCGCGACCTCGGGCAGATCGGGGTTGCAGAAATCGAGCTGATCCAGAAGGTGCACCTGCTGCTGGTCATGTACAACGCCATGCAGCCGGGGGTGGTGGCGCTGTCCGGCTGGGACCTGGTGGGCGCCCTGCCCTTGCCCGCCGAAGCGGTCGCGCAGCGGATGCTGGATGGCGATACCCGCTGGATTCACCGCGGCGGCTACGACCTGGCCGGGCTGGAGCCGCAGGCCCAGACGTCGGTGCGTGGCATGCCCCGTGCCCGGGCGCTGTATGGCAGCCTGGACAGCCAGCTGGACAACGGCGATTCGTTTGCCTGCAAGGTGAAGAAACTGCTGGCGGTGCGCCAGGCCTATGGCATCGCCACCAGCCGCCAGGTGCTGGTACCTGAAGTCAGCAGCCCCGGCTTGCTGGTAATGGTGCATGAACTGCCGGCCGGGCGTGGCATCCAGATCACTGCGCTGAACTTTGGCCAGGAAGTGATTGCCGAGGAGCTGCAACTGACCGGGTTCACGCCGGGGCCGGTGGTGGACATGATCAATGAAACGGTCGAAGGGGATTTGACCGAGGATGGGCGCCTGATGGTGAACCTGGACCCGTATGAGGCGCTGTGCCTGCGGATCGTCAACAGCAGCGGCCATGTCTGAATTGTAATTGCCCCATTGCCTTCGCCGGTGAAGCTCAGAACGGTAGCCACGCGATACCTGTGGGAGCGGGCGCGCCCGCGAACACCGGCGCAGCCGGTGCCATCCACCGCGTCGCCTGCTTCGCGGGTAAACCCGCTCCCACAGGGACCCCACCAGCTGAAGGAGTGCGCCGTACCTGTGGGAGCGGGCGCGCCCGCGAACACCGGCGTAGCCGGTGCCATCCACCGCGCCGCTTGCTTCGCGGGCATGCCCGCTCCCACAGGGTGGACCCACCAGCTGAAGGAATGCGCCGTACCTGTGGGAGCGGGTTCACCCGCGAACACCGGCGCAGCCGGTGCCATCCACCGCGTCGCCTGCTTCGCGGGTAAACCCGCTCCCACAGGGACCCCTCCAGCTGACAGAGTGCACCATACCTGGGGGAGCGGGCGCGCCCGCGAACACCGGCGTAGCCGGTGCCATCCACCGCGTCGCCTGCTTCGCGGGTGAACCCGCTCCCATAGGGTCACCTCCAGCTGACAGAGTGCACCATACCTGTGGGTTTCAAGTGTCCAGACAAATGGCCGGCTTGCTTTTACCGCTCCACGGGCATAGCGTTCGGAAGTTTTCTTTTCCGTGCCTAGGAGCAACTCCATGTACACCGGCATCGTCCAGGCCGTCCGCCCTCTGCTTGATGTGACCACCTACCCGGGCCACAACCAGTTCACCATCGACCTCACCCCCGAACTGCTCGACGAGCTGAAGATCGGCGCCAGCGTCAGTGTCGAAGGCACCTGCCTGTCGGTCACCGAAATCCACGGCACCCAGGTCAGGTTCGACGCCATGACCGCCACCCTCGAGCGCACCAACCTGCGCAACTTCAAGGCCGGCCAGGGCGTCAACATCGAACGCTCGGCGAAGATGAACGCCGAGATCGGCGGCCACCTGATGGCCGGCCACATCGCCACCACCGCCGAAATCGTCGAGCTGTCGATCAAGGAAACCGGCGCCTTCATCAAGTTCCGCATGCCACCGGAATGGGGCAAGTACGTGTTCCCGCGCGGCTTCATCGGGGTCAACGGCTGCAGCCTGACCGTAGCCGATGTCGAGGACAACGTGATCACCATCAACCTGATCCCGGAAACCCTGCGCCAGACCACCTTCCCCAGCTACAAGGCCGGCGAGCTGCTCAACATCGAAGTGGACCACCAGACCATGGTGCTGGTCGATGTAGTGGAGCGCACCATCAAGAGCACCCTGGCCCGCGAAATGCCTCGCTGAGTTCCCGAGGATGCTGCCCAACACCCTTCCCGCGCGCACAGCCAAGCGGCTGCGCCTGCAGATGCTGCGTGGTCGCGTGGGCCTCGGCCTGGTCGCCGGCCTGTCCGTACTTGCCGGCATGACCGATGCCATCGGCCTGCTGGCGCTGGGCGACTTCGTGTCGTTCATGAGTGGCAACACCACGCGCCTGGCCGTTGCCATCAGCGATGCGGACCTGGCCCTGGTGCTGCGCCTGAGTGCTGCTGTGCTGGGCTTCGTCGTCGGCAATGCCCTGGGCGTGCTGCTGGCGCGCGCTTTCCGCCGTCGGGCGTGGCCGGTGCTGCTGGTGGTCGCCGCCCTGCTGGGCTTTGCAGCCGCATGGCCCTTGGCAGCCACCTTTCCAGCGCTGCTCGCTGCCACACTGGCCATGGGCATGATCAATGCCGTGGTCGAGCAGGTGAACGGCCTGCCCATCGGCCTGACCTACGTCACCGGCGCCCTGTCACGCTTCGGTCGTGGGCTGGGGCGCTGGCTGCTGGGCGAGCGGCGCGATGGCTGGCGGGTGCAACTGGTGCCTTGGGCCGGCATGCTGCTGGGCGCCGCGCTGGGTGCCTGGCTGGAGCACCACCTGGGCCTGCAGGCACTGACCGGCAGCTGTGCGCTGGCCTGCGTGCTGGCCCTGGTGTCGCGGTTCATTCCACGGACCTGGCAGCGTGGCTACATGCCACACTGATCACTCGATGCGCGGGTGCTGCTGCACCAGCAACTTGCGCTTGGCCTCCAGTTCGGCAATCTGCGCATCGATGTCCTCGATCCTTTGCTCGATGTTGTCGTGGTGCTCCTGCAGCAGCTCACGCGCCTCCTCGATATCCGATGCTGCCGGTGCAGCGCCGCGCAGCGGTTTGTTGGCCGTTTCCTTCATGGTCAGGCCGGTGACCAGCCCCACCGCGGCGATCACCATCAGGTAATAGGCCGGCATGTACAGGTTGCCAGTACTTTCCACCAGCCAGGCGGCGATAGTCGGGGTGAGGCCGGCGATCAGCACCGAGATATTGAAGGCGCTGGCGAGGGCGCTGTAGCGGATGTGCGTGGGGAACATTGCCGGTAGCGTCGAGGCCATCACACCGATGAAGAAGTTCAGCAGCACGGCAATGATCAGCAGCCCGGCAAAAATCACCCCCAGCACGCCGCTGTTGATCAGCATGAATGCCGGGATTGCCAGCACCAACAGGCCGATACTGCCGACGATGATGAACGGTCGACGGCCGAACTTGTCGCTGAGCAGCCCGATCATCGGCTGCACGAACAGCATGCCGACCATGATCGCGATGATGATCAGCACGCCATGGTCTTCGCTGTAGTGCAGGTTGTGCGACAGGTAGCTGGGCATGTACGTGAGCAGCATGTAGTAGGTGACGTTGGTGGCGATCACCACGCCAATGCAGGTCACCAGGCTGCGCCAGTGCTGGGTGGCCACTTCCCTGAACGACACCTTGGGCCCGGTCGCCAGGCCTTCGCGGTCGCCTTTCTCCAGCTTGTCGACGTGCTGCTGGAAGGCTGGCGTCTCCTCCAGCGCATGGCGCAGGTACAGGCCGATGATGCCCAGCGGCAAGGCGAGGAAGAACGGCAGGCGCCAACCCCACTCGAGGAACTTGTCCTCACCCAGCACCGTAGAGATCAACACCACCACACCGGCACCCAACACGAACCCGGCAATCGAGCCGAAGTCCAGCCAACTGCCGAGAAACCCCCGTTTTCGGTCTGGGGCATATTCGGCGACGAAGATCGACGCGCCGGTGTACTCGCCCCCCACCGAGAAGCCCTGGGCCATCTTGGCCAGCAGCAGCAGGATCGGCGCCCAGATACCGATGCTGGCATAGGACGGTATCAGGCCGATGGCGAAGGTGCTGAGCGACATGATCACGATGGTCGCAGCGAGGATTTTCTGCCGCCCGAAGCGGTCACCCAAGGCACCGAAGAACAGCCCGCCCAGAGGCCTGATCAGAAACGGCACCGAGAACGTGGCCAACGCCGCGATCATCTGCACGCTCGGGTCGGCATTGGGGAAGAAAACCTTGCCCAGGGCGTAGGCGACGAAGCCGTAGACGCCGAAGTCGAACCACTCCATGGCATTGCCCAGGGCTGCCGCGGTGATTGCCTTGCGCATCTTGGCGTCGTCGACAATGGTGATGTCCTTCAGGCCGATTGGCTGGAGGCTTTTCTTGCGAGGTTTCATGTCCGTATCCCTGTCGATGAATGCTCTAAGGGATGAGATACAACGGGACACTAAATAATTCAGCGCTTACGGTTTTTTTGTGCTTTTCCTCACCGGTTGCGGCGCAGGCAAAGAAAAGCCGCTGCGATGGCAGCGGCTTGCATGGGCAACGGCTCGCGGTCAGATGCCTTCGCGGGCCAGGTCCATGGCGAAGTAGGTGAGGATCAGGTCGGCACCGGCACGCTTGATCGCGCCAATGCTTTCACGCACCACCCGGCCTTCATCGATGGCGCCAGCCAGGCCGCCGAACTTGATCATCGCGTACTCGCCGCTCACCTGGTACGCCGCCAGCGGCAGGCGCGAGGCGGCACGGATATCGGCAATCACGTCGAGGTAGGCACCGGCCGGCTTGACCATCAGCACATCCGCCCCTTCCTGCTCGTCGAGCAGCGACTCACGCACGGCTTCGCGGCGGTTCATCGGGTTCATCTGGTAGCTCTTGCGGTCGCCCTTCAGCGCGGTACCACCGGCTTCACGGAACGGGCCATACAGCGACGAGGCGAACTTGGTGGAATAGGCCATGATCGCGGTGTCGTGGAAGCCGGCACCATCCAGCGCGCTGCGGATGGCCTGGACCTGGCCGTCCATCGCCGCCGACGGGGCAATGAAGTCGGCACCGGCAGCAGCGGCGATGACCGCCTGCTTGCCCAGGTTGGCCAGGGTGGCGTCGTTGTCCACGCCGTGGTCGTGCAGCACGCCGCAGTGGCCGTGGCTGGTGTATTCGCAGAAGCAGGTGTCGGACATCACCACCATTTCCGGCACGGTGTCCTTGCAGATGCGCGACATGCGCGCGACCAGGCCGTTTTCGTTCCAGGTGTCGCTGCCGACGGCGTCCAGGTTGTGCGAAACGCCAAAGGTCATCACCGACTTGATACCGGCGCGGGCATAGCGCTCGATTTCCTGGGCCAGCAGCTTCTCGGGGATGCGGTTGACTCCCGGCATGCTGGTGATCGGCACGAAGTCATCGATGCCCTCTTCGACGAAGATCGGCAGGATCAGGTCTTCAAGGCGGAACTCGGTTTCCTGGAAGATCGTGCGCAGGGACTCATTCTGGCGCAGGCGGCGTGGACGAACGGACGGGAATTGGTTGGACATGACAGCTCCAGGGAATTTGAACGGCGTATACCTTATGCCTGTCGCGCGCCAGTGAAAAGGCCAGATGACGAGATATTGTCTTGCGTCAAAGGCAATGGCTGCATTTTTCCTGTGCCGGCCTCTTCGCGGGTAAACCCGCTCCCACAGGATTCGCGCTGTGCTTGTGGGAGCGGGTTTACCCGCGAAGAGGCCAGTGCAGGCAACCTATTATTGCAGCCAGGGCGGCGCAGGCTCCTCTGCCCTGGCCGCCCCATGCTCAGCCTCGGCCCGCGCGGCGCGCCGGCGCGCATCATCCAGCCGGGCCGCATCGATCTCGCGCATCACCCCGGCCACGTCAGCCGCATGCTCGTCATCCTCGAACAGCCCCGTCAGCGGGCTGTCCGGGCGCAGTTCGCCCGCCTCGTACAAGGCCCACATTTCCTGCGCATACCGGGTGCTTTTCAGCTCCGGCGCAAAGCGCCCGAAATAATGGGCCATGTTGGCCACATCGCGCTGCAGCATGCTGAAGGCATGGTTGTTGGCCGCGGCATCCACCGCCTGCGGCAGGTCGATGATCACCGGCCCGTCCGGGCCAAGCAGCACGTTGAACTCCGACAGGTCGCCATGCACCAGCCCGGCACACAGCATCAGCACGATCTGGCGAATGACGAAGGCATGGAACGCCCGGGCATCCTCGGCCTCGAGGTGCACGTCGTTCAGGCGTGGCGCCGCGTCACCGTCGGCATCCGTCACCAGCTCCATCAACAGCACGCCGTCCTGGAAATCGTAAGGCTTGGGAACCCTCACGCCAGCGCCGGCCAGGCGGAACAGCGCCGCCACTTCGGCGTTCTGCCAGGCGTCTTCGGCTTCCTTGCGGCCGTACTTGCTGCCCTTGGCCATCGCCCGGGCCTGACGGCTGTTGCGAACCTTGCGGCCTTCCTGGTACTCGGCAGCCTGGCGGAAACTGCGCTTGTTGGCTTCTTTATAAACCTTGGCGCAGCGCACCTGGCTGCCACAGCGCACCACATACACGGCGGCTTCCTTGCCACTCATCAACGGCCGCAGTACTTCGTCGACCAGGCCGTCTTCGATCAGGGGTTCGATTCTTTTGGGTGTCTTCATCAGGCTGCGTTCGGGGTCCTGGCTGTGATGGTGGACATCCTCTCACAGCCTGATGCGACTTGCTCGTCTGTCTTCAGGCCGAACGGCTCAGGCGCCCTGCCCTACGCGGCCAACCACCACCTCGCGCGCCCGGCGCCGTGTGACCAGAAGGCCCGAACACACCACCAGTACCGCCAGCACCATGGTCGATACCACTTCCAGGCGGTGATCCGGGCGGAACAGCATCAGTACCAGCACGCCGCTGATGAAGAGGATCACGCCCCACGTCAGCCACGGGAACAGCCACATGCGGTAGCCCAGTGTCTTGCCCTGTGCGGTCAGGCGCTGGCGCAGGCGCAGCTGGGAAACGGCGATCACCAGGTACACCAGTAAGGCAATGGCGCCGGAGCTTGCCATGAGGAAGCCGAACACCTTGGCCGGTACCAGGTAGTTGGCGATCACTGCCAGGAAAGCTGCGCCAGTGGACAGCAGCACAGCTACCACGGGGGTGCCGCTGCGGCTGGTCACCTGGGCACAGGCCGGCGCATCACCGCGGCGGCTCAGCGAGTAGACCATGCGCGACGCGGTATACAGCGACGAGTTGAGGCAGCTGGTCACCGACGTAAGCACCACGAAGTCGATGATGGCCTTGGCATTCGGCACGCCCAGGGTGTCCAGCACCGTGACATAGGAACCTTCGGTGGCCAGGCGCGGGTCGGTCCACGGCACCAGCGCGATGACGATGAAGATCGACAGGATATAGAACAGGGTGATCCGCCAGATCACCGAGTTGGTGGCCTTGGAAATATGCTTGCCCGCTTCGTTGGATTCGGCCGCGGCGATGGTCACCACCTCGGCGCCGAGGAACGAGAACATGGTAATCAGCATGGCGCTGAGCACCGCACCAAAACCGTTGGGCATGAAGCCGCCGCTATCCCACAGGCGCGACACGCCGCTGACACCAGAGCCTGGCAGCAGGCCGAAGATGGCACACACCCCCAGCGCGATGAAACTGACAATGGCCACCACCTTCACCAACGCCAGCCAGAACTCGAACTCACCGTAGTTCTTCACGCTGAACAGGTTGGTGGCAGTCAGCAATAGAGTAATCACCAACGACAAGACCCAGATCTCCAGCTGCGGGACCCAGGAATTGATGATGGTGGCGGCGATATTGGCCTCGATGGGGATGATCAGTACCCAGAACCACCAGTACAACCAGCCGATGGTGTAGCCGGCCCACTTGCCGATGGCGAGGTCGGCATAGGTAGAGAACGAACCGGTGTCCGGCGAGGCAACGGCCATTTCGGCCAGCATGCGCATCACCAGCACCACCAGCGCGCCGGCCAGGATATAGGCCAGGATGGTGGCGGGCCCTGCTTCGGCAATCGCACGGCCGGAGCCGACGAACAGGCCGGCACCGATCACGCCGGCAATGGACAGCATGGTGACATGCCGGGATTTCAATCCATGACTCAAATTGTTCTTGTGGGTTTGCATGGCGCTACCTTGTTGTTTTTGTCATGCCCACGCAGGGGCCGCCGGCTTGCACGTCACCGACGCAGGCGCGAAAAAGCCCGCCCTGCCCCAGGTGGTGAGTAGGGCAGTACGGGTTGAGTAAAACGAAACCGCAGAACGTATTACGGGTAGGTCAGCCGGCAGCCCGCTGACGAGGCGCCAGGTCGGCCTTGGGGAAACTGCCGCCCTGGCGGCCAACCTGCTCGCATACCTTGTCGACGATGTAGGCGCCGATCGGGATGGCGGAGGTGGCGGCCGGCGACGGTGCGTTGCACACGTTGACGCTGCGAGCGGTGTTGACGAACAGGAAGTCGTCGATCAGCTTGCCGTCACGCGACACGGCCTGGGCTCGCACACCGGCCGGGTAAGGCGTGAGGTCGGCCTTGGTGATGCTCGGGCAGTACTTCTGGACCTGCTTGAGGTAGCCGCCCTTGAACAGCGAGTTCTTCATCTCGATCAGGCCAGGGCGGAAGTTCTTCGCCAGCACCTTGAGGATGCCGGGGGTGGTCAAGGTCTGGAACAGGTCGCTGGGGCTGACATCGCGCTTGCGGTAGCCCTCGCGCTTCATCGCCAGCACGGCGTTGGGGCCAACGGTGACGGTGCCGTCGATCATGCGTGTCAGGTGCACGCCCAGGAACGGCATGGACGGGTCGGGAATCGGGTAGATCAGGTGGTTGACGATCTGATTGTGCTGCTTGGGCAGCAGGTAGTACTCGCCACGGAACGGGCAGATGACGAATTCGGTACGCAGGCCCAGCATGCTCACCACGCGGTCGGCCATCAGGCCCGAGCAGGTCACCAGGAAACGACTGCGCAACTCATCGTCATGATGGTCGCCACGCGTGCGCACGACCACTTCGCTGGCCAGCTCCTGCAGGCCGACCACCTCGGCGCCATAGCGGATTTCACCGCCGGCGCGCTGGAACTCGGCGCCCATGGCCGCAGTCACTTCGGCGTAATTGACGATGCCGCTGGAGGGCACGAAGATGCCGCCCATGCCAACGATATTGGGCTCGCGCTCGCGCAGCTCGGCCGCCGACAGCCAGTAGCGCTCAAGGCCATTGGCCGCGGTGCGCTCCCACAGCGCCTTCATGCGCTGCATTTCCAGGTCGTTGGTGGCCACCAGCAGCTTGCCGCACTCATCGAAGCGGATACCGTGCTGGGTGCAGAAGGCCTTGGTGGCCTTGTTGCCTTCCAGGCAGAAGCGCGCCTTGAGGCTGCCGGGGGTGTAATACACGCCGGCGTGGATCACGCCGCTGTTGTGGCCGGTCTGGTGGCGGGCCGGGCCGGACTCTTTCTCCAGCAGGAGAATCTTCGCATCCGGGTAGACCTTGATCAGGTGCATGGCCGTGGACATGCCCACAATGCCACCGCCAATGATGATGAAATCGTACACAGCCTTACCTCACACGCAGGCATTGCCTGACTGGCTCACCAAGGCCCGCGCGGGCCCTGGTGGCATCGTTTTGTGCAAAGGCGCGTGGGCGGGCGCCCGCCCCGCGCCCTGTCATTATTGCCCGCGCTGGTACAGCGGTTTGGGGAAGGCCACGTAGCCGCGCTGGCGCATCAGCTCGCGGCGTAGGCCTTCGTGCGGCGTGAAGCGGTCGCGGCCATGCAGCCAGAACAGGTTGTTGATCAGCAGGAAGCTACCCACGCCAACCGGTACCGAAAGCTTCTTCTCGCTGCCTTCCAGCGATTCGGACAAGGCGTTCAGCCAGATGCCCTCCTCGTAGTTTTCCGGCTGCACGAACTGGTCGATGTAGCGCATGGTCGGGCGGCCTTCGGCATCGGTGTCGAATACCGAGTGGAACACATCCTCGGACACCTTCTTGCTTGGCGGTGCGGTCCAGCGCATCTCGCGACGGGCCAGCGGGTGGCGGAAGAATTCGTCGCACTGTTCCCAGTCGTCCAGGTGCAGCAGCAGCGAGTTGCCGCCTTCCATGTTCTTTTCGTCGATCTTCAGCATCAGCACGTAGTCGGTGATCTGGTTGACGAAGGTGCCGTCGTTGTGCAGCTCCATGACCCGGTGCGGCTGGCGCAGGTAGCTGTCGGAGTTGTCGGTGTTGACCACCACGAAGCGGGCGTAGAACTGGCCACTCATGGCGTCGTAGTTGGAGCGGCCGATCAGGTGCGCGCAGGCGGTTGTGAACTTGACCATGTCCTCGGCCTGGCTCACGTCATCCAGGCCGACCGGGGTGATCAGCATGCCGCCGCTGGCGCGGTTGAGGATGGTATTGAGCAGCACCGGCCGCAGGGTGCCCTGGCACAGCTCGTCGAGGATCTCGCCAACCCGGAAGCGCAGGAACGACTTGTACTCCAGCGCCTGCACCGGCCACTGGGCAACAGCCTGGACGAACGCTTCGACCGTTTCGCGGGCAAAGGTGAGCTCAAGCAGGCGCGGCGACTGTTTCGAGGGGGCGATGGTGAAACCACGCGGTTCGAGCGGCAGTGGCATCACAAGTTCGTCGATCTGCGTAAAAGCGTTCATGGCAGTGTCCTGGCAGAGAAAGTGAGTGGCGCCGTCCGGTCATGACCTGGATCAGTGCGGGCGAGCTAAAATTATCGCCATAAACGCAAAATGTCTACATTTTTATTTTTCAAAGACAAAATGCGTGTTTGTCCATTGTTTTTCGCCAGCGAATGCTTTCGGTATGATCGACAAAACCGTTTGAGGAACAGGACCTTGGAAGCGCTCGCCCCCCGACAAAACTCAGCATTCAGCGGGTATGAGAGGCTCAAGAAGGACATCATCCGCGGCGTGTTCAAGCCCGGAGAAAAGCTGTTGATGAGCACCCTGAAGGAACGCTACGACCTGGGCGTGGGCCCGCTGCGCGAAGCACTGTCGCAGCTGGTGGCCGAGCACCTGGTCAACGCGATCAGCCAGAAGGGCTACCGTGTGGCGCCCATGTCGCTGGACGAGATGAACGACATCTACGATGCCCGCGCCAACCTGGAGGCGATGATCATCACCCTGGCCATCGAACGTGGCGACGACGCCTGGGAGGCGTCGGTACTGGCCCACTCGCATACCCTGGCCAAGGTGGTGGAAGTGAAGACCCGCGAGCAACGCCTGGATGTATGGGACGAACGGCACAAGGCGTTCCACACGGCCATTGCCTCAGGCTGCGGCTCCAAGCACCTGCTGCAGGCGCGCACCTACCTGTTCGACCAGGCCGAGCGCTACCGGCACCTGTGGCTGACCCAGACGGTGTTTTCCGAACAGGCCCTGGAGCTCAAGCGCCAGGAGCATGCGGCATTGGTCGAGGTGATTCTGGCCCGGGACGCCAAGCGCGCCAGCGCCATGATGCGTTCGCACCTGATGACTCCGGTGCCGATCATTGCGCAGATCATGCATGCCGAGGGTATCGGCGCACGCTGAGCGCTTTGCCCTGGCCTGCGCGGTCCTTTGTAGGAGCGGCCTTGTGTCGCGAAAGGGCTGCGAAGCAGCCCCGGCAATTTGTGCATTTGTGCTGAAATCCCGGGGCTGCTGCGCAGCCCATTCGCGACACAAGGCCGCTCCTACAAGGGGGCGGTCAGCCGGTCAGGTGGCCAGATGAATTTTTCTTAAATCGCCGTTTGGCTATTCTTTGGCACAATCAAGTCTCCATTAGATGCCCGGGAACCAGCATGCCTCGCGTACTGACCATCGAAGACGACGCCGTCACCGGCCAGGAAATCGTCGCCGAACTTACCAGCCACGGCCTTGAGGTGGATTGGGCCGACAATGGCCGTGAAGGCCTGGCCAAGGCCATTGCCGGCGGCTACGACCTGATCACCCTGGACCGCATGCTGCCCGAGGTCGATGGCCTGACCATCGTCACCACGCTGCGTAACCTCAAGATTGCCACGCCGATCCTGATGATCAGCGCCCTCTCCGACGTCGACGAGCGGGTGCGCGGCCTGCGTGCCGGGGGTGACGACTACCTGACCAAACCGTTCGCCTCCGACGAGATGGCCGCGCGGGTCGAAGTGCTGCTGCGCCGCAACAGCGTGCCCATGACCCAGACCCGCCTGCAGGTCGCCGACCTGCAACTGGACCTGATCAGCCACGAAGCCCGCCGTGGCGAACAGACCCTCAACCTGCTGCCCACCGAGTACAAGTTGCTGGAGTACCTGATGCGCCATAGCGGCCAGGTGATCACGCGGATGATGATTTTCGAGGAAGTCTGGGGCTACCACTTCGACCCGGGCACCAACCTGATCGACGTGCACATCGGCCGCCTGCGCAAGAAAATCGACTCACCCGGCCAGTCGCCGCTGATCCGTACGGTACGGGGCTCCGGCTATGCCATTGCTGAACCCGTCTAAGGGCTGGAGCTCCTCGACCAGCCGCCTGCTGGCGCTGTACAGCTTTCTGTTCGTGGCCTGGAGCAGCATCCTCATGGGGGTGCTGTACTTCGAGGTGTCCAGCTACCTGAACAAACTCACCCGCCATTCGATGCTGCAGCGCCAGCACCTGTTCGCGCACATGAGCGGCAAACAGCTGGACGACGCCCTGGTCGCCAGCCAAGCCTTCGAAGAGCGCAGCTTCGACGCCTACGGCCTGTTCGACAACCAGCTCAACCCGATCGGCGGGCGCATTCGCGCCATCCCGCCGGAGCTGGGGCTGGACGGCAAGGTTCACGAACTCAAGCGCTGCCTGGACGCCGACGACCCGCACATGCCGCGTGACAGCTGCGACGCGGTGGCGATCAAGGTGCAGGATGGCCGCTGGCTGGTGCTGGTGCGCGACAACGGCTCGCTGTTCGTGGTCACCCGGATCATCCTGCATGCCCTGCTCTGGGGGATCTCGCTGACCCTGATCCCAGGCTTTGCCGGCTGGTACCTGCTCAGGCGCCGCCCGCTCAAGCGCATTCGCGCGATCCAGGCCCAGGCCGAACTGATCGTCGCCGGCGACCTTACCCACCGCCTGCCGCTGTCGGCCCGGCGTGACGAGCTGGACATGCTGGCGGCCATCGTCAACGCCATGCTCGACCGCATCGAACGGCTGATGCACGAGGTCAAGGGCGTATGCGACAACATCGCCCACGACCTGCGCACCCCGCTCACACGCCTGCGCGCCCAGCTATACCGCATTCGCCAGCAAAGTGACGTCGACTCCACCCAGGCCGAGGCACTGGACCAGGCCATCGGCGAAACCGACACCCTGATGGCGCGTTTTCGCGGTTTGTTGCGTATCAGTGAACTGGAAGACCGCCAGCGGCGGGCCGGTTTCGTCCAGCTTGACCCGCACGAACTGCTGGTGGAGTTGCACGACTTCTACCTGCCACTGGCCGAAGATGGCGGCATCCGCCTGGAACTGCAGCAGCCAGCCGAACTGCCGGCGTTGCATGGTGACCGCGAACTGCTGTTCGAGGCACTGGCCAATCTGGTGGGCAACGGCATCAAGTTCACGCCCGAGGGTGGACTGGTGCGGATTACTGCGACGCAGGACGACAAGGGCCTGCACATGGCCATCGAGGACAGCGGGCCGGGTATTCCGGAAGAGGAACGGGCGGCAGTGCTGAAGCGCTTCTACCGTAGCGATGAAGGCCACCGCCATGCAGGGTTCGGGCTGGGGTTGTCAATCGTTGCGGCGATCGTCGACCTGCATGGGTTCGGGCTGGAGGTGGAGGAAAGCGAGCTGGGTGGGGCGAGGCTGGTACTGCACTGCCCGCTTGCGGGGCTGGTCAAGTAAAGGCCGGGGGCCGCCATGCGGCCCATTCGCAGCACAAGGCTGCTCCTACAAAGGGACCGCGTATCCCTGTAGGAGCAGCCTTGTGCTGCGAATGGGCTGCAAAGCAGCCCCAACTGCATCGATCAGTCGGCCAGACGCCAGGTAGTCCCACCCTTGCTGTCTTCCAGCACCACACCCATGGCGGTCAACTGGTCGCGAATGCGGTCGGACTCGGCCCAGTTCTTGTCCGCACGCGCCTGCAGGCGCGCCTGGATCAAGCCCTCGACCTCAGCGGCATCCACCTTGCCTTCGGCACCGGCGCGCAGGAAGTCATCGGCTTCCAGCTGCAGCACACCCAGCACATCACCCAGCTCGCGCAGGCGACCGGCCAGGCCGGCAGCGGCCTCAAGGTCGCTGTCGCGCAGGCGGTTGATCTCGCGCACCAGGTCGAACAGCACGGCGCAGGCTTCGGGGGTGCCGAAGTCGTCGTTCATGGCCACGCTGAAGCGCTCGACAAACTCTTCGCCACCCTTGGCCGCCACCCGTGGCAAGCCGCGCAAGGCGTGGTAGAAGCGCTCCAGTGCGCCCTTGGCATCGCGCAGGCTGTCTTCCGAGTAGTTGATCGCGCTGCGGTAGTGGCTGGCCACCAACAGGTAGCGCACCACTTCAGGGTGGTACTTCTCGAGCACGTCGCGGATGGTGAAGAAGTTGTTCAACGACTTGGACATCTTCTCGCCATTGATCCGGATCATGCCGCAGTGCATCCAGGCATTGGCGTACTGCTTGCCAGTGGCCGCCTCGCTCTGGGCAATCTCGTTCTCGTGGTGCGGGAACTCCAGGTCGCTGCCGCCACCGTGAATGTCGAAGCTTTCACCCAGGCAGCAGGTGGACATCACCGAGCACTCGATGTGCCAGCCCGGACGCCCCGGGCCCCATGGCGATTCCCAGCTCGGCTCGCCCGGCTTGACGCCCTTCCACAGCACGAAGTCCAGCGGGTCCTGCTTGGCTTCGTCAACCTCGATACGGGCACCGATGCGCAGGTCTTCGATCTTCTTGCGCGACAGCTTGCCGTAGCCGACGAACTTGCCGACGCGGTAGTACACGTCGCCATTGCCCGGTGCGTAGGCATAACCCTTGTCGATCAGGGTCTGGATCATCGCGTGCATGCCGGCGATATGGTCGGTGGCACGCGGCTCCTGGTCCGGCGGCAGGATGTTCAGGCGGCGCTCGTCTTCGTGCATCGCGTCGATCATGCGGGCGGTCAGGGCGTCGAAGCTTTCGCCGTTCTCGTTGGCCCGGTTGATGATCTTGTCATCGATGTCGGTGATGTTGCGCACATAGGTCAGCTCGTAGCCGCTCTTGCGCAGCCAGCGGGTGACCAGGTCGAAGGCCACCATGCTGCGGCCATGGCCCAGGTGGCAGTAGTCGTATACGGTCATGCCGCACACGTACATGCGCACCTTGTTGCCATCCAGCGGCTTGAAGGTTTCCTTCGCTTTGCTCAGCGTGTTGTAGATGGTAAGCACGGCGGTTCCTCAGCTGCCCCAGGAGTCACGCAGGGTGACAGTGCGGTTGAACACCGGGCGGCCCGGCTGGCTGTCTTTCAGGTCGGCGCAGAAGTAGCCTTCGCGTTCGAACTGGAAGCGGTCCTCGGGCTGCGCCTGGGCCAGCGACGGCTCGGCACGGCAGCCGCTGAGCACTTGCAGCGAGCCTGGGTTGATGTTGTCCAGGAAGCTGCCGCCCTCCTCGGTCTTTTCCGGGTTCGGCGAGCGGAACAGGCGGTCGTACAGGCGCACTTCGCACTCGACGCTGCCCTCGGCCGGCACCCAGTGGATCACGCCCTTGACCTTGCGGCCTTCCGGGTTCTTGCCCAGGGTGTCCGGGTCGTACGAGCAGCGCAGCTCGACGATGTTGCCGTCGGCATCCTTGACCGCCTCGTCGGCGCGGATCACGTAGCTGCCGCGCAGGCGCACTTCACCGGCCGGTTCCAGGCGCTTGTAGCCCTTCGGCGGCTCTTCCATGAAGTCGTCGCGGTCGATGTACAGTTCACGGGAGAACGGCAGCACGCGCACGCCCATGTCTTCCTTCGGGTGGCGCGGCAGTTCGAGCTGCTCGACCTGGCCTTCCGGGTAGTTGGTGATGACCACCTTCAGCGGGCGCAGCACGCACATGGCGCGCGGTGCGGTGCGGTCCAGGTCGTCACGGATGCTGAACTCGAGCATCGACATGTCGACCACGCCGTCGGAACGGTTGGTGCCGATCATTTCGCAGAAGTTGCGGATCGAGGCCGGGGTGTAGCCACGGCGACGGAAGCCGGACAGCGTCGACATGCGTGGGTCGTCCCAGGCTTCGACGTGCTTTTCGTCCACCAGCTGCTTGAGCTTGCGCTTGGAAGTGATGGTGTAGTTCAGGTTCAGGCGGCTGAACTCGTACTGGCGCGGGTGTGCCGGCACCGGCAGGTTGTCGAGGAACCAGTCGTACAGCGGACGATGCCCTTCGAACTCCAGGGTGCAGATCGAGTGGGTGATGCCCTCGATGGCGTCCGACTGGCCGTGGGTGAAGTCGTAGTTCGGGTAGATGCACCACTTGTCACCGGTCTGGTGGTGGTGGGCATGGCGGATACGGTACAGGATCGGGTCGCGCAGGTTCATGTTCGGCGAGGCCATGTCGATCTTGGCCCGCAGCACGCGCTCGCCATCCTTGAACTCGCCGGCTTTCATGCGGGCGAACAGGTCGAGGTTCTCGTCAACGCTGCGCTCGCGGAACGGGCTGTTCTTGCCCGGCTCCTTGAGGTTGCCACGGTATTCCTTGGCCTGCTCTGGGGTAAGGTCGCAGACGTAGGCCTTGCCACGCTTGATCAGCTCGACCGCCCAGTCGTGCAACTGGTCGAAGTAGTCGGAGGCGTAGCGCACGTCGCCGGCCCAGTCGAAGCCCAGCCACTTGACATCGCTCTGGATGGCGTCGATGTACTCCTGGTCTTCCTTGGCCGGGTTGGTATCGTCGAAACGCAGGTGGCAGACGCCCCCGAATTCCTTGGCCAGGCCGAAGTTGACGCAGATCGACTTGGCGTGACCGATGTGCAGGTAGCCATTGGGCTCCGGCGGGAAACGGGTGACGATGCTGCTGTGCTTGCCCGAGTCCAGGTCGGCCTGGATGATCGGCCGCAGGAAGTTCGCAGGGACAGCGGGGGCGCCTTTGGCAGCGGCGTTGGGCGCGTTGTCGGCAGTGGGCTTGCTCATAGGATCCTTGAATGCACGTGTCCGGCCTGGGTAGGCCGATTGAATCAAAGGGCCTATCATAGCCGAAGCAGTCAAGCTGCTGACAGTCGGGCCCGGACAAACTGGCGTGATTTATCACGGCTTTTTGCCGCAGCCTGGCAAAATGGCCAGTGCGCGCCATGTGTCGCGATCGCCTGATCCTGCGTCAGGTGATAACCCGCGCCCTGCGCACCCTAATTCCGATTGCCTTGAAAGAGCGAGTTTCAGCATGTCCAAAGTCAAACTGAGCACCAACCACGGCGACATCGTCCTGCAACTGGACGCCGAGAAAGCGCCGCTGACTACCGAAAACTTCGTTCAGTACGTCAAGGACGGCCACTACAATGGCACCGTGTTCCACCGTGTGATCAAGGGCTTCATGATCCAGGGCGGCGGCTTCGAGCCTGGCATGAGCCAGAAGAAGACCCGCGCCAGCATCCAGAACGAAGCCGACAACGGCCTGAAAAACAAGAAGTACAGCATCGCCATGGCCCGTACCATGGAGCCGCACTCCGCCTCGGCGCAGTTCTTCATCAACTCGTCCGACAACGACTTCCTCAACCACAGCGGCAAGAACGTGCAGGGCTGGGGCTACGCGGTATTCGGCGAAGTGATCGAAGGCCGTGAAATCGTCGACGCCATCGAAAAGGTCGCCACCGGTTCCAAGGCTGGCCACCAGGACGTGCCGAAGGACGACGTGGTCATCGAGAAAGCCGAGATCGTTGAGTGATCCTGCTGATCTCCGATCTGCACCTGCAAGAAGAACGCCCGGAAATTACCCGGGCGTTTCTTGATCTGCTCGATGGCCGTGCCCGCCACGCCAAGGCGTTGTACATCCTTGGCGACTTCTTCGAAGCCTGGATCGGCGACGACGCCATGACGCCCTTCCAGCAGTCGGTCTGCCAGGCCATGCGGCGGCTGAGCGACAGCGGCACGGCCATCTACCTGATGCATGGCAACCGTGATTTCCTGATTGGCCAGGCCTTCTGCGACGCTGCGGGCTGCACGTTGCTGCACGACCCCAGCGTGATCGAGCTGGGTGGTGAGCAGGTGCTGCTGATGCATGGCGATACCCTGTGCACCCGCGACCTGGCCTACATGAAAATGCGCCGCTTGCTGCGCAACCCGCTGAGCCTGTGGGTGTTGCGGCACCTGCCGCTGTCGGCCCGCTACAAGCTGGCACGCAAGCTACGCAGCGAAAGCCGCACGCAAACGCGGATGAAGTCCACCGAGATCGTCGATGTCACGCCGGAGGAAGTGCCGAAGGTGATGGCGGCGCATGGTGTACGTACCTTGGTGCATGGGCATACCCATCGGCCGGCGATACACAAGCTGGTGGTCGACGGGCAACCGGCACGGCGTATCGTGCTGGGCGACTGGGACCGCCGTGGCTGGGCCTTGCAGGTTGACGAGCAAGGGTTTCAGCTGGCGCCGTTCGAGTTTTCCTGACCGACCGAGTCGCCTTCTTCGCGGGCATGCCCGCTCCCACAGGTACTGCACCAGGGCCACAAGCGGTGCGGTACCTGTGGGAGCGGGCGAGCCCGCGAAGAGGCCGGTATGCCCTACTGCTGGACCACTGCCCCCTTGTCCCGCTCACTGATCACCACTTCCCGGTACTCCGGATCCGCCTTGATCTGCGCCTCGGTAAACGGAATCACCGCCAGTTGCCCGGCCGCAAACGCCTTGGTCTGGTCACCGGCATGCACCGAAGCCGCTTCACTCGACTGGGAAAACGCCAACAGCCCACGGGCCTGCGGCCCCTTGTCGGTAAAGCTGACCAGTTGCAGGTAGCTGGTACCACTGACCACCAGCCGCTTGCCCTGCCCGTGCGGCACGCTGTAGATCGCGTTGTACACGCCCAACGCCTGCGGGCCACCCGGCACCGGCGTGCCATCGCTCGCCTGTTGCACCTGCCCCCAGCGCGCGTCCCCTGCCATGCCGCTGTCACGCACCCGCTTGAGCGACGCCAGCGCGGCCTGGTGCAGCAGCTTGCGCACGGCCGCCTGCTCTACCGCCAGCCCGCGGGGGGTGTGCTGCGGGTCGGCCGGGTCGAAGGCCACCCGCCAGCTTTCCGGGTGCTCGGCCAGGGCATCGAACAGGTTCTGGAAATGCACCAGGCCAATGCCGCTGTCCAGGTCAGCCTTGCCATTCCAGGCCGCCAGGCTGCTGCATACCGCCCGCACATCCGCATCGGCGCCCTTGCACCACTGCAGCAGGTCAGGCATTAGCAGGCTGGCCAGGTACACCTCGTCATCGGTCACCATGCGCTGCAGGTCGTCAACGCCCAGGCGGGCCGTACCCTGTAGGCGTTGCAGGGCAAAGCGGCCACGCATGCCCAGCGGCTGGTCACTGCGGCTGACCAGCGGCGAATAACCGGTCAGCGGCTGCGCCGGGTTGGCCATCCAGGCCGGGTCGTTGGAGTTCTGCACGAAGTCCTCGCGCTCCAGGCTCGGCAGCAGCCGCGCAGGGAAGATCCCCGGCTGCGCGGCCTGCGCATCGACCTTCCACTGGCACGCGCTGCGTGAGCCATCCAGTACCACCAGGCGCCCTTGTGCCTGCGGGTTGCTGCACGCACTCAGCAGTTGCTGATCCACATATGGCACCACTGACTGGTTCAGGTACAAGGCCTTGCCTGCCGGGTCCACCGCCAGCGTGTTGACCCAGGGAATACCCTGCAGCTGTTCGATCGAGCCTTTCAACGTAGCCAGGCTGTCGGCATGGTTGATCTGGTACCACTGCTGCAACACCCGAGTGTTCTCGAGGTTGGCGTCGCGCAGGCTGTAGGCGGCATGCGCATCCCAGTCCAGGCGACCCGGCCATTGCACCACCGGACCGAACTGCGAGCTGTAGACCTGGCGCTGTACCTGGCTCAGGCTGCCATCCTCGGTCTTGACCGCAACGCTGACGGTTTGCCGGGCCAGCGGTAGGGACTTGCCATCGAGCAGGTAACGAGTCGGGTCCTTGGGGTCGAGTTGCAGGCGGTACAGGGTGAAGTGCTTCGATGTGTCGACGGTGTGCGTCCAGGCCAGATGCTGGTTGAAACCGATGTTGACCACCGGCAGGCCCGGCAATGCCGCCCCCATCACATCGAGCTGGCCGGGAATGGTCAGCTGCATCTGGTAGAAGCGCATGCCCCCCATCCACGGGAAGTGCGGGTTGGCCAGCAACAGGCCGCGGCCATTGGCCGAACGTTGCGCCCCAACGGCCACTGCATTGCTACCGCGCTCCGTGGCAAAACGCTGCTGCCTGGCCAGCGCCTCGGCAAACCCTGCCGGCGCCTGCTGGCTGGCCAGCGTTGGCGGTTGCGCCCCCGCCAGCGCTTCGACGAACTGCCCGACACCACCTTCGGCGAGCAGTCGACGGGTCAGCTTGACCAGGTCCTCGCTGCTGATCGGCCGCAGCCACTCGCCGTTGCCACATTCGGCAGGCAACCCCTGGCTGCGGCGCTCGGCCAGCGCCCGGTTGTAGCCGCTGGCATAACCTGCCAGCAGCGCCTGTACCGGCGCGGGCTGCGCCTGCAAGAACGCATCGACTGCCGCCGGCGTGTTGAGCCAGGCGAAGAACACATCGCTGGCCAGGTTGTCACGCTGTTCCAGGGTCTTGCCCTTGGCACCGAAGTAGCGTGAGCGCTCGCCACTGACGGTCAGCACTTCATTGGCCAGCAGGCACAGGTTGTCCTGGGCGTAGGTATAGCCGATGCCATAGCCCAGGCCGCGCTCGTCCTTGGCCACGATGTGCGGCACCCCGTAACTGGTTCGGCGAATCTGCGCACTGGCATCGGCTGCGGCGGACTGCACCGGCACTGCGCCGACGCTGAAGGCTACCAGGGCGGCGGCCAGGCCTGCGCAAGTCATGGGACGGGAAAGTGGAAACACGGGCACTCCTCGGGTTCGGGGGTCATCCCGATCAGACGAATGGCCAGATGAAAATTTTACGTATTGCAAGGCAATGGAACGTCTTGAACAGAACCAGGCTTTTTTTTGCGCGTGGGCTGCAGTTTTTCCGTTCTCATTCGTCCTAGTAAGTGAGGCACCCAAATTTCGGGTTCGTCCACGAAAAGGAGCATTCACATGTACAACCCGCAACCCTCGATCCAGGCTGGGCGCGTCCCAGGCAAAGCGCCCAGGGAACAGGACGTTTTGGCTGACGAACGCATCGGCAACGAACAGATCCGCGAGCTGTTGCGCAGTTTCGGCCTGCGTACCAGCCTGATCCGCCTCAAGGTCATCGATGCCTTGCACGCCGCCGACCGCAATGGCCGCAGCATTGGCGTGCGCGGCGTGCACGCGCAACTGGAACAGCTGGATATCCCGCTGTCGTTCCTCAGCGTGCGCGAAGTGCTCAAGCGGCTGTGCAGCGAGGGCGTCATCCAGCTGGGCAGCGACAAATGCTACAGCCTCGACCCGCAGGCGCGCGCCGTGCTGGAGCGAACGCCTGTGCGCTGAGCGCATGGCCGGCCATGACTGGCCGGCCCGCCAGGATCAGGGCTTGACCTTGCGCCGCAGGATGCCGTTGATCACCACGACCACCACGGCGATGGCAATGGCCAGCATCTGGAAGGTCTGCTCACTGATCGTGCCCTGCTTCTGCAGGTGGGACAGGCCCAGCATCAGGCCCAGTACCACCAGGATGATCAGAAGGGAATATTTGAGGCGCTGCACGTGTGTCATCGAAGGTTCCTTGCAACATCAGGGGCAAATGGCTCGCAACGAGCCGCGGCAATGATACAACGGCCACCGGCCCCGGCGCTGCATTTCCTGCTGGGTGGGGCGGCGCCTGCCTGAAAGCATGGGGCTCCCAAGCACCCATGCCGGAGGCACCATGTACAAACCCCTTCTGTTCGCGTCGCTATTGCTGACCCCCTTTTCCCTTCATGCGCTGGACACCCGCCAGACCTCGGCCGAGCAACTGCTCGAACTGGGCCGCGAACTGGCTGCCCAAGCTGGCGCCAGCCAATGGCAACAACTGTGGCAGCGCGTGCGCCAGGCCGGTTACCTGCAGGCAAACGGTGCGTCGGTGCATTTCACTGCCCCCCCGGCGCAACTGCCCGAGCTGGCCCGGCAAACCCTGGCCCAGGCCGACCAGGTACAAGCGCAGCAGCAGACCCAGGCACTGTACCTCCGCAGTTTTGCCGACCAGGTCATCGGCCATCGTGACGGGCAGCCGCTGCATGCGCTGTGCCTGCTGGTCGATTGGCGGACGCTGCCACAAGGCATGCGCGATTCCCCCCAGGCCTACCTGCGCAGCGCCAGCCTGCTGAGCAGCTATCCGTGCGATTGAGGGTTACCACACCCAACGCCCTGCACAGGGAGTGACGTGATGGGAAATCACCCGCCACAGCCAAATGTTGAAGCCATGTCCTACAGCGCCGGATATCGCTGCCTGCAAAACCTGTTCGCTGAAGCTACAACCCCCAACCCATATGCCGCCTAGCGACGCGCCTCGGCTGTCACAGAAAATCCGGTCACACCTTCGACATAACGCCGCTGGTGATCGGGTAGCACAGCCCATCCGCCCCGAAGGAGCGCCATATGCAATTACCAGACTTGAGCCAAATCGATATCAGCCAACTGCCCCACTCGCTGCAGGCCCTGATCGACTGCATCGGCATCGAAAACGCCTACCAGCTGACCTGCGCCTACGGCGGCAGGCCCAAGTACATCCCCAAGCACCGCGAGCGCACCAAGCTTGCCGACGTGCTGCCGGCCGAAGCGCTCGACGCGCTGATCAAGCGCTTTGCCGGTGTCGCCTTGGAAATCCCCAAGGCGGACCACTTCCTGCGCCAGTTGCGCAACCTGCAGATCCAGAAGGAAAGCGCCAGCGGCTTGTCCCGCAGCCTGCTCGCTGACAAGTACGGCCTGAGCCTGCGCCAGATCGGCAACATCCGCCGCCAGGAACATTGCACGCGCTGAAGCCCAGGCATCGTGACCACGATTGATAGCCACGTTTTAACCCAACCAGAAAGAGACCCCCGCCATGTCGATAGATAACAGCCTCATCGGCTCCGTAATCAATGCCCTGCCGATGGACCGCATGATCGCAGGCCCCCTGCAGGCCATGGTCCAGGCCCAGGTCACCGCCAGCAAATCCTACGCCGACTTCCTGATGCAGGTGTGCGTCCAGGACGGCAAGGCCGTGGCCATCCAGTTCGACTACGACGAAACCATCGTCGACGAACAAGGCGAGTACAAGGGCGTGGTCAGCAAGACCATGAAAGTGCCGCTGGTGGCAGCCATCACCCACCCGAACATTTCCATCGAAGAAGGTAATGTCGAGTTCGAGCTGGTCATCAACCAGATGTCGGAAGACGTTTCCAGCAAGGACATGAACGCCGAAGCGACCGGCTCGCTGGGCTGGGGGCCGTTCAGGCTGAACGTGAAAGGCAGCGTCAGCCACAAGTCCACGCAAACTCGCAAGACAGACACTCGCGCGCGCTACGCTTTCAACACGACCTTGAAGCGCCAGGAGCCGCCTGAAGCGATGATGCGGGTGATCGAATTCCTGACCGACGCCGCGACAAAGCCAACCGTCGTCAAAACCGCCACATTGGACAGCCAGGACGAAATTTCCCAGGCAGACACCTTGAAGAGCCCCGCAGCTGACGGCACGCCTGCCCCTGGCGCCGGTATGCCTTGAGACGCACCTCCCTGCCCCGAACAGCCCCCCTGACCGGCAACAAGGGGGGCCCCACCTGGCCTGAGGAGTCGAACCATTGGATAAATCCCCCGCCCCCATGACCTCCATCGACCTGCGCGAGATCACCCGCGGCCTGCAGGAAGCCGCCAGTGCTACCAACAGCCTGATCGCGCAGCAGTACATCAACCTGTTCGACCAGTTCTTCGAGTGCGACACCGAGGCGTTGGGCGCGCCCATGAAAGCCAAGATGGTCGAGGTGGCCATGGACGGCCAGCACATCATGCGTGTACCGCTGTTCGCGCTGGTGTCGCCAAAGGGCCTGGCCCTCGAGCGCATGCAGGTCGACCTGTCGGTTCGGGTCAAAGGCACCGAAGCACAACAGGCACTGCTGACCGGGGGCGAGAACAAGGCCGCGAGCTTCAAGGTCACCATCGGCGGCCAAGGCCGTCAGGGCGACAGCCGCGACCCCGATGAAGTGCAGATCCGCATGCAGTTCCAGGCCAGCGAACCACCAGAAGCCCTCAACCGGCTGATCGAGGAATACACCAGCCTGATCGTCCCGGTACGCGCCCCCAGCCCGCCGCCCTCGTCCGACACCAATGAGTTCATCGAGGCGGCCATCGTCCGTTGACGGCCGCCCCCGCGACGGCTCAGAAGTCGCGCTTGTAGAAGATGTCCAGTGAGCTGGCCAGCCCGCTGGCAGCCTCGAGGTACACCTTCTTGCTCAGCTTGTAGCGCAATGCAATGGTGTTCGCAGGCTCGAACACCCCTACCCCATAGCGCAGGCTCAGCTTCTCGGTGAGGTTGCCGCTGGCGACCACGCTGGTGGTATTGCCCGAACCTTCGGTGTCCAACTGGAAGTCGTCGATACCCAGGCTCGAGGCCAGGCTGCCAGTGATGCCGGCGCTACCCGCCAGGCCCAGGCCCAAGGCCGCTTCGGCGAGCATGTTGTTGTCTTCGCCGGAAGCGCCCAGAGGCCGCCCCAGTACCAGGTACGACAGCGCCTGCTCCTGGCTCATGGCCGGCTCCGAGAACACTTTGCTGGTGGGCTGCTCGGCACTGCCGCTCAGGCGGATACCGGCAATCACGTCGTCGACCTTGCGGATCGCTTCAATGTCCAGATACGGCTGGTCGATCGGGCCCGCGAACAGCAGCCGCGCACGGCGGATGGTCAGGCGCTGGCCGTAGGCACGGTAGCGGCCGTCGGACAGGCTAAGCTCACCACGGGTATCGAGGTTGTCGCCGATGTGCACATGGCCGAGCAGGTTGGCCTTGAGACCAAAGCCACTGAACGAAAGCTTGTCGCGGCCCACTTCGACATCGATGTCCATCGCCATCGCCATGGGTGGCTTGCCCTCTTCGGTCTGGTGACCAACGATCACCGTGTCATCCGAAACCTTGACTGTGGACGGTGGCAGCTCGCGTACAGTGATCGTGCCCTTGGGCACCTGTACCTTGCCGGTCACCGCCAGCTTGTCGTCGATCAGGCGCAGGGTCAGGTCCGGGGCGACCTCCAGCGTTGCATAGGGCTCGACCGTGACGGGCAGTTGCTGGCCCTGCAGACGCAGGTCCATGCCCAGGGCCTGGCCCCAGGTGAGGTTGCCATTCAACTGGCCCCGCCCCGCCTCGCCGCTGCGCCAGCCGCCATTGAGCTGTACCTGCTCGCCGGCAATCAATGCCTGCAATGACAGGTCCTCGAGGCTGACCGGCAGCTCGGCGCCGCTGACTTCGCCACCGCTGAGCATCAGGTTGCCGTTGACCTGCGGCGCCAGCAAGGTGCCCGACAGCCGGCCACTGCCATTGAGCTGCCCGGCCAGGCGCTCGACCATAGGCACGAACGGGCGCGCCACCGACAGGTCGAGACCGGCAAGGCGGAAATCACCCGATAGCGGTTTGTTCTTGCCCAGTGGATCGAGGCGGGTGTTGACGTTCAGCTCGCCCAGGCGCTCGCCGCGGAACGCCAGGCGGGTATCGATGCGCCGTGGCGCCAGCGTGCTGTCCAGGCGCAGGGCCTGGTACGGGAAGTCGATCCAACGGTCCTTGTCGCGCACGCGCAGGCTACCGCCACTGGCGTCGACGACGATGTTGCCCTTGGGGCCACTGGCCGGGATGTCCAGATTGATGTCGGCATTGAGCAGGCCCTGCCAGGCGAAGTCCTTCGGCAGCCACTGGGCCAGGCTGTCCAGCGGGAACTGCTTGAGGTGGTAGCGCAAGCGTGGTTCGGGGGCCAGACGCTGGTCGTCGCCACACAAGCTGGCCTGGCCGGAGCGCCAGCAGTGCGCAGCAAAGTCCAGCTGGCCGCTGGTCAGCCGCTGCAGGCGCGCCGGTGCCTGCAACTGCCAGTCCTGGCCGCCGGCCTGGATTCGCCCACTGGCCAGGCGCCCACGCCAGTCACCCTTGTTCAACTGGCCGTCCAGGCCGAGGTCGAGCTTGAGCTGCGGGCCGTCCAACGCCAGGGTCAACGCTTGCTGGCGAATGTCGCCTTTGCCGTGGGCCTGCAAGGTGCCCAATGCCGTGTCACCCAGGTGAATGCCGCTGGCCTTGAGCTCGATCACGCCGCGCTGGGCGTTATCCAGGCGGGCATCCAGGTCCAGCTGCTGCAGGCGGTTTTCCGCCTGGGCCAGGCGCTGGCCCTGCAGGGTCAGCGTACCTTGCGGGGCTTGCAAGGTGCCGGCGACGTCCAGCCGGCCCTTGACCTGGCCCTGCAACCTTGGCCATAACTGGCCCAGGCGCGGCAGGTCGAGGTCGACCCGCCCGGCCAGGCGCTGCTGCAGGCTGCCACTGCCATTGATGCGGTTATCCCCCAGCTGGATTGCCAGGGCGCCCAAGGTCCAGCTCTGCCCTGCCCCCTGGGCCTCGACCTTGAGCATTGCCGGCTGGCCGCGCAGGCGGCCTTTCAGGTCAAGCTGGGCATCGAGGCTCAGGGCGTCGCCTTTCATCTCGCCTTTGCTGCGCAGCGGCCCCGCCAGGGTACCCGGCAGCTCGGCCAGCCAATAGGCTGGGTCGAGCGCCGACAACTGCAGGTCGACATCCCATGCCAGGGTGTCGGCAAAGCGCACGGCGACACTGCCGGCAGCCTTGCCTTGCCCGGCGCTCAGCGCCAACTGCGGCAGCTTCACCTGGTTCAGGTCACCTTCGAACGGGCTGGCCAGGCTGAACGCGCCGGCCGGGCCATCCAGGTCGCCATTGAAGGTACCCTGGTAGTTGCCATCGCGATAATGCACCTGGGCCATGAACCGCTTGAGGGTAACCTCGGGCGGCGTCTCCAGTGGATACAGGCGCAGCCACGGGAAGTCCTGCCAGTCCAGTCGGGCGTCGGCGACCAGGCCTTGCTGCCAGTCAGCCGTGGCTTGCAACTTGACCCGCTGGGTATCGCTGGCGTTCAGGTCCAGGGCATCGAGCCTGGCGCCTTTGCTGTCGACCAGCCCGGACAACAGCACGGCGATCGGCGACTGCTCGGCCGGCAGGCTGGCCGACCCCGACAGTTGATAGCCCTTGAGCAGGTCGCCCCGGGCGTCGAGCTTGAGCTGGTTGAACTGCACGGTGTCGGGCAACGAGGCAGCCGGTTTGAATGCCTCGGAGCGGATCTGCAAGGTCGCTGGCAGGTGCTCGGCCAACGCCTGCAATTGCCCGTTCAGCGTGGCGTCGAGGTAACCACTGCTGGTGCCGGCGAGTTTCAGGGTTTTCTGCAGCTCGCCGGTGGCGGTCAGCGCCAGCTGCCAAGGTTTGCCGTCCACCGCTGGCAATTGCAGCTGCGCCTGGAGTTGCACCGGCCAGCCAGCTTCGGGCTGCAGGTCGCCCTGCAGGTTCAATTGCAGGTCATCGCGCTGCAGGTGCAGGCTGTCGATGCGCAGCCCGGTATTGGTCCAGTGCGCCGCCAGTTGCAAGTCGCCAAGCAGGTCGCTGCCATCCAGGCGCAACTGGCCAACCTTGACCTCACCCAGTTCGATGGCCAGTGGCAAGCGCAGGGCTGGCAACTGCAGCGGGCCGCTGTCGGCCGATTCGGCGCTGGGCGCAAAGGCCATGTCGATGCGCTGTGCCTGCAACTGGTCAATGCACAAGGTAGAGCGCAGCAGGCATGCCGGCGACCAGGCCAGCAGCGGTGCCTGCACCTCTACCGTGCTGCCGGCATCGGCCCAGCTCAGCCGGCTGGCTTGCCAGCTACCGGCCAGGCGGCCCTGGAAGTCAGCCACCTCAAGCCCGGGCACCTTGCCCAGCACCCAGCGGCTGCCGGCCTCGGTCCCCAGCAGCAGGCCGAATACAAGGCCCAGGCTTGCGGCGACCCCGAGCAGGCCCGCCAGAATGTACTTGATCACGCGTTTCACAGCTCAGGCCCCATGGAAAAGTGCAGGCGAATTCCCCCTTCATCATCCAGCGCCTTGGCCAGGTCCAGGCGCAGCGGCCCGACCGGCGACACCCAGCGCACGCCAAAACCGACACCGGTCTTGAGGCTTGGCAGCTCCAGGTCGTTGAACGAGTTGCCCTGGTCGACGAAGGTTGCCAGCCGCCACTTTTCGGTCAGCGAATACTGGTACTCGACACTGCCGGCGACCAGGTAGCGCCCGCCAATGCGGTCGCCGTCGCTGTTCTTCGGTGACAGGGTCTGGTAGTCATAGCCACGCACGCTCTGGTCGCCACCGGCGAAGAAGCGCAGCGACGGCGGAATGTTGTTCTTGAAGCCATTGGTCGCGCTGCCACCGAACTGCACCCGGCCGAGCAAGCGGTGGTCATGGCCAAGCGTGGTCAGGCCCTTGAGCAGCACGTTGCCATGCAGCAGGTTGGTGTCCGAGACCAGCCCTTCCTTGGCCACCTGTACATCGAACTGCAGGCGGTAGCCGTTATGCGGGTCGATGCGGTTGTCACTGCGCAGGAAGGAGTAGCTCACCCCCGGCATCAGCAGGTTGCTCAGCCCGGAGTCATCACCCAGGCGGTACTCCTCGCGCTGGTACTTGAGGGAAATCACCCGCTGCCAGCCGCTTGGCAGTTTGCTGTGCCACTCGGGGCCCACCGTCAGCAGTTTGCTGAGGGTATCGGTGCCGGCAATTTCTTCGTTCTGGTAGCCGCCGGCAAAGCGCAACTTGTCGGTCAGCGGCGGGTCGAGGGGGATGTCGTACCAAAGGCCGACGTTCTGCCGGGGCGCCGACAGTTCGGTTTCCCAACCGTAGCTATGGCCCTGCGGGTTGACCCAGTGGCGGGTCCAGTTGGCCTTGCCGCGCGGCCCGACGTCGGTCGAGAAGCCCAGGCCCAGTCCCATGGTGCGGGGCTTGCGGGTTTCCAGGCGGACATCCACGGGGATTTCTTCGCCCACGGCGGCGGTGGGCGCCGCATCCACGCGCACGCCTTCGAAGTAGCCGCTCGATTGCAGGTCGTTGTTCAGCTCGGCGATCAGTTCCGAGTCGTAAGGTGTACCCGGCTTGAACGAGACCATGCGCTGCAGCAGGTCGTCGTCCAGCGGTGTGTTGCCACCGAAGGTGACGGCGCCCAGGTGATAGCGCGGGCCGCTCTGGTAGACCAGTTCGATATCGGCCACGCCCGCCTGAGGGTCGACCGCCAGGCGCTGGCGGCTGAAGCGCCCACTGAAGAAGCCATAGCGCGACGCCTGGTTCTGGATCAGCCGCTTGGCATCCTCGTAATGGCCGTGGTTGAGTTGTTCGCCCGCGCGCAGGGCCTTGCTGTCGGGCACGCGAAAGGCCTTCATCTCGCTGGCGGGGCCTTCGATGCGTACGGTCACGTTGCGCAGGCGAATCGGCTCGCCGGGGTCGATGGTGATGATCAGTTGCGGGGAACGGTCAGCCTCGCTGGCGGGCTTGACCTCTGTGTCGATCTGCGCCTGGTAGTAGCCAAGTGCCTGCGCGGCTTTGCGCGCCTGCTCCTGGGCGCCGCGACTGAAGCGCAGCAGCGCTTCTTCATCGCGGTCGCCAAGGGAACCGATATAGCCTTCGACATTGGCCCTGAGCGCCTTGTTGGCCGGTTTGACCTTCACCAGCAACTCGCTCTGGCCCCATGCTGCGAAACTGGCGACCCAGATAACCAGGCCCCAGGTCAATCTTCCTGAATACGTCATGCGGCGCATGCTACCAGAGCCGGGCGCTCAAGGGAGCCGCCGCGCGGTCTGCTCAGGCAAAAGCAGAATTGGAAGAGACCGGATTGGGATGGAAGAACACCCTCTCACGGATTGGTCCTACAGCCACCTCGCCAATTTCCTCATAACCCTGGCGCTGGTAAAAGGCCAGGTAGTGCTCGTTGCCGGTGTCCAGCACCACACCCTGGGTACCAGGGTCGTCTGCGCACCAGTCATGCACAGCTTGTAACAACTGCTCGCCGTAGTGCTTGCCCTGAAATTGCGGGTGCACGCCCAACAGCGGCAGCACATGCACCTCGTCGGTGGGCAGGCAGGTGGCCAGGGCGGCCTGGTAGTCCATGTAACGGCGCGTACAGCGCAGGCCGGTGCCCATCATCATGCGCAGGCGCCAGGCCCAGCTGTCGGCCACGCCCAACCGGCGCATAGGCGGCACGATCAGGGCCAGAGCGATCAGGCGGTCCTCCACCAGCAGGCCGATGGCGGGCAGTTGCAGGTAGAAGTGCTGGCGTACCCACTCGCGCACCATCACCCGCAGGCGCCGCTCATAGCCTGGGCGCTGGGCCTCGAAGATATAGGCGAAGGTAGGTTCGTGACGGTAGGCGTTGTACAGCAACGAACGCGCCTCGCGGCTGTAACCGTCATCGAGCAGGCAGACACGGGCCGGAGCGGCAGTGGTTTCGGGCATTGCGGGCAGTCCTCCTGGAATGGGCTTACAGTGCCCTGGGAAGGACGTTAGCAGCAGGCTCCCGAAGCCGCCATGCTGGTGATGGCAAGCGATGTCGGCTAGCATCGCGCCTTTTACCGGGATTATCTTTCCATGAAGATCGTCTGTTTCAACATCAACGGCCTGCGGGCCCGCCCGCACCAGCTGGCGGCGCTGATCGAAAAGCACCAGCCGGACGTGATCGGCCTGCAGGAAACCAAGGTCAGCGACGATCAGTTCCCGCTGGCCGACGTGCAGGCGCTGGGCTACCACGTGCATTACCACGGCCAGAAAGGCCACTATGGCGTGGCCCTGCTGTCGCGCCAGGCACCGCTGAGCCTGCACAAGGGCTTTGCCAGCGATGAAGAAGACGCCCAGCGCCGCTTCATCTGGGGCACCTTCGCCGATGCCGATGGCAACCCGATCACCATCATGAACGGCTACTTCCCCCAGGGTGAAAGCCGCGACCACCCCACCAAGTTCCCGGCCAAGCAGCGCTTCTACAGCGACCTGCAGGCGCTGCTGGAAGGCCAGTTCCGCAACGACCAGCCACTGCTGGTGATGGGCGACATGAATATCTCGCCGCAGGACTGCGACATCGGCATCGGCCCGGACAACGCCAAGCGCTGGCTCAAGACCGGCAAGTGCAGCTTCCTGCCGGAAGAGCGCGAGTGGATGGAACGTTTGAAAGGCTGGGGCCTGGTGGACAGTTTCCGCCACCTGTACCCGGAAGTTTCCGACCGCTTCAGCTGGTTCGACTACCGCAGCCGCGGCTTCGAGGACGAACCCAAGCGCGGCCTGCGCATCGACCTGATCATGGCCTCGCAGCACCTGGTGCCGCGGATCAAGGCGGCGGGTGTGGACTATGAACTGCGCGGGATGGAAAAGCCGTCGGACCATGCGCCGATCTGGCTGGAATTGAGCTGATCACCAGCTGAACGCACAGCACCTGTAGGAGCGGCCTTGTGTCGCGATAGGGCCGCATGGCGGCCCCAGGATGTCAGCTTCGATGCACAAATTGCTGGGGCCGCGTTGCGGCCCTATCGCGACACAAGGCCGCTCCTACAAGGGCCAGCGTTAACCGCCCCGCACTCGGCTATCGCCAATAGCGCGAATCATCCACCACCCTGGCATGCCCCTCGAACAGCGCTGGCAGCTGCTCCTTGAGGTAGTCGATCCAGGTGCGCACCTTGGCATCCAGGTAATGCCGTGACGGGTAGATCGCATACAGCGCGCTCTCGCGCAGGCGATACGGCGCCAGCAGCCGGCACAACCGCCCCTGCTCGATCGCCTGGCTGGCGGTGTAGAACGGCAGCAGGCCAATGCCCATGCCCAGCTCGCTGGCCACCAGCATGGCGTCGGCGACGTTGGTGGAAAAACTGTCGTTCGGTGCGATCACGCACTGGTCCACCCCTTGCGGGAACACCCAGTCACCTTCGTACATCGGATAAGCCATGCGCAGGCAACGGTGCTGGTGCAGGTCTTCCGGGCGCTCCGGCACACCGTGGGCCATCAGGTAGCTCGGTGCCGCGCAGGGGATGCTGAAAATGTTGCCCAGCGGCACGGCGATCAGCTGCGAATCCGGCAGCGCCCCGTCCACGGTAATCACCACGTCATGCCCTTCGGCCAGCGGGTCGGGGTTGCGCTGGGACAGGGTCAGCTCGATCACCACCTCTGGGCACAATGCGTTGTAGCCGGCCACCAGCGGCATCAGCAACAGGCCCAACCCGTGCGGGCAATGCAAACGCAGGCGGCCTCGAGGCGTGAGGTGCGCGCCACGGGCTTCGCCCACCGCCTCTTCGGTCAGCAACATGATCTGCCGCGAGCGCTCGAGAAACCGCTCGCCCGCCTCGCTCATGCGCAAACGCCGCGTGGTGCGGTGCAGCAGGCGGGTTTGCAGCTGGTTTTCCAACTCGGCAACGATGCGCGAAACCTGCGCGGCAGAAATGTCCAGGGCATTGGCGGCCGCAGCGAAGCTGCCACATTCCACCACACGGGCGAAGGTACGCATGGCATGCAGCATGTCCATGAAGGTGTGCTCCTTGTTCGGTCTTATTCTTGCGTTACAGGCAGGAATCTATCACGGGTTAGCCCATTTATTGTGGATGACCAATGAATGGATCATTAGCCATACATTGAAAAAAGGAGCCTGCCATGAAACGTTCGATCGCTGTCCTTGCCGTTGCCGCTACTCTCGCCTCGTTCGGTGCCCTTGCCGACACCGGCAGCAACCAGCCGGTCAGCAGCAGCAACTACGAATACGGCATGCCGCTGGACGTGGCCAAGGTCATCTCCATCACCCCGGCCAGCAACGCCGCCGACTG
This sequence comes from Pseudomonas sp. UYEF17, assembly GCF_040546125.1. Classification (NCBI taxonomy): domain Bacteria; kingdom Pseudomonadati; phylum Pseudomonadota; class Gammaproteobacteria; order Pseudomonadales; family Pseudomonadaceae; genus Pseudomonas; species Pseudomonas sp. UYEF17. Next base: position 54,902 of record NZ_JBEPNE010000021.1, read on the forward strand.
CCAGGTTGGCACCGCGCACATGGTGTATGTCGACCACCAGGGCCAGAAGCGCGAAATCGACTACCGGGAAATGGGCAACTGCTCGCAGCAGTGAGTCAGGCCAGCACCTCGGTGATCCAGCCGACCTGTTGCCTGAAGTCGTCGATTTTCGCCTGAGGCACCGCACCGCGGGCCCGCTCGAAGTTGGCCAGGGTCTGCTGCTTCTGCCGCAGCATGCGCCGCCACTTGACCAGGAACGCCTCGCTTTTCTCCTGCACCAGCACCGGGCCGAAGTACAGCTGTTCAGCGGTGTACGCCGCCCCGCCCGGCTCGGCGACGATGATCTCGTAGTCGAAGCGGTTTTCCCGCAGCAGCTCTTCGCTGACGATCCGGTAACCATTGCCCACCAGCCACTGGCGCAGTTCGCGCTCGGCGCCATTGGGCTGCAGCACCAGGCGGGTGACGCCAGCCAGGCGCTGCTTGCCGGCCTCGAGGATTTCGCACATGGTGTCGCCACCCATGCCGCAGATACTGATCACCGTGATGCGGTCTTCCGCCTCGACCGCTGCCAGGCCATCGGCCAGGCGCACGCTGACCCGCCCTTCCAGGCCGTTCCTGCGCACGTTGCGCTGGGCCGAGGCGAACGGCGTCTGCGCCACCTCGCCGGCTACCGCCGCGTCCAGCACGCCGCGCAGCATCAAGGCCACCGGCAGGTAGCCATGGTCCGAGCCGATGTCGGCCAGGCGCGCGCCTTGCGGTACTTGTGCAGCCACGCGCTCCAGGCGCCTGGACAATGTCTGTTCGTTCAACCTAAACCCCTGCTTTGCAATCGGCCGCGATTCTGACGGCGAACGCCGCGCATTTCAAACACCGGGGTGCCCTCGACCGTGCCGGCGCGCTCGCGTAGGCTTGCCGCTTTCCTTCCGTAGCAAGGCAAGACACACCATGGCACAAGCAGACATCATCTACACCCCGGACCCGGACGCCGAGTCGATTTCCTCCGACGTTGCCGAATACAACGGCGTGCTGGTCACCACGCAGATCCCGACCCACGCCGATGGCAGCCTGGAACTGGGCGGCATCGTCGAGCAGAGCGAGTGCACCCTGCAGGCGCTGAAAGTGGCGCTGGAGAAGGCCGGCAGCGGCATGGACCGCGTGCTGCACCTGACCATCTACCTCACCGACATGGCCGACCGCGCGGCATTCAACGAGGTGTACCAGCGCTTCTTCAGCAAGCCCTGGCCGGTACGCGCCGCCGTGGGCGTGGCTGCACTGGCATTTGAAGGCATGCGCGTGGAAGTGACCGCAATGGCCGCCAAGCGCTGACTTTTGCCTGAGGCACGATCCTTGTAGGAGCGGCCTTGTGTCGCGATTGGGGTGCGCAGCGCCCCCAGGTTCTCAGCTGCGCAGCAGATATTGCCGGGGCCGCGTTGCGGCCCTTCGCGACACAAGGCCGCTCCTACAAGCACCCCGATGATGCCGCCAGCCCGTTTCGCCGCTACAATGCCCGCCTAAACCGTGACAGCCCGAACCTATAACGACATGTCCCTTCCAAAGAATCACCTGGAACTGCTCAGCCCTGCCCGTGACGTGGCCATCGCCCGCGAAGCGATCCTGCACGGCGCAGACGCCATCTACATCGGTGGCCCGAGCTTCGGCGCGCGCCATAACGCCTGCAACGAAGTCAGCGATATCGCCGAACTGGTCGAGTTCGCCCATCGCTACCATGCACGCGTGTTCACCACCATCAACACCATCCTCCACGACAACGAGCTGGAGCCCGCGCGCAAGCTGATCCACCAGCTGTACGACGCCGGTGTCGACGCGCTGATCGTGCAGGACCTGGGGGTGATGGAGCTGGATATCCCGCCGATCGAGCTGCACGCCAGCACCCAGACCGACATACGCACCCTGGAACGGGCCAGGTTCCTCGACCAGGCCGGCTTCTCCCAGCTGGTGCTGGCGCGTGAGCTGAACCTGCAGCAGATCCGCGCCATCGCCGCCGAAACCGACGCCGCCATCGAGTTCTTCATCCACGGTGCGCTGTGCGTGGCCTTCTCCGGCCAGTGCAACATCTCCCATGCGCAGACCGGCCGCAGCGCCAACCGCGGCGACTGCTCGCAAGCCTGCCGCCTGCCCTACACCCTGAAGGATGACCAGGGCCGCGTGGTTGCGTTCGAGAAGCACTTGCTGTCGATGAAGGACAACAACCAGACCGCCAACCTGGCCGACCTGGTCGATGCCGGTGTGCGCTCGTTCAAGATCGAAGGCCGCTACAAGGATGTGGCCTATGTGAAGAACATCACCGCCCACTACCGCAAGGAGCTCGACGCCATCCTCGAAGGCCGCCCGGAGCTGGCCCGCGCCTCCAGCGGCCGCACCGAGCACTTCTTCGTGCCCGACCCGGACAAGACCTTCCACCGCGGCAGCACCGACTACTTCGTCACCGACCGCAAGGTCGACATCGGCGCCTTCGACTCGCCAACCTTCACCGGCCTGCCGGTGGGCGTGGTGGAAAAGGTCGGCAAGCGTGACCTGCAGGTGGTCACCGAGGTGCCGCTGACCAACGGCGACGGCCTCAATGTGCTGGTCAAGCGCGAAGTGGTGGGCTTCCGCGCCAACATCGCCGAACCGCGTGGCGAGTTCGAGGAAGACGGCGAGAAGCGTTACCGCTACCGCGTCGAGCCCAACGAAATGCCCGAAGGCCTGCACAAGCTGCGGCCCAACCACCCGCTGTCGCGCAACCTCGACCACAACTGGCAGCAAGCCCTGCAACGCACCTCGGCCGAGCGCCGCGTCGGCGTGCAATGGCAGGCGGTACTGCGCGAACAACGCCTGGCGTTGACCGTCACCAGCGAGGAAGGCGTGAGCGCGCAAGTGGCACTGGACGGCCCGTTCGGCCCGGCCAACAAGCCGCAGCAGGCGCTGGACCAGCTGCACGACCTGCTCGGCCAGCTGGGTACCACCATGTACCACGCCGACAGCATCGAGCTGGACGCCCCGCAGGCGTACTTCGTCCCCAACTCGCAGCTCAAGGCCCTGCGCCGCGAAGCCATCGAGGCGCTGACTGCAGCACGGGTGCAGGCGCACCCGCGTGGCGGGCGCAAGGCCGAGACCACGCCACCGCCGGTTTACCCCGAGTCGCACCTGTCGTTCCTGGCCAACGTGTATAACCAGAAGGCCCGCGACTTCTACCACCGCCACGGCGTGCAACTGATCGACGCGGCCTACGAGGCCCATGAAGAGCACGGCGAAGTGCCGGTGATGATCACCAAGCACTGCCTGCGCTTCTCCTTCAACCTGTGCCCCAAGCAGGCCAAGGGCGTGACCGGCGTGCGCACCAAGGTGGCGCCGATGCAGCTGATCCAGGGTGATGAAGTGCTGACCCTGAAGTTCGACTGCAAGCCGTGCGAAATGCACGTGATCGGCAAGATGAAAAGCCACATCATCGACCTGCCGACCCCGGGCAGCGCGGTTGCGCAGGTGGTTGGGCATATCAGCCCGGAAGACCTGCTGAAGACCATTCCTCGCGGGCCGCATTGATCGGTAGCTTGTAAGGGCCCTTTCGCGGGCACGCCCGCTCCCACAGGGATCTCCACAGTCCTCCATACCTGTGCAGTACCTGTGGGCGGGTTTACCCGCGAACACCGGCGTAGCCGGTGCCATCCACCGCGGCGCCTGCTTCGCGGGTGAACCCGCTCCCACAGGGATCGCGCAAGGTCTTGGGGCTGGCGCCATGCCTGTAGAGGCAATGGCCTTGCTCAAGACCTCGAAGCCTGCACGGTCAATGTGGGAGCGGGCATGCCCGCGAACACCGGCGTAGCCGGTGCCATCCACCGCGGCGCCTGCTTCGCGGGCATGCCCGCTCCCACAGGGATCGCGCAAGGCCCCGGGGCTGGCGCCATGTCTGTAGAGGCAATGGCCTGAATCAAAGACCTCAAAGCCTGCACGGTAAGTGTGGGAGCGGGTTTACCCGCGAACACCGGCGCAGCCGGTGCCATCCACCGCAGCGCCTGCTTCGCGGGTGAACCCGCTCCCACAGGGGATCGCGCAAGGCCCCGGGGCTAGCGCCACGCCTGTAGCGGCAATGGCCTGAATCAAAGACCTCAAAGCCTGCACGGTCAGTGTGGGAGCGGGTTTACCCGCGAACACCGGCGCAGCCGGTGCCATCCACCGCGGCGCCTGCTTCGCGGGTGAACCCGCTCCCACAGGGATCGCACAAGGTCCTGGGGCTGGCGCCATGCCTGTAGAGGCAATGGCCTGAATCAAAGGCCTTGAAGCCTGCACGGTCAGTGTGGGAGCGGGCATGCCCGCGAACACCGGCGTAGCCGGTGCCATCCACCGCAGCGCCTGCTTCGCGGGTGAACCCGCTCCCACAGGGATCGCGCAAGGCCCCGGGGCTGGCGCCACGCCTGTAGCGGCAATGGCCTGAATCAAAGACCTTGAGGCCTGCACGGTCAGTGTGGGAGCGGGTTTACCCGCGAACACCGGCGTAGCCGGTGCCATCCACCGCAGCGCCTGCTTCGCGGGCATGCCCGCTCCCACAGGGATCGCGCAAGGCCCCGGGGCTAGCGCCATGCCTGTAGAGGCAATGGCCTAAATCAAAGACCTTGAGGCCTGCACGGTCAGTGTGGGAGCGGGCATGCCCGCGAACACCGGCGTAGCCGGTGCCATCCACCGCGGCGTCTGCTTCGCGGGTGAACCCGCTCCCACAGGGATCGCACCAGTACATGACCTTTGCGCTGCTGCTCAGCGAATCTGATGCTTGTGCAGCAAACGATAGAAAGTCGGCCGCGATATACCTAGCACCTTGGCCGCCACGCTCAGGTTGTCACTGTGCCGGCTGAGTACATCGCACAGCGCCTGGCGCTCGGCCCGGTGCTTGTACTCCTCCAGCGTACCCAGCGGTTGCTGCATCTGGTCGAGGGTCTGCAATCCCAGGTCCTGCGCCTCGATTTGCCGGCCTTCGGCCAGCACCAGCCCGCGCCGCACCCGGTTGGCCAACTCGCGGACATTGCCCGGCCAGTCATGCCGGCCCATGGCCGCCAGGGCATGGTCGCTGAACGAACGCGGTCGACGCCCGGTTTCCAGACTGTAGAAATGGGCAAAATGGCTGGCCAGCATCGACAAGTCGCCATGACGGTCGCGCAAAGGCGCGGTCACAACCTGCAACACGTTAAGGCGGTAATACAGGTCTTCGCGAAAACGCCCTTGCTCGATGGCCCTTTCCAGGTCCACGTGGGTTGCCGCCAGCACCCGCACATCCACCGGAATCGGCTGGCTGCCCCCCACGCGCTCGATGTGCTTTTCCTGCAGAAAACGCAGCAAGTTGGCCTGCAACTCCAGCGGCAGGTCGCCAATTTCGTCGAGGAACAACGTGCCACCATGAGCCGCTTCGATGCGCCCGGCCTTGCGCTGATGAGCACCGGTGAAGGCGCCCTTCTCATGGCCGAACAGTTCCGACTGGATCAGGTGCTCGGGGATCGCCCCGCAGTTGATGGCAATGAACGGCTGTTCGCTGCGTTGCGACTGACGGTGCAGGGTGCGGGCCACCAGTTCCTTGCCGGTGCCGCTTTCACCGCGGATCAGCACCGGCGATTCAGTAGGCGCCAGCTTGCCCAGCAGCTTGCGCAACTCGCGGATCGGGCGGCTGTCACCGAGCAGCTCGTGGCTGGTTTCATCCACCCTCGCCAGCCCTTTGCCACGCAGGCGCGCCATGCCGAAGGCCCGGCCCAGGGTGACCTGCACGCGGGAAACGTCGAACGGCAAGGTGTGGAAGTCGAAGAACCATTCACAAACGAAATCGCCGACGGCCGGCATGCGCAACTGTTCGGCGCTGAGCACGGCAATCCATTCGGTGTTGCTGCGCTTGATCAAGTCCTTGACCCCGTCCGGGCGCCTGAGGTGCGACGCCTGCAAGCGCAACAGGCCCACATCGCAAGGATGATCCAGCGCGGCACCGAGCATGCAGCTGTCCACATCCCAGCCTGCGCTGCGCAATCCAGGCAACAAACGGTGGCAGTCATCGCAGGGGTCGACGATGAGCAAACGGCGTAGAGCGGCAGGCTGCTGCATGACCGATCCTTGGCGCCAGTTTTCGGTTTTTTGAAATAAAACAGTAAGTTGTGGCGCCCGATTAACAGTAGCAACGAAGTTGACGGTTCCCAGTACCGTCTGTCTGCCGAATCATTTTTTTACAATCAGTGACGGGAATTTTCGCACTTTATCGACATCACATGGCGGCATGGGCAAGAACGGATTCGAACCTGGCAAATTTTTTTACAACCAATGTGTGACTCGCCACCGGACAACGAGCATCAGTACACATAACCCCGCGCTGCACTTCGCGATAACCGAGGCGACTTTGAAGCAACGCGGACTTACCTGGATGTTTGGGACCATAGAGAGACCGAACCATGAATGCCCCGCTCCGTGTCAACGAAGCACTGCTGATTGCCGACCACGCCTTCGAACCTTTCCAGTGCGTAGCCTGGGATGCACCCAACGGTACTGGTGAACTGAGCCTGGCAGTGATCGACCGGACCAGCACCCGCATCGGCAGCAAGCAAGTGTCCTCGCGTATCTACTCCGACCCGGCCCAGTGGGCCAGCCTGATCGAGGAAGTGCGCGCCGAACTGTGCGAAAAAGGTTACGACCTGCAACCGTGGTCAATGCCCAAATAATATCGGCCGGCAAACCAAGTGCGTGCACCGTCACGCACTTGTACAACTTCCGGGTTGCTGTTCTGGCAACTTTTCTTATTGCGACATAGTGTCGCATCGATACTTTTTCAATCCACCAACCTGAACTGTTGCAGGTGCTGGTAATCAGCCTGAAGTTGTTGCGCCAGACGCTGCGCACGGCCCAGGCGCACCGGCGCCAGTTCCATATCCACCAGCAAAGTGGCGCACGGCATCGGCTGCACGGCATTCCAGTGCTGCAGGCGACCGTCGGTAAACACCAGGCAGCGCAATGCTTCTTCAGGGTGGGCCCGTTGCCGCGCCTGCAACCAGTGCCGAGCCTGTTCCAGTGCTGCGATCAACGGCGTGCCACCACCGGCACCCAAGGCTTGCAGCCAGGGTTGCAAAGCGGCCGAGGCCTTCAGGCCGTGGCGCTGCCACTGCGGTGCGCGCCCGCTGGCGGTAAGCAGGGCCAGCCGGGCACGCTGGCGGTAGGCCTGGTCGAACAGCGCCGCCAGCAGCCCTTTGGTTTGTGCCAGCGCCTGGTGGCGGCGGGTCGAGGCTGACGCATCGACGATTACCAGCCACAGTTCTGCGGGCCTGGCCTGGCGTTGCTGCCAGCACAGGTCCTGGCGCTGGCGTGGCCGGCCCTTGAGCAGGGTCGGCAGCCAGGCCACCCGACCGGCCGCGGCACTGCGCGACCGGCCTCGGCTGGCACCGTACTGCTTGCCTGCGCCTGCTTTGGCATCCGCCCCTTTGGCAGGTGGCTGGGGGATGCTCAGGGCTTTTTTGCCCAGTTCGGCACCTCGCGGCGGGCGCCGCTGGCCACGGGCTGCGCAGCCATCGCACCCCAGTCGCCCTGCCCGCCCTGTTCGCCAGGGTTGCCTGCGCCTTGCCGATCGGGTTGTTGCTCAGGCTGCTGCGGTGCCGCAGGGGGGTTGGCCTGGGGCGCAACGCGGCGGCGATGGCGCAAGGCGAACTCGGCCACTGCATCGACATCGCCCTCTTCGATGGCCTCGCCACCGCGCCAGGCACAGTGGGCGCGTGCGGCGCGCAGCCAGACCAGGTCGGCGCGCAGGCCGTCGACCCCGGCGGCGTAGCAGCGTTCGGTGATCCAGGCCAGCGCCTGGTCGTCCAGGGCAATGCCGGCCAGGGCCTGGCGCGCCGCCTGGCAGCGCTCGCGCAATTGCGCCTGGGCCTCGGCCCATTGCGCGCAGAAGGCCTGCGGGTCGCTGTCGAAGGCCAGGCGGCGGCGAATGATCTGCTGGCGCGCCTCAGGCTCGGGCAAGCCTTCCAGGGCCACGTTCAGGCCAAAGCGGTCGAGCAACTGCGGGCGCAGTTCGCCCTCCTCCGGGTTCATGGTGCCGATCAGTACGAAGCGGGCACTGTGCCGGTGCGAGATGCCGTCGCGCTCGATGCGGTTGGTGCCACTGGCCGCCACGTCGAGCAGCAGGTCGACCAGGGTATCGGGCAGCAGGTTGACCTCATCGACATACAGCACGCCGCCATCGGCCTGGGCCAGCACCCCCGGGGAAAACTGCGCCTTGCCCTGCCCCAGCGCGGCATCCAGGTCGAGGGTGCCGACCAACCGTTCTTCGCTGGCGCCCAGTGGCAGGGTGACGAACGGGCCCTCGCCGAGCAGGTCGGCCAGGCCACGGGCCAGGGTGCTCTTGGCCATGCCACGCGGCCCCTCGATCAGCACGCCGCCGATCTTCGGGTCGATGGCGGTCAGGCACAGCGCCAGTTTCAGGTCGTCGGCACCGACCACGGCTGCCAGTGGAAATTGCACGGGTTCACTCATTTCAAGCCTGTTCCTCGCCGTCGAGCAGTTGTTCCTCGAGGGCTTCGCGGTAGTCGCCAGGCGCCTGCCACAGGCCGCGCTGCTGGGCCTCCAGCAAACGCTCGGTAAGGTCGCGCAGGGCCTCGGGGTTGTGCTCGCGCATGAAGTCGCGGGTCGCCGGGTCGAGCACGTAGGCATCGGCCAGCGCCTGGTAATGATGGTCGTCGATCAGCTGCGTGGTGGCGTCGAAGGCGAACAGGTTGTCGACCGTCGCCGCCATCTCGAAGGCGCCTTTGTAGCCATGGCGCTTGACCCCGTCGATCCACTTCGGGTTCAGCGCCCGGGCGCGGATGACCCGGTTCAGCTCTTCCTTGAGGGTACGGATGCGCGGCCGGTCGGCCTGGCTGTGGTCGCCGTGGTAACTGGCCACTGCCGCACCAGACAAGGTTTCCGACGCCGCCAGCATGCCACCCTGGAACTGGTAGTAGTCGTTGGAATCGAGCAGGTCGTGTTCGTGGTTGTCCTGGTTCTGCAGCACCGCCTGCACCTTGGCCAGGCGCTGGGCGAACTGGGCCCGGGCCGGGGTACCGTCGTCGCTGGCGCCGTAGGCATAGCCGCCGTGGTTGAGGTAGACCTCGGCCAGGTCGTCGCGGCTGTGCCACAGGCGCCCGTCGATGGCGTTCTGCACCCCGGCGCCGTAGGCCCCGGGCTTGGCACCGAACACCCGCCAGCCAGCCTGGCGCGCGGCCTGCTCGGCGTCCACGCCCTGCGCCTGCAGCGCGGCACGCTCGCTACGCACGCGGGCGGCCAGGGGGTTGAGATCGTCGGGCTCGTCCAGCGCGGCCACCGCCTGCACTGCGGCATCGAACAGGCGGATGAGGTTGCCGAAGGCATCACGGAAAAAGCCGGAAACGCGCAAGGTCACGTCCACCCGCGGTCGGTCGAGCAGGCTGAGCGGCAGGATCTCGAAATCGTCGACCCGCTGGCTGCCGGTGGCCCACACCGGTCGCACGCCCATCAGCGCCATGGCCTGGGCGATGTCGTCGCCACCGGTACGCATGGTTGCCGTGCCCCACACCGAAAGGCCGAGTTGGCGCAGGTGATCGCCGTGGTCCTGCAGGTGGCGTTCGAGGATCAGGTTGGCCGAGGCGAAGCCCAGGCGCCAGGCGGTGGTGGTGGGCAGGTTGCGCACATCCACGGTATAGAAGTTGCGACCGGTGGGCAGCACGTCCAGGCGCCCACGGCTGGGCGCACCACTGGGGCCGGCGGGCACGAAACGCCCGGCCAGCGCCGCCAGCAGGCCATTCATTTCGGCGCTGCCGCAGGCATCCAGGCTGGGTGCCACCGCTTCGCGCAGCGCCTGCACCACGTCGTGCACCGGCTGCCATTCGCTCTGGGCTGGTAACTGTGCGGTGCCGCCCAGCGCCTGGTCGATTACCTGCAGCGCCAACAGTTCGAGGCGTTCGCGGGTATCGCCACAGGTGCGCCAGGGCTCGCTGCTCATGGCCTGCAACTGCTCGGGGCGTGCGCCCTGCCATGGCTGCCCGAGTTCGCAATCGAGCGGGTCGAAACCTGGCACCAGCGCCTTGGCCAAAGCCCGCAGCAGGCTGGCATTGCCGCCGCGACCGTCGCCACGCTCGACCCGCAACAGCGCCAGCAAGGTATCCAGGCGCAGCCGGCCTTCCGGGGACTGGCCGAACACATGCAGGCCATCGCGAATCTGCGATTCCTTCAGGTCGCACAGGTAGGTGTCCAGGCGTGGCAGCCACACGGCGGCATCGTCCAGTTGGCCTTCCAGCTGCAGTTCGCGGTCGATGTGGTTGGCCTTGACCAGTTCGAGAATGTCGCGCTGCAACTCGCGGGCGCGCCGCGGGTCGAGCAGCTGCGCTTCGTAGAACTCATCGGCCAATTGCTCCAGGTGGCGCAACGGGCCATAGGTTTCGGCACGGGTCAGCGGCGGCATCAGGTGGTCGATGATCACCGCCTGGGTGCGGCGCTTGGCCTGGGCACCCTCGCCCGGGTCGTTGACGATGAACGGGTAGATATTCGGCAGCGGGCCGAGCAAGGCGTCCGGCCAGCACTGCGCCGACAACCCGACGCCCTTGCCGGGCAGCCATTCGAGGTTGCCGTGCTTGCCGACGTGGATCACCGCGTCGGCGGCAAAGGCATGGCGCAGCCAGAAGTGAAACGCCAGGTAGCCGTGCGGCGGCACCAGGTCCGGGTCGTGGTACACCGCGCTGGGGTCCACCTGGTAGCCCCGCGCCGGCTGAATGCCGACGAAGGTCAAGCCAAAGCGCAGGCCGGCCACCATCAGCCGGCCACTGCGGTACATCGGGTCCTGCTGCGGTGGTCCCCAGCGTTCCAGCACAGCCTGGCGGTTGGCCTCGGGCAGGCGCTCGAAGGCGGCCTGGTAGTCGGCCAGGCTGAGGCTCTGCGCGCAGGGGCGCAGGTCCAGATGGTCGAGGTCGTTGGTCACGCCGCCGAGCAACTGGTGGATCAGTTGCGTGCCACTGCCCGGCAAGTCGGCCAGCGGATAGCCTTCGGCCTGCAGGGCCTTGAGGATGTTCAGCGCCGCCGCTGGCGTGTCCAGGCCAACGCCGTTGCCAATGCGGCCATCCCGGGTCGGGTAGTTGGCCAGCACCAGGGCCACGCGCTTTTGCGCATTCGGCAGGCGCGCCAGCTCGACCCAGCGGCGGGCCAGTTCGGCGACAAAGTCCATGCGCTCGGGGTGGGCGCGGTAGCAGACCACGTCGGACTGGCTGCGCTCGCTGCGCCAGGCCATGTCCTTGAAACTGACCGGGCGGGTGATGATGCGCCCGTCCAGTTCGGGCAGGGCAATGTGCATGGCCAGGTCACGCGCCCCCAGGCCCTGCTCGCTGGCTTCCCAGCCGGGCTGGTTGTCTTGCGCGCAGATGGCCTGCAGCACCGGGATGTCGCGACGGAACGGGCGCAGGTTGGGCCGTTCGGGGCTGGACAGGGCAAAGCCGGTGGTGTTGACCAGCACTTCGGCACCCACCTCGTCCAGCCAGGCTTCGACCTGCTCCAGGCAGGCGCTTTCCTTGAGGCTGGCCACGGCGATCGGCAACGGGTTGAGCCCGGCGGCCTGCAGGCGCTGGCAGAACACATCGATGAACGCGGTGTTGGCCGCCTGCAGGTGCGAGCGGTAGAACAGCAGTGGCGCCACCGGCTGTTCGGGATGCCACTGCGGGTACCAGTCCTCCAGCGTGGCGCTGCCCTTGGCCGGGTGATACACGGCGGTGCGCGGCAAAGGCTGCGGCTCGTCCCAGGCATAGTCGCGGCCCAGCCACTGGCTGGCCAGGCAGTTGAACAGGTTGATGGCGTTGGCCTTGCCGCCCTGGCGCAAGTAGTGCCAGAGGCGTTCGGCCTGCTCGCCGCTGACACTGCCCAGGCTGGTCAGCTCCGGGTCCGGGCGGTCGTCGCCCGGCACCAGGATCAGTTGCACGCCACGGCCAGCCAGTTCGACCAGTTGCTCGACGCCATAGCGCCAGTAACCGACGCCGCCGTGCAGCGACACCAGGATGACCTTGGCATGGCGCAGCACCTGGTCGACGTACAGGTCGACCGAGGCATGGTTCTGTACCTGCATCGGGTTGGCCAGGCGCAGGCTGGGGTAATTCTCGGGCAATTGCTCGGCGGTATCGGCGAGCAATGCCAGGTGCGAATCGCCGCTGCAGAGAATCACCAGCTCGGCGGGCGTCTGGCCGAGGTCGGCAATGCTGTCATCCGGCACGAAGCCGCCGGGCTGGGTCCGCAGCAGGTGCATGGGTCAGGCGCCCAGTGCCTGGCGCAGGCGCGCTTCCAGCTGGGCGGCGTCGAGGTCCTGGCCGATCAGCACCAGGCGAGTGATGCGCGGCTCGTCGGCGCGCCAGGCGCGGTCGAAGTGCTTGTCGAAACGGGTGCCCACGCCTTGTACCAGCAGGCGCATAGGCTTGCCCGGGATGGCAGCGAAGCCTTTGGCGCGCAGGATGCCGAACTCCACCACCAGCTGGGTCAGGGCGTCGAGCAGCAGGCTTTCGTCGGCTTCGGGCAGGTCGATGGAGATGGAGTCGAAGGCGTCGTGGTCATGATCGTCATGGTCATCGCCGTCATGATGCGAATCGTGGTGGGTACGGCGGCCATCGATGTGCGCCTCGGACTCGGCGCCCACGCCCAGCAGTACCTCCAGCGGCAGCTTGCCGCTGCTGGCCTCGATCACCTTGACCGCCGGCGGCAGTTCTTCGGCCACCTCGGCGCGGACCTTGGCCAGGCCTTCGGCGTCGATCAAGTCGGCCTTGTTCAGCACCACCAGGTCGGCGCTGGCCAGCTGGTCGGCGAACAGTTCGTGCAGCGGCGACTCGTGGTCCAGGTTGGGGTCGAGCTTGCGCTGGGCATCGACCTGATCCGGGTAGGCGGCGAAGGTGCCGGCGGCCACGGCCGGGCTGTCGACCACCGTGATCACCGCGTCGACGGTGCAGGCATTGCGGATTTCCGGCCACTGGAAGGCTTGCACCAGCGGTTTGGGCAGGGCCAGGCCGCTGGTTTCGATGAGGATATGGTCCAGGTCGCCACGGCGTGCCACCAGCTCGCGCATCACCGGGAAGAACTCTTCCTGCACGGTGCAGCACAGGCAGCCGTTGGCCAGCTCGTAGACGCGGCCGGTGGCTTCTTCTTCGGTGCAACCGATGCTGCACTGCTTGAGGATTTCGCCGTCGATGCCCAGTTCGCCGAACTCGTTGACGATTACCGCAATGCGGCGGCCCTGGGCGTTGTCAAGCATGTGGCGCAGCAAGGTAGTCTTGCCCGAGCCGAGGAAGCCAGTGACGATGGTGACGGGGAGCTTGGCCAGTGTTTTCATGTCGCATTGCCCTTGGCAGATTGGCGCGGGCATGCAGGACGACAGCCACGGGCCAGGCCGGCCGGGCTTGTTCGCCACCGGATCACCCCGCCCGGTTGAAAGTCGAAAACGTGACGAGGCAGGTCTCCTGGCTCGCACCGTTCCATGTGCCCGCTGGTGCAGCGGGCTGGCGGGATGACGCCTTCCCGCGCGCGGGCGCAGTGGCTGTGTCGATCCGTTGTCGGTGCTTACAGTTGCGGGGGCAGCCGCGGCTTGTACCGCGTTCCCGTCTTAGCTTCGGCCTGGCCGAAGAACCTCGAAGTGGCAAGGCTACGCAGTGGCTGGCGGGTGGTCAACCATTGCTGTCGGGCTGGCCGACAACAAGTGGCGCAACTGCGTTACAGTGGTGGCTTTGAGCAGCGAGGCCCCCCGGTGAAACCCCTGAACAAGCGCGATATGGCACGCCTGGAGCGTGAACTGGTGGTTTGCCTGACCGAAGCCTGCGAAACCGCCAAGGCGGAGATCGTCGGTTTCAGCTGGCTTACCCATCGTCTGGCTCCCGAGGATTTTCCGGCCAGCCTGCGTATTACCTGGGTGTTCGAGCGAGAGGCCGACAAGGCTGCCGCCGTGGCGGGCGACGCGAAGGTACGCATGCTGGCGCTGACCGGCCTGGCTTTGGAACAGGCCGGCATTCAACTGGATCATCCGGCCTGGCATGTGCGGTTTGACAGTGAAGAGGCCTGCCAGCAGAGCCACGGGGGCGACTGGAGCAAGCGCTTGATGGGGCGCTGAACCAGGGGCATGCGCGGTCCTGGCTCTTCCTGCCTGCACTGGGCACCGGCTTCGCCGGTGTTCGCGGGCACGCCCGCTCCCACAGGGGCCGCGGCGCACTCGCGGAATGTGTTTTCCCGCGACAACGATGCCTCTATCCGTTAGGCTACGCATTCCCCTGTCACGAGGTATTCGTCCAATGCGCCATTGATGCCGCCGTCCCTTCGACGGCCAGTCTTCAGCCTCCGGTTCCCTCCGGAGATGTCGCGGCATTTGTGGAGTTGTGCATGACGAACACGTCGATCCTGACGCTGGACAGCGTCTCCTTGGCCTTGCCTGATGGCAGGCTGTTATTTACCGACCTCAGCGAAACCTTCGACCAACGCCGCACCGGCCTGGTCGGGCGCAACGGTGTGGGCAAGAGCCTGCTCGGGCAGATACTTGCCGGCCAGCGCGAACCAAGCAGCGGCCAGTGTCGGCGCCTTGGGCGCATCCATCTTCTGGACCAGCAGGTGATCGAGCGCAGCGCCACGGTCGCCGACCTGGCCCAGGTGGGCGCGGTGCTCGCTGCGCTGGAGCGCATCGAGCAAGGCAGCGTCGCACCCAGTGACTTCGACACCGTCGGCGAACGCTGGGATATCCGCGAGCAATTGCAGGGGCACCTGCAACGCCACGGCCTGGGCCAGCTCGACTGGCACCAGCCCGCCCACAGCCTGAGCGGTGGCCAGGCCATGCGCGTGGCGCTGGTCGGCGCCTGGCTCAGCGAAGCGGACTACCTGATCCTCGACGAACCGAGCAATCACCTGGACAGCAACGCCCGCGCCCAACTGCTGAGCATGATCGAAGCCTGGGACCGGGGCTTGCTGGTGATCAGCCATGATCGCAGCCTGCTCGCGCACATGACGCGCATCGTCGAATTGTCCAGCCTGGGCTTGCAGGCCTATGGCGGCAACTACAGCTTCTATTCGGCCCAGAAAGCCAGCCAGACGGCGCTGGCCCAACAGCAACTAGCCCGGCTGAAACAGGAGCAGCAACGCCAGGCGCGCGAACTGCAGCGCCAGCGCGAAGACCTGGAACGTCATCAAGCCCGCGCCGGGCGCAACGCCAGGCACGCCAACCAGGCCAAGATCCTGGTCGATCGCCAGCAGGAACGCAGCCAGGCCACTGCGGGCAAGCAGCGCCGCGACCATCGCGACGCCCGGCAGGCGCTGCAGGGCAAAGTGCGTGACGCCGCCCGCGAAGTCGAGCAGGACAGCGCCATTACCCTGCATGCACCCACGCCGCAGCGTCATCCGGGCCGCGAAGTGCTGGCCTTGCAAGCGCTGCACCTGCCCCGCGGCACGCGCAAACCACTGAACCTGCGCTTGTGCCTGGGCCAGCGGGTGGGCCTGGTTGGCGCCAATGGCAGTGGCAAGTCCACCCTGCTCAGGCTGATCAACGGTGAGTTGCCAGCCCCGCCCGACAGCCTGCGCCTCAGTGGTGAAACCGCCCTGCTCGATCAGCACTGCAGCGCACTACCAGGCCACACCAGCGTGCTCGACCACCTGCGCCAGGCAAACCCGACCCTGGCCCAGGGCGACTTGCGCAGCCGCCTGGCGCAACTGGGCCTGGATGCGGCCCGCATCGAACTGCCCAGCGGCCTGCTCAGCGGCGGAGAGCGGATGAAGGCAGCACTGGCCGCCGTGCTATACCGCGAACGGCCGCTCGACCTGTTGCTGCTGGACGAACCCGGCAACCACCTGGACCTGCCGTCACTGGCCGCACTGGAACACATGCTCGGGCAGTTTCGCGGGGCGCTGGTGGTGGCGTCCCACGACCAGGTACTGCTCGACCAGCTGGCGCTGGACGAGTACCTGCACCTGTAGAAGCCGCAATGAATGCATTGCAGGCTATCAATTCGTGACTGGCCGTTCCCGATCTGCCACGGATGTATTATGGTGGCGTGGTGCGCATATAACAGCAGCCCGAGCAATCGGGCACTTGCAAGACAATGAGGGTGTCATGAGCAACGAAAGCATTAATTGGGACAAGCTGGGTTTCGACTACATCAAGACCGACAAACGCTACCTGTCCGTATGGCGCAATGGCGAGTGGGACAAAGGCACCCTGACCGAAGACAACGTACTGCACATCAGTGAAGGCTCCACGGCCCTGCACTACGGCCAGCAGTGCTTCGAAGGCCTCAAGGCCTACCGTTGCAAGGACGGTTCGATCAACCTGTTCCGCCCGGACCAGAACGCCGCCCGCATGCAGCGCAGCTGCGCCCGCCTGCTGATGCCGCAGGTGCCGACCGATGTGTTCATCGAGGCGTGCAAGCAAGTGGTCAAGGCCAACGAGAAGTTCGTGCCACCGCATGGTAAAGGCGCCCTCTACCTGCGTCCGTTCGTGATCGGCACCGGTGACAACATTGGCGTGCGCACCGCCCCCGAGTTCATCTTCTCGATCTTCGCCATCCCGGTTGGCTCGTACTTCAAGGGCGGCATGAAGCCGCACAACTTCCAGATCTCCAGCTTCGACCGCGCAGCCCCGCAAGGCACTGGCGCGGCCAAGGTCGGTGGCAACTACGCCGCCAGCCTGCAGCCGGGTGCAGAAGCGAAGAAAGCCAACTTCGCCGACGCCATCTACCTCGACCCGCTGACCCACACCAAGATCGAGGAAGTCGGTTCGGCCAACTTCTTCGGCATCACCGCCAACAACGAGTTCGTCACCCCGAAATCGGCTTCGGTGCTGCCAGGCATCACCCGCCTGTCGCTGATGGAACTGGCGCAATCGCGCCTGGGCCTGACCGTGATCGAAGGCGATGTGGAAATCAACAAGCTGGACCGCTTCATCGAAGCCGGCGCCTGCGGTACCGCTGCGGTGATCACCCCGATCGGCGGCATCGAGTACAACGGCAAGCTGCACGTGTTCCACGACCTGGAAAAGGTCGGCCCGGTTACCCAGAAGCTCTACAACGAGCTGACCGGTATCCAGAGCGGTGACGTGGAAGCACCGGCTGGCTGGATCGTCAAGGTTGCCTGAGGCGCTTTAACGGTTTGAAAAACGGGGCATGCCAGCGATGGCATGCCCCGTTTTTTATTGGCTGATGGCACCGGCTGCGCCGGTGTTCGCGGCTAAAGCCGTTCCTGAAACCTGCGCCGTCCCTGTAGGAGCGGCCTTGTGTCGCGAAAGGGCTGCGAAGCGGCCCCAGGATATCCGCACAATGCACAAATCGAGGGGCCGCGCAGGGCAGGTAGTTCTCATGCAAGGCGACGCTGCATCAGCAGGTGCCGGGCTTTGTCGAAGGCCCAGTTGTACAGCACGGTGTAGGGCAGGATGATCACAAAGAAGCCCAACTCCACCATGAACGCCTGCAGCAACGAAATCTCCAGCATCCACGCCGCCACCGGCAGGCACCACACCACCAGCCCGGCTTCGAAGCCCAGGCCGTGCACAAAGCGTGCGCTGGCCTTCCAGTGGATGCGCTCGACCCGCACGTAGCGATCGACCAGCGCGTTGTAGACCATGTTCCACAGCATGGCGATCACCGACAGGGTCACCGCCAGCGCCCCCGCCGTCGCCAGCGACTTGCCCATGATCCAGGACAACAGCGGCGCACACAGCAGCACGGCGAACACTTCATAACCGACGGCGTGAACCAGGCGTTCGGTGAAAGAGACGTTTTTCATTGCAAATTCCATCCATTGCGTGAGTCGTGCTTCCTATTTTCTTTGATAGAACTGATACTCGCGACATAGCTACCATCGGTTTTATCAATACCATGCGCTACTCACCCGAAGCTCTGGTCGCCTTTGTCGAAGCTGCATCGCTGGGTTCGTTTTCTGCTGCGGCGCGCAAGTTGCGCAAAAGCCAGTCCACCATCAGCATCGCCATCGCCAATTTCGAGGCCGATGTGGGTTGCCCGTTGTTCGAGCGTGGCGGTCGCCACCCCAC
This sequence comes from Pseudomonas sp. UYEF17, assembly GCF_040546125.1. Classification (NCBI taxonomy): domain Bacteria; kingdom Pseudomonadati; phylum Pseudomonadota; class Gammaproteobacteria; order Pseudomonadales; family Pseudomonadaceae; genus Pseudomonas; species Pseudomonas sp. UYEF17. The sequence continues at coordinate 72,879 of NZ_JBEPNE010000021.1, forward strand.
GCTGAACGAGGCTGGGCGGCAGGTGCTGAGCCATGTCGAGGCAATTCTCGATGCCAGCGCCCAGCTCGATGCCCTGGCGGTGCGGTTGGCGGAAAACGTCGAGGCTCTGGTCTCGGTGGTGATGTCGGACAGCTACAGCGTGACCTTCCAGGGCGCGGTGATGGCCCGCTTCGCCCAGCATTACCCGCATACCGAGCTGCGCTGCGGCCCGTCGGAAGATGCCGATGTGATCGAGCTGATCCAGCAGGGCCTGGCACACGTCGGCATTCTTGCCACCCAGCCCAGCTACCCCGCTGACGTTGCCGTGGCACGCTTGCCCGAGCAGGCAGAGTTTGGGGTGTACGTGGCCAGCGGTCATCCGTTGGCGGCTTTGCCCCAGGTGCAGACGCAGCACCTGGAGAACGTCCGGCAGCTGTATATCAAGACCTATGCCCCCAGCTTGCACCACGGTCGTGGCCAGGCCTGGTCGGCACCGGACTACCTCACCCTGCTGGAGTTCGCCGTGCGCGGGTTCGGCTGGGCCGAACTGCCCAGGGCGCTAGTGGCACGGTTTGGCAGTGGGCTGGTGGAGTTGCAGGTGGCCGGGTATCCGCGACGGGTTGACATGGATGTGGCCTGGTCAAGCCGGCGCGCGCTCGGGCCGGCTGGGCAGTGGCTGGTGCGGCAGATGTTGGGGCAGTAGGCCTTTATCGCCTGCAAGATCCTGGGGCTGCTGCGCAGCCCGTCGCGACGCAAGGCCGCTCCTACAGGGCACTAAAGCGAAAAATCCTACAACGTTTTAGGAAGCCCATTGCTCCCCCGCGAAGGCGTTCCTCGCTAGTGTTTTGGCCGTTGCGTCAAATCACTGGAAAAGGAACTCCTGATGAGCATCAGCAAAGCCATCCACATCGCCATGCAGGAAGAGATCCCCAACACCTACGGCACCTGTAATGCCTGCGAACGCTCCGGCCTGCCGATTCTGCTGCTGCGCGAGGCCTACGCCCCGCGCCCGGATACAGGGCGCCCCTATCGCCTGGCAGACGATAGCGAAATCATCTTCCACCCGATGCACACCGACCAGTTGCGCCTCCTGCGCCAGGGTTATGTCTACGTACTGCTCGACCAGGAAATCTGGCAGGCCTACGAGGTAGCGGCGGAAGGTACCTTGCAGCGCTTTCCGGTATCGCAGATGCCCTTCGGGCCACCCAGGTCGTTACCCAAGGTATGCGCCACCGAAGGCCACGATGTGATCGCCTCGTTCATCAACATCGATACCCTGCTCTACCGCAAGGCCTGGATCGCCTTCGCCAACGACCCCTGGCCCCGTGCGGTACTCGACCGCTATCGGCAAGGCATCGCCGACAGTGACCCGGGCACCCTCGCCCGCTTCGTCGAGGTGGACCTGAACACCGCACGCAACGACCCTGCCAGCCTGGGCATCGCCATGACCGACAGCTTCCGCTTCGGCCTGGAACAGGTGCTGGAGTTCTCTACCTTTTCCTCTGCCAGGTTTACCAGCGCTCATGGCTTTTACAGCCGCCTGGGCCGCTGGCATGAAACCCGCACGCATGTGCGCAATGTCATCCAGCAGGAACAACTGCCCAATGGCCTGCTGGCGCTGACGCTGCCCGACCCGGTCGGCATGGTCATGGAGCTCAACGCGCAACGCACTGGCTGGGTGCAGGCCCTGCAGGAATGGCGGGCGCAGCCGCAGCGGCACTTCGAATACTTCACCTCGCAAGCACTACTGGGCATCCGCGAACTGCACGCTGCCATGGCTGCCGTGCAGGGTGCCGAGGACGCGCAGCGGGAAGCCCGGCAGGTCGAGCAGTGGAACGACAGCCCGATCGCGGCCAAGGCGTATTTGCCGCCGGTGGACATCGACGCGCAGACCGAACGCAACACCGCGCGCAAGCAGCAGGACGCCCGCGAGCGGCTGGAAGAGCGTTACGACGAAAGCGCCCGCGCCGCGTTCCAGGCCGATTACGACCGCGAACTGAAAAACTGGCAGTCGATGATCGACCAGGTTGGCGATCTGTATGCGCGGCACTATGCCAAGCGGGCGTTTCAGCAGATCGGCTACTACGACTATGACGCGACCTCCCCCGTTTCGGTGGAGTACTTCATCCAGATGATGGCCGCCTGCCTGGCCGGCGGGCCCACTGAAACCCTGCCGCAGGAGGGTCAGCCACTCGGGATCACCCAGCATATCTGGCAGCAGCTGCTGGAAGACGACCGCAGCCTGCTTTACCAGGCACTGCTGGCCAAGAACCAGAAGCTGATGCAGCAGGTGGCCAACGCGCTGTCCGGGGATGACTTCGGCAAGGTGTACGACATCATCAAGGGCATCGCCGGTACCGCCGATGGCCAGTTGCTGATGATCAAGCCGATACAGGATGCCGTTGGCCAGTTGCTGGCCGCGACCAACAGCGCCGGGAATGCGCTCAGCCAGCACCTGAGTGAACGGACCAAGACCCTGATCGGCCATGTGCATCGCTCGGCGTTTGCCCTGTTTGCGGGGCAGCAGGTAACGCCGCTGCGGGTGTCGCTGACAGTGGGCGAATACATGAGCCTGCTCAATGAAGCCCTGGAGGCGCGGACCGATGCGTTTCTGCAGCAGGTAGACAAGCAGTTCCGTGACCCACTGGGCCGCAAGGTGCGGGCCATGGTGCTGAGTGGCGCGATCAATATTGCGGCAGCGGGTAACCGTAGCCAGATGATCGAGGTGATGCTCTGGACGTTGGAAAGTGCTGAAAGTTTACAGGCGCGGCTGGTGCAGTTGCGCGAGGGTGCAGCCGGTGGCGTCGGGGCGCTGGTACGCAATGTTGCGATTGGTGCGGGTAGGCTGCGTGCGCAGGTTACGGGTGGTTTGAAGATCAGTTCTACGGCCGCGCAAAACCTGGCAAGCGATGCGATGCGCAGCCTGCGGGATGCTGCAGCGAGTAGCGGAAGCGTGAAGCTGCTGCTTGCCTTGGGGGGTATATGGTTCCAGCAGGATAGTCTGGGCAAGAACTATCGGACGTTGCAAGAGACGCATCAGAATAATCCGGAGGCGCTTGCGGCGATCTGGTCTTCTTCGCTTGGGTTGTTGGGTGCCAGCGTCGAAGCGGCGGGACTGGTTGTTGCGCTTGTGCGTCCGAAGATACCGTGGCCGGGGACGGTGACAACAATCTCATTGGGGACCGGTATTGCCAGATTCGGCGCGGGGATTTCTGCGCTTGCTGGTGTCATGGATGCAGCTCAGTACAGGTATGCAAACCTTAGATCCGAGAGAGTGGGAGATGGCTCTGCAGCTCGCCTCTACCGGTTCGCAAGTGCCACTTCATTCGGGGCCGCAGCATTTGGCGTCTGGGCCGCATTTGGCTCCAGCGCTTTACTTGGCCCGATAGGCATAAGCATCACCTTGGGCATAGCAGCCTATCTGCTTGCAACTTCAGCCAAGCACAAAGAATCATCAGCAACGCAGATTTGGGCCAGAAATACCAAGTGGGGGTTACCGGAATCACATCGCCAATGGGTGACCAACACCGATATGGACGCGGCCATTGCCGCTCTCAATGCATCCCTCCTCGGTTTGGAGGCGGAGGTCTCGATTCAAATCCAATTCGAAATCAATCACTCGATCCACAAAGAAAATGCGTCAACGATATTTACCAGTGATGGTAATGCGGTCCCGGCAAGCGTCGGCCTGATTTTCTTTATTCGCATTCCAAACTTCAATCAGCACCTGTCGCATTACGAGTGGAGCTTAAGCCTGTACCACGGACCTAGAGGTAGTGAATTAGCTGTACTGTCCGCAGACAGTTCGTCGCCGTTGAAACTGCAAGCTCAAGACAGAGCGACCAATAAGCTCTTCTCAAGACCACCCGATATGCAGCCATTCACAAAGGTCGACCCATTGACTAAAGCCCTCACCATTCAAGGGGCGCTGCCATTGTCCGACCATCACACCATCCAGGCAATAGAGTTCACCCTAAACTTCTGGCCTGACAAAGACGACAAAACAACACTTGCTCAGATTGTATTAATAGAGAATGAGATACGCACCAACAAGAGCAAAAATCAATGAGCCGCCCAAGACTGATTCCACCCTGCACTGGCTGGCAAGAAGACTTGCCATCGCCCTTCGATGCACCGATTCTAGAACCTGGCTTGGCTCCCCATACGCCGAACTTTCAAGATGATATTTACCTCGAGATTTGTCGCTCAGCAATGGCGTATCGTGGGATCGTTTCGATATTGGCACTTATCTTTCTGATTTCGATCCTGGTTGACCTTCCTTGGGTGATCAGGCATACGGACCCAACGGACATCGAGAGTGTTCTTCAGGAAATTATCATGCTCTCATTGTCAGCATGGTGCACCGTTGTCCTGTTCCGGGCAGACCTCTCAGCGCCCCGAGACCTGCCCATTCGATTCAACCGGGCCCGTAATAAAATCTACGCCTACAACTTCAAGCATCAATGGTGGAACCCATTCGACAAGGGCAAAGTCGTACCGGTCAGTTACGACTGGGCCCAAGTCCGCGCCGAGCGCTGGTCCCAGACCGGCGCACTGCCTAACGGTGGGTTAATTTTCAAATGGGGTGTCACACTCTCCATCGTTGCACCAGGCACAAACAATGTCATCGACCGTTTCCCTCTGGTCACCATGGGCGCCAATGAGCATGCCTGGGCCTACATCTGCACCTACATGCAGGAAGGCCCCTCAGCCCTGCCGCCGCCCGGCCCCCCCAAGGATCACAACGATGTGCTCTGGTGTGAGTTCGCCCTGCGCCTGGCACCCAAAGTGAGCTGGCCAGCTGATATGGACCTTGAATCGCGAACCGCACCTTGAACCGGCCACGGCGGGTGCGCCTCACTCAATCTCCCGCCGGCACATCCACCACTTTCCAGCTGTCATCCGGGTCGAAGCGTTTCATCTCCTTGGCCAGCTTGTCGCCGTGCGGCCCGAGGTCTTTCTCGAACACCTCGCCGTCATGGCTGATCATGAAGCTCATCACCCCGGTGTCATCGTACCTGGCCGGCCACGCAACCATGGCAAAGCCACGGCTCATCTGGTTGCCGATCAGGTAGCTGTAGGCACCGCCGGGGGCGGACGGGCCCTGTGCATCGAGGATGCGGAAGTGGTAGCCATACCAGGCGTCGCCGACCATGTCCTGGCCGAACAGCGGGCCCAACGGGCTGACCTGGCCATCGCCATCGTCATCCCAATACAGCCCATCATGCTTGCCGGGCTCGCTGAATATCTTCTGCGCGTATTCCAGCGCACCGTTGCCGTTGTGGTCCTGGGTGGCGTAGTCCATCTGCGCGTCGTGGTAGGCCAGCATCGACTGCATGGCACCCAACTCGTTGCGGCCAATACGCCGGGCGCGAATTTCAGAGCTGCCGGCCTTGAGATCGAAACGCCAACCCTCACTGCCTTTGGTCAACGGTATGGGCAACGTCCAGTGATCACTACCCACCGCGAGGATGGCCTTGTTTGCCCCCAACATGTCGATGCTGTGCTGCGCGCGATACTGCGCCAGGAACGTGTCTACGTCACTGCGTTGCACACCGCCGCGCGGTATGTAGGTACGCCAGTCATCGCCCAGCAACCGGGCCAGGCGGGCTTCGTCAGGTTTGTCTTCACCCAGCGCCGCAACAAAGGATTCCACGGCCTTCTCCGGCGTCGGGAAGACTTCCTGCGCAGCGGCCAGGGTTGACCAGGCCATACCGGCTGCGATTACCAGTGCCGCTATCGATTGACGGTTCATCGACGGCCACCTCCCCCGCGGCGTGCGGGCGCACTGGGCCGGGAAATCTGGTGCCCGGCGGCACGCGATGCGCTCGGGCGCTGGGCGAACGACTGGCTGGTGCGGCCACGGCTGGCCTGCGCGCTGGTGCGCGAGGGTGAACGCACGCCGTCGAAGGCATTGTTACGCGCCCGGCCGGCGGTATTGGAAGGCCGGTTTTGCGCCAGTTGCCGCCCCTGGCCTTCGCCCTGCCTGCGCTGGCTCACCTGGCTGTTCTGCTGCCGAGCCTGGGTGTTGCGGGTTTCCTGTCGGCGGTCGGTCGCCCTCGGGTTGTCGCTACGAGGCTGCATGCGGTTGCCGACCGAATTGCCCGCCTGCGCCTCGCGCATCTGCTGGCGTGCCTGGCGGTTGCTGGTGGCCGGCCGTTCGATGCCGGCCCGGTCCATCGACGCTCTGGCCTTGTCCCGCGCCTGGGCGCGCTGGGCGTCATCGCCACGGAAGGCAGTACGCTGGGTGGCACCGTCCAACTGGCGACCGTACTGCTGGCGGCTGCGGGAGTCGCGGTACGGCACGCCGTCGCGGTTGGCGGCGTTGTGCTGCCATTTGTTCTGGTTGTTGGTGATGCGGTTGTTGGAGTTGATGTTGTTGTAGCGGTTGACGTCGATGTCGATGTCGTTGTTACCCCAGTCGCAGTCACCCCACAGCGAGGCAACGATCGCCACGCCGGTACCGAAGGCCAGGCCCGCCACTAGCGCGGAACCGGGGTAGTACATGGGCGGTGGCGGGTAGTACGCCGGCGGTGAAGCCGGGTAGGCCCAGGTGCCGTAGGTGGTGGTCGGGTTGTAGCTGGGCACGTACACCACTTGCGGGTCGGACGGCTCGATGATGATGGTGGTGGGCGGGCTGCTGGCCGTAACCACCTGGGTGCTGCTACCGCTGGAGGCCGGTGCCGGTGCCGGGGCGGTCTGCACGGTCACGTTCTGGTACTGGTTGCTCTGTAGGTTGCCGGCGGCCTGGGCCTGGTGACGCAGGCGCTGCACGCCGCCCATGACATCGTCGGGCTGCGCAAGGAAGGCGTCACCCAGGCGCTGCACCCAGACCGGGTCTTGCCCCAGGGTCGCCAGTACCTGCGGGAAGGCCACCAGCGCCTGTACACTCGGGTCCCAGGGCTGGTTCGCCACCTTCTTGACGGCATCGTCGCCGGTGGCCTTGGGGTTGGCCTTGGACCAGGTCACAGCTTCGCTCACCTGCCCCGGGTAAGTGGAGGCCATCAATACCTGTGCCAGCAGCGCATCGGGGTACAGCGCGATGGGTGCCAGCATCTGATCCAGTTGCTCCTGGGTGAACACCGGGTCCTTGGCCGCGACCGTGTCGGTTTGTGGTGCCGGGTCGGGGGCAGGTACGTCTTCTGCCAGCACCAGGCCGGGCGTGGCGCTCAGATACAGGAATACCGACAGGACCGCTGACAGTGGGATGCGCATCGCTTCTCTCCATGAGATCAGACCGCGTGGATTAAGGGTAGCAATGGCGATGCTTTTGGCTAGATGTGCGGGCGCAAACTTTTCGCGCTCTAAAGGTGAGGGTGGTTGCTGCTTTTGAATCTATACCAGGGCTGGGCTGAGATCTGTAATTGACTGTACCGGCCCTTTCGCGGGCACGCCCGCTCCCACAGGGCCACCACAGGTTCGAACATTGTGGAGTACCTGTGGGAGCGGGCGCGCCCGCGAAGAGGCCGGCGCATGCACAAGACCGTATCCAAAAAAGGAGCCGCCCCTGATGAACACGCCCCGCCTCATCGCCATGATCATGCTGGCCGTGCTCTGCACCTCGGCCTGGGCGGCCACCGACCGCGCCGAGCGGCGCCGCGAGGCCCGCGATGTGCGGCAGGAAACCCGCCAGGACGCGCGGCAGACCAAACAGGATTGCCGCCACGCCGACCAGCAAAGCAACGCCGGCTGCCGACAGGACAAACGCCACACCAAGCAGCAAGGCCGTGAGCGCGCCCGCGACATAAAATATTGAGCGGGCGGTGCTCAGCCGCCCAAGGCGATGATCGCCAGGATCAGTGACGCCCCGACTACCGCCAGGACCACGCCGGTCAACAGGGCGCGGCCACCGGAATAGCGTGCCAGCAGCCAGCCCGCAAGGAAGAGCATTGCCAGGGCGACCAGGTTCGATACACGGATGGCCGTACCGGTGGTCTCGATCAGCAGGAACGGAATGACCATCGGGAAAGTTGCCAGTACCACCAGCAGGAAAGTGGCCAGCGCCGCCTTGAAATCATCCAGCCCCAGGCGTGCCGGCAGCGGGCGGCCAGCATCACGCAGCATGCGCCCACGCAGCATCTCCAGCCCGTCTTCATCCAGTGCCAGGCCGATGCGCTCTGGCAGCGTATCGGCAATCAGCCTGCGCCCCTGGTTGATATCACCGGCTTGCAGGCGGGCCAGCAAGGTCCGGCTGCGGGTGCGTTCGGTCCAGGTACGCAGCAGGTAGATGACGGCATCGGCCAGGCCCCAGGCCAGGTTGCAGCCGAGCGCGGCAATCAGCATCAGCCGCGCGTCTTCGCGCCCTGCAGTGGCCACGCTCAGCGAGCCGATGAAGGTCATCGCCATCAACAGGCCGAAGATGACTTCGGTGATCCGGTCGATCGGTTCCAGCACGCCCCATTTACGCGGTTGCTCGTCTTGCCCCATCGCACCCTCCCAGGAACCATCGATAGTCACTATCGAGAATGGCAATTTCTGCCGAACGACATGGCCGAATAACCTAGCTCCATCGACTCGCCGCCCACTACCCCGGCCCCTGGAGCTACCTGATGAACACCTTGGCCCGCCTGCTGTCCGCCACCCTTGCCGTCTTTGCCATCGCCATCATCAGCGGCTGTGCCAGCCACCCCGAACTGCGCCCTTACACCGCCGAGGAAACCCGCCAACTGCAACTGGAAGCCTTGCAACGTCGTGGCCTGTCGCTGGACGACTACGAGCAGCAACGGCGAGTAATCCAGCGTGCCGGCAACCTGCCTGTGGTGACCGAAGCTGCCGACGCCGACCGTTCGAGCAAAGGCTGATTGGGCTCGCCAGCGGTTCCTTACCGCTACCTGCACAGATAGGGCTGCGAGGTGAGGTTGCTCCATTATAGTCAGCCAGACATTGCAGGCCCCGACAGCCATGCCCTGTCACGCCCTTCACCCTTTTAGCGGCGCGGCGCCAGCGCCAGGGCGATACCGCCCAGCACCACCACGCACGCCACCAGCAAGCGCAACGACAATGGCTCGCCGATCAGGCCAACCCCGCCCAACGCCGCAATCACCGGGACGCTGAGCTGCATGGTAGCTGCCTGCTGCGCGCTGACTTGCCTGACCACGCCGTACCACACGGCATAGCCCGCACCCGAGGCCAGCACACCGGAGCCCAGCGCATACAGCAAGCCGAGCGGGCTCAGGTGCAAGCCGGCGCCCAGCAACAGCATCGGCACCAGCAGTACCAGGCACGGCAGGCTCCGGGCGAAATTGCCGGCAGTGTCGGCCAGCGGCCTGGGTGAGCCTTTGCCCAGCAGCGTGTACACGCCCCAGGCCACGCCGGACAGGGCCATCAGCAAGGCACTGGCAAAGGGTGGCGCCGCGGTACCGGGCAACAGCAGCACCAGCAGGCCGGCGAAGGCGATCAGCATGCCCAGCAGCATCCGCGCGGTGATAGGTTCGCCTTTGTACCAGGCGAAGCCGAACATGGTGATCTGCACCGCGCCGAACAGCAGCAACGCCCCCGCGCCTGCGCCCAGCTGCAGGTACGCCGCAGAAAACAGGAATGCGTAGAGGAACAGTGCCAGGCCGCCGCGCCAGCTGCCCCCCATGGCAAGCGCGGGCTTGCGCAGGCGGAGCAACAGCAGCAGGAACAGTGCACCACTGGCCAGGCGCACCACGGTGAAGGATGCCGGGTCGATGGCCCCGTCCTTCAGCGCCAGCCGGCAGAACACCGAGTTGGCAGCGAAGGCCACCAGGCTGAAAAGTGCAGGCCAGAGCCAGGCCCGGGCCTTGCGGTCGGTGAGCGTGGTGGTGCCGGTGCTCATGGTGTGGTCACCTCTGAGATCGATTGTTGTCATGGCGGCCATGCTGGTAGGGCCAGCACCGATATACAACATAGTGTTTATCTGACGCCACCACCGAATCGCCCGGACCTATACCGCCGCCACCGCCTCGATCTCCACCAGCATGCCGTCCAGCGCCAGCCGGGGTACCGGTATCAGCGTGCAGGTCGGCTTCATGCAAGGGCCCCAGGCCCTGTCAGCCTCGGCTACCCACTCACGCAGGCGCGTTTCGGAATGCTCGACGATCAGCAGGGTCAGCTTGAACACCTGGGCCAGGCTGGCGCCTTTCGACGCCAGGGCAACCTCCAGGTTGGCCAGTGCCTGGCGCGCCTGCTCGGCGAACAGCGGCGACAGCTGCCCGTTGCGGCCCTCCCCGCCCTGGCCGGCGATGAACAGCAGGCGGCTGTCGGCATGCACCTCGGCGACATGGGAATAGGCGTTGCCGCTGGGGTCGTACAGGCCTTCGGGATTGCTCAGCTGAAACGCGGTTGAATGGCTCACGGTAAACCCTCGATCAGTTGGAAGAGGGACGGAGTATCGAACCTTGAGTTAACTCGAGGTCAAGCGCGGTTTTCAGGGGCGGGCTTGCCCGCGAAACAGGCGTCGACTGTAGGACGTTTCGCACAGCGCACGAGCTTCCGTGAACCACGCGTTCATATGCGAAGCGGCCGTCAGGCGCTAGATTGCGAGGCCCGGCATGGAGGCCTGTACGTAACAAGGATAAAGCGATGAGCAAATACAATTTTCAACTGGCCTACACCATCAAGCCAAACAACCCTGCCCGAGATGAAACCGATGCGGCGCAGGCCCGTCTGCACCTGCGCGAGAAAATTGGCCTGGACACCGTCGAGCACATTGAGACCACCCTGCTCGGGATGGTCACACTCAAAGGCGCCACACTTGCAGAGCGCAAGCGCGAAGCCGAAAAGCTGCTTCACGACTACATCCATGAAGCGCTCAAGCAACTGCGTGTGCTGTCGACCGTGAAGTTCTACGGTTGCCTGATGGTGGACGGGCTGGGCGCAGCCATTCGCTTCGACATCCTGCCCAAATGAACAGCGACGGCATCAGGCGCCCCCGCGCCTGATGCCGCGCACCGTCATTTTTCCTGCAGTACCGCCCTGCCCTTCACCGCCCGAGGCCCGCGCCAGGCCCAGAACAGCAAACCGGGGAATGGCGCGTAGACCACGAACACGATCCACAGCATCTTGCGCTCGGCGCGCCGGTCACTGCCGATGATGTGCCAGATGGCCCAGATTTCCAGCAGGATCACAAAGGCCGCGACGATGATCCAGATCGTTCCGATTTCCATGAGCGCTCTCCCATTTGGCATGTAATGGGTTGGGTTGCAGAGGCTGCCGAGGGTTCAGATTGATTTGGCTGGCGGCATGGCACCGCGGCCCGTTGTAGGAGCGGCCTTGTGTCGCGATGGGCTGCGCAGCAGCCCCAGGGTTTTTGCCCTACGAAAGACCGCAGGGGGCTGCTTTGCAGCCCATCGCGACACAAGGCCGCTCCTACAGGGAGCAGTGACAGCTCTCAATGCCGTGGTGCAGTCTCCAGCGCCGCCTTCAACGCCGGCGCATCGGCAAATGCACGCTGGCTCACCAGCGTACCTTGCTCCAGTTGCAACCACTGCACCTGGCCATCCTGCCCGGGATAACGGCTGGCCACCCGCCCGTCACGGTCGAGCAGCACCCGGTAGTTGTAATCGCGCATGGCGGGGATGGCGAACAGCTTGCTGATCAGTGCCGGCATGCGCTGGATATCGGCAACAAACACCGCATCGCGCGCTTCCAGGTAACCCTTGGGCTGTTCGGCCAGCGCCGCCTTCACCAGCTTGGCACCGTCCATGTCGCGCGCCACCAGCAGGATGTGCGTACCGGCGCCGAGGCTGTAAGCCTGGTCGTGCTGGTCTAGCAGCGTCCACGGCGCAAGCTTGTCGCCCGGTTCCAGGGCATTGGCCAGCAAGGGCATCAGGCAAAGCAACAAGGCAGCGGCGTACTTCATCAAGGGTATCCTCAGTCACGGGAGCATCAGCATAACGGCAACGGGCCAAGCCAGACAGGTTGCCTGAACACGACCTCGAACACGACACGGCCACCCGGGAGATTGTCTTTCCCCCGGCCACCCGCCACACTCTCAAGGCCAGCCAGGAAGCGGAGTCCAGAGTGCCCACGCCACGCCAGTTCAGCAAGAAGACCAGTACCAGCAACATGCTGCGGCTGAAGTCCACCAGCGCCAATGCCCAGGCCCCCTATCGGGTCGATTTCGTATTGCTCGAACACTTCTCGATGGCCAGCTTCACCGTGGCCATGGACGTGCTGGTCACGGCCAACCTGCTGCGCGCCGACAGCTTCCAGTTCACCCCGCTGTCGCTGGAAGGCGACCGCGTGCTCAGCGACCTGGGGCTGGAGCTGGTGGCCACCGAGTTGTCCGCCGAGGCGCTGAAGGAGCTGGACCTGCTGGTGATCTGCGGCGGCCTGCGCACGCCATTGAAGTACCCCGAACTCGACCGCCTGCTGGGCGATTGCGCGGCCCACGGCATGGCCCTGGGCGGGCTGTGGAACGGCGCATGGTTCCTCGGCCGCGCCGGGGTGCTGGATGACTATGGCTGCAGTATCCACCCCGAACAGCGCGCCAGCCTGTCCGAGCGCAGCCCGCAGACGCGAATCACCCCGGCCAGCTTCACCCTCGACCGCGACCGCCTCAGCGCTGCCAGCCCCAATGGCGCCATGGAGCTGATGCTCGGCCTGGTGCGCCGGCTGTATGGCGACGGCCTGGCCGAAGGCGTCGAGGAAATCCTGTCGTTCTCCGGTGCCCGCTACCGCCAGGTCGGCCCAGGCGCGAAGAAGTCCATGAGCCTGCACCTGCGCACCATCGTCGAACTGATGGAGAACAACCTCGAGGAAACCCTCAGCCTCGACCAGCTGGCCGCCTACAGCGGGCGCTCGCGCCGGCAGATCGACCGCCTGTTCCAGGCCCAGCTGGGCACTTCGCCGCGGCGTTACTACATGGAGCTGCGCATCACCAAGAGCCGCCGCCTGTTGCAGTATTCCGACCTGTCGGTGATGGAAGTGGCAGTGGCTTGCGGGTTTGTTTCGGTGTCGCACTTCAGCAAATGCTATGCGGCTTACTTTGGCTATCCGCCGTCGCGTGAGCAGCGGTTGGGCGAGTGAGTGCCAAGGCTTCATTCATGTGTCGCCTGGGCCGGCCCTTTCGCGGGTAAACCCGCTCCCACAGGTACTGTGCAAATCTTTGGGACAGCGGCGATCCTGTGGGAGCGGGTTTACCCGCGAAGAGGCCGGCCCAGGCACTAGAGAACTTTCAAGGGCGGCGCTCGATCTGGATATACCGCAACACCGCATCACAGATCATGGCCTTGTGACGCAGCTTGACCTGCTCATCGGACAGGTCGATCTGGAAGATCTCGCCAAAGGTATGGCGGTTCGACACCCGGTAGAAGCAGAACGAGCTCATCAGCATGTGCAGGTCGATGACCTCGATGCCGGCGCGAAACACACCTTCCTGCACCCCACGGCGCAAGGTACTGCCCAGGGCCTCGAGCACCAGGCTGCTCATTTCGCGAATCGCCGGCGACTGCTTGACGTACTCGCCGTAGTGGATGTTTTCGGTGCAGATGATCCGCACGAAATCGACGTTGCGGTCGTGGTGATCGAAGGTGAACTCCACCAGCCGGCGAATCGCCTGCTCGGCCGGCAGCGACTCCAGGTCCAGGCTTTGCTCGGTCTTGCGGATGTCGCCGTACAGCTTGATCAGGCACTCGCAGTACAGCTGCTCCTTGCTGCCGAAGTAGTAGTAGATCATGCGCTTGGAGGTGGCGGTGCGCTCGGCGATGGCGTCGACGCGGGCACCGGCCAGCCCTTGCTGGACGAACTCGTTGATGGCGGCCTGGAGGATGTCCTCGCGCGTTTTCTCGGGGTTGTTCTTGCGCGTCTTGCGCCCCCCTTCGGTTTCAGGCTGGCCGAGGCTGACTACGGAATCACTCATACCCACTCACAGGCTGTTTATTGGAATGGAGGGATTATCCGCGAGCGCGGCCATGCAGGGAAGCGCGCTGTTGGTCGGGTAGCCATCACCCGCGGCGCCTGCCCAGCCAGGCGCAGCGTCAGTCGCGCTGGGCGGTATTGCGCTCCAGCGGCGGGGTCAGGTGCAGCACACGGTTGCGCCCGCCTTCGGCCAGCAGGTAGCCGCCCTTGCCATCGGCAACGATCGACTGCGGCGCCTTGAGGAACGACAGCACGGTCTGCCGCGTGCCGTCGGCGCCGATGCGCAGCAGCCGGGCCCGGTGGGTGTTGTCTTCGCTGATCCACAGGCCGCGCTGGTCGCAGAACAGGAACGTCGGGTTGCGCAGGCCATCGACCACCACCGGGTCCCGGCCATCGTCGGACAGGGCGCGGACCTTGCCGTTGGCCTTTTCGGTATACAGCAAACGCCCGTCACTGCAGCGGGTCAGGCCTTCGGTTTCGGTCAGGCCGGAGCGCAGCACATCGAGCTGGCCGCTGCGCCAGTCATAGCGCATCAAACGGCCATTGCCCTTGCGGTCCTCGATGGCGTACAGGTGCTCGCCGTCGTTCCACAGGCCCTGCACGCTCTCGCCATCGAACAGCCGCGTGACCTGGCCATCGCGGGCCAGGCTCACCGGGGCAAACCCGCCTTCCTGGCTGAATACCCAGCCTCCCTGCGCCGCGACCATGCCGTCGGGCTTGGACAGGTTGTCGATGACCACCACCCGATCACCCTGGGCGGTGATCCTGAGGATGCTGCCACGGCCATCGTCCAGTTCGCGGCTGACCAGCAGGCTGCCATCGGCTTGCGGCAACAGCGACGCGGCCTTGGTCACGTCGCGGTGCAGCACCTCGACGCCCCAGCCGGAGGCGGCCTGGACCGGGTAGAAACTCTGCCAGGCAAAGAAGCCCAGGGTGGCCGTGAGCAGGCCGGCGGTGGCGGCCAAGGCGATACGGGTGCTGCGCTTGCGCAGGATGTGCGACATGTAGGGCTCCTCGGGAATGCCGGGGAGCCTAGCAAGCGAATGTGAAAAAAATGTCGAAATGGACCAACCATTACAAAACAAAAGGATATAAAAATAACTAAACAATCTAACAAACAGGAATATAAAAATTGAAAGCCAAACGCCACCTCCTTAGTCTGGGCACATCGTTTCCCCCCCAACTCAAGGAGCAATGCCCATGCCCGCCCGTGCCTTCTCCCCCTTGCGCCGCCTGTTGATCGGCGGCTTGCTGGCCAGTGTCGCCAGTACCCTGTTGCCCTGGTCCCAAGCCCTGGCCGATGAGGCCAGGACCCTGCGCATCGGTTACCAGAAGTTCAACAGCATCAACATCCTCAAGGGCAGCGGCGCCTTGGAAAAGGCCCTGGCACCGCAAGGCGTGAAAGTCAGCTGGCACGAGTTCGCCGCCGGCCCGCAGTTGCTCGAAGCCTTGAGCACCGGCGCCATCGACCTCGGCCATGCCGCCGACGCCCCCTCGGTGTTCGCCCAGGCCGCAGGCAAGCCGGTGGTGTACCTGGCCGCCGAGCAACCCTACCCACGCGGCATCGGCCTGGTGGTGCGCGAGCAGGACCACCTGGCCAGCGTGCAAGACCTCAAGGGCAAGCGCGTGGCCACCGGCCGCGGCTGGAACGCCCAGTACCTGCTGGCCGTTGCCCTGGAACAGGCCGGCCTCAGCTACCAGGACATCACCCCGGCCTACGTCAACAACGCCGCCGATGCCGTGGCTGCCCTGCAATCGGGCAGCGTCCAGGCCGTGACCCTGTGGGACCCGTTCCTCGCCGCGGCAGAAAGCCAGCCGGGCCTGAAGAACCTGCGCGACGGCAGCGGCCTGTCCAACAACCGCACCTTCTACCTGTCCACCGCCAGCTTCGCCGACCAGCATCGCGCCTTGCTGAAGACCTTCTTCGCCGAACTGGGCAAGGTCAGCCAGTGGGCCAATGCCAAGCCTGCAGAAGTTGCCGCGCTGCTGGCCCCGCAACTGGGGATCAACGCCAACGTGCTGCAAGTGGCCAGCGAGCGGCGCAACTACAACGCCGTGGCCATTACCCCGCAGATCGTTGCCGAGCAACAGAAGCTGGCCGATACCTTCCAGGGCCTGGGCCTGATTCCACGCAAGCTGCAGGTGGCCGACGCGGTCTACCCGGCTTCCGTATTGCCTTGAGCGGAGCGCGCCCACCATGCCCCGCCCGATTCGCTTCAACGCCTTCAGCATGAATGCCGCCAGCCACCAGTCCCCCGGCCTGTGGCGCCACCCGCGCAACACCAGCGTGGCCTTCAACCGCCTGGGCTACTGGACCGACCTGGCCCGCCTGCTCGAACGCGGCCTGTTCGATGCCCTGTTCATCGCCGATGTGCTGGGCATCTACGACGTCTACCAGGGCGGCCCCGAAGCCGCCCTGCGCGGTGGCGTGCAGGTGCCGGTCAACGACCCGCTGCTGCTGGTGCCGGCCATGGCCGGGGTTACCGAGCACCTGGGCTTCGGCGTCACCTTCTCGCTCACCTACGAACACCCCTACCCGTTCGCCCGGCGCATGTCGACGCTTGACCACCTGAGCAATGGCCGGGTCGGCTGGAACATCGTCACCGGCTACCTCGACAGTGCCGCGCGCAACCTGGGCCTGGCGCGCCAGCTGGGCCACGACCAGCGCTATGACCTGGCCGAGGAATACCTGCAGGTGCTTTACAAGCTCTGGGAGAAAAGCTGGGACGACGATGCGGTGCTGCTGGAGCGTGACAGCGGGCGCTATATCGAACCGGCCCGGGTACACCCCATCAACCATGTGGGCGAGCACTTCCAGGTGCCGGGCATGCACCTGTGCCAACCTTCGCCGCAACGCACGCCGGTGCTGTTCCAGGCCGGTGCTTCGGCACGCGGCCAGCAGTTCGCGGCGCGGCACGCCGAATGCGTGTTCATCAGCGGGCCGACGCCCACGGTACTGCGCCGCTACGCCGACGGCATCCGCCAGGCCAGCGAGGTGGCCGGGCGTGGCCGGGACGAGGTGCTGATCTACGCCCAGGCGCTGTTGATCGTCGCCCCTACCCGGGAGGAGGCCGAGGCGCGCTTCGCCGAATACCGCCGTTATGTCGACCTGGACGCCGCCCTGGCGCTGCTGTCGGGCTGGACCGGCATCGACTTTGCCGGCCTCGACCCCGATGCGCCCATCGAATACGTCGAGAACGATGCCGGCCGCGCAGCCCTGGCCGCCTTCACCGCCGCCGACCCGAACCGCCGCTGGACCGTGCGCGAGGCTGCCGAGTTCGTTGGCCTGGGCGGCCGTGGCCCGGTGCTGGTGGGTACTGCCAGCGAGGTGGCCGACCAGCTGGAAAGCTGGCTGGACCAGACCGGCATCGATGGCTTCAACCTGACCTACGCAGTGCAACCGGACGACCTGGCAAATGTGGTCGAGCTGCTGGTGCCGGAGTTGCAACGCCGTGGCCGCTACCCGCTGAGTCATGCCGAAGGCACCTTGCGCCACAAGCTGTTCGGCCGGGGCGACCGCTTGCCGGAAGGGCACGCTGGCCGGCAGGTTCGCATTCAGCCAGCAAATACCGGGTATTCCAACATTTAATTTGTGGATGGCACACACTCGACCCTATTCTGTCGCCACATCCCCTGCGCCGCACCGGCCGGTGCGGTTCACGGCATGGGGAGAGAACAACAAGTCGAGATCGTCCATGTCGAACCATTCGTACTTCGCCCCCCACGGTGGGCACCCGGCTCAGACCGAGCTGCTGACTGACCGTGCCATGTTCACCGAAGCCTATGCCGTCATCCCCAAGGGCGTGATGCGTGACATCGTCACCAGCCACCTGCCGTTCTGGGACAAGATGCGCATGTGGGTCATCGCCCGCCCGCTGACCGGCTTTGCCGAAACCTTCTCCCAGTACATCGTCGAAGTGGCCCCGGAAGGCGGCAGCGAGCGCCCTGAGCTGGACCCGAACGCCGAAGCCGTGGTGTTCATCGTCGAAGGCGAACTGGACATCACCGTCGAAGGCAAGCACCACACCCTGGTACCGGGCGGCTACGCCTTCCTGGCCCCGGGCGCCGAGTGGAGCCTGCGTAACAACAGCAAGTCCAACGTCACCTTCCACTGGCTGCGCAAGCACTACCAGAAGGTCGAAGGCCTGGACGTTCCCGAGTCGTTCGTCACCCACCGTGACAACGCCACCGTCATCGAGATGCCGGGCACCGAAGGCCGCTGGGTCACCACCCGCTTCGTCGACATGGCCGACATGCGCCACGACATGCACGTGAACATCGTCACCTTCCAGCCGGGCGGCGTGATCCCGTTCGCCGAGACCCACGTGATGGAACACGGCCTGTACGTGCTGGAAGGCAAGGCGGTGTACCGCCTGAACCAGGACTGGGTCGAAGTGGAAGCCGGCGACTTCATGTGGCTGCGCGCCTTCTGCCCGCAAGCCTGCTACGCCGGCGGCCCAGGCAAGTTCAGCTACCTGCTGTACAAGGACGTGAACCGTCACGTGCACCTGACGCTCAACCCTAAGCGTTGATGCATTGGGGCGCGAAGCCCCTCCTCTTCGAAAGGCCGAGATGCACAGTTCGCTGTGGATGTCGGCCTTTCGGCACTTCACCGGCCGCCACTTTTATAACCCCGCCAATATTTACCCTTCCAATCACGGCACATGGAACTTTATGTTTCGCCGCGCGATTAACCAGCCGACCTATTAATAGGAAGTTTCTTACAGCATCTTCTGTTTTTACGCCCCACCGAATGAAATCGGTTCTAAAGCGTATATTCTCCAGCCTTATCTTGTTGTCCGACCTACAGCAAAACATGGACCGCGATACGGCCAAGGAGATTTACACATGACCGTAAAAACCGATATCTCCTATGAAAACGACAAAACAGACACACGTGAATCGCCCCCGCTCAGCGAACTGTTCCCTCATGTCGACGCGCTGGGGTTCGACACCCGCTCGAACACCACATTCCCCCTCTTCGACATCGCCTCTCCCCTGTTCGGCCTGGTCATCCGCCTGGAAGGCACCGAACACTATGACCACGTCGAGCAGTTGCATGCCCACGTCAAGAACATGATCCACGGCATGGTCGAGCAGGTACGC
>NZ_JBEPNE010000022.1:0-88750 GCF_040546125.1 Pseudomonas sp. UYEF17
CGAACCCCTGTTACCGCCGTGAAAGGGCGGTGTCCTAGGCCACTAGACGAAGGGGACGTAACCTTCGTGCCGATCCGCTTGCGCGAACCGCGGCAGAAATGGTGGAGCTAAGCGGGATCGAACCGCTGACCTCCTGCATGCCATGCAGGCGCTCTCCCAGCTGAGCTATAGCCCCGAAACAAAAGGCTCATCAGTAATCGACGAGCCTTTAAAGCCCTGCAAAACGCAGGAAAAGTGGCGTCCCCTAGGGGACTCGAACCCCTGTTACCGCCGTGAAAGGGCGGTGTCCTAGGCCACTAGACGAAGGGGACGTAACCTTCGTGCCGATCCGCTTGCGCGAACCGCGGCAAAAATTGGTGGAGCTAAGCGGGATCGAACCGCTGACCTCCTGCATGCCATGCAGGCGCTCTCCCAGCTGAGCTATAGCCCCGGATTTCTAGCCTCTCGGCCCAGCGACATCCTGAAACATCGCTTGTGCAAAACTGGCGTCCCCTAGGGGACTCGAACCCCTGTTACCGCCGTGAAAGGGCGGTGTCCTAGGCCACTAGACGAAGGGGACGAACCTTCTTACCTTCAAGACCCGGTTGCTGGACCCGGTCTTGCCCGACAGCCTTGGCTGCCAGACGGAATTTGGTGGAGCTAAGCGGGATCGAACCGCTGACCTCCTGCATGCCATGCAGGCGCTCTCCCAGCTGAGCTATAGCCCCACAATGTCGCTTTGAACCGAAGCGCTGGCTGGGTGCCTGGCGTTTCGTTTTCGTTCATCGCTGTGGACGGGGCGCATATTAAGATCGGATCGCAGGGCTGTCAAACGAATTTTTCAAAATATTCAAAAAATTTTTCACAGATAACAATCACTTACCGCCCTGCCCTTGCCAAAACTGAACAGTGAGCCCTGTGGGAGCGGGTTTACCCGCGAATGCGACGGAAAACGCACCATCGTATTCGCGGGTGAACCCGCTCCCACAGGTTCGGCTTATAGCCTCGGGACCACTGTCAGGCGATGGAGGCCAGCAGCTTTTCCCACTCTTTGTTTTCTTTCTTCGACACACCACCCAGCAGGTCCAGGGCCTGGCGCAGGCGGTAGCGGGTCAGGTCCGGGCCAAGGATTTCCATGGCGTCCAGTACCGAAACCGAGCTGGCCTGGCCGGTAATGGCGGCAAACATCAGCGGCATGGCGTCACGCAGCTTCAGCTCCAGCGCCTCTACCACCGCCTGGATGCAACCGGTGATGCGCTCCTTTTCCCACTGACGCAGGCTTTCGAGCTTCCACAGGATCAGCTGGATCACCTGGCGTACCTGGTCGGCCGACAGTTTCTTGCTTTCGAACAGCTTGGCGTCCAGCTTCAGCGCGCCTTCGAAGAAGAACCCGCCCAGCGGGGCAACCTGGCTGAAGGTTTCCACCCGGCCCTGCACGTGCGGGGCGATCTTCATCATGTAGTCGCTGTTGAACGCCCACTTCTGCAGGCGCGCGGCGAACTCCTCGACCGGCAGTTCGCGCAGCCACTGGCCGTTCAGCCAGGACAGCTTCTCGATGTCGAAGATCGGGCCGCCCAGCGAGATACGCGACAGGTCGAAGTGCTCGACCATCTCGGCCAGCGAGAACTTCTCGCGCTCGTCCGGCATCGACCAGCCCATGCGGCCCAGGTAGTTGAGCATCGCCTCGGGCATGAAGCCCATGCGCTCGTAGAAAGTCACCGAGGTCGGGTTCTTGCGCTTGGACAGCTTGGACTTGTCCGGGTTACGCAGCAGCGGCATGTAGCACAGCTTGGGCTGTTCCCAGCCGAAGTATTCGTACAGCTTGATCAGCTTGGGTGCCGATGGCAGCCACTCTTCGCCACGCAGCACGTGGGTGATGCCCATCAGATGGTCGTCGACCACGTTGGCCAGGAAGTACGTCGGCAGGCCGTCGTTCTTCATCAGCACCTGCATGTCCATGCGGTCCCACGGGATCTCGACATCGCCACGCAGCATGTCCGGTACCACGCACACGCCTTCGCTCGGCACTTTCATGCGGATCACGTGCGGCTCGCCAGCGTCCAGGCGGCGCTGCACTTCCTCGGCGCTCAGCAGCAGCGCGCGGCCGTCGTAGCGCGGGGTTTCGCCACGGGCTTGCTGCTCGGCGCGCATCTGCTCCAGCTCTTCGGCGGTGCAGAAGCAGTAGAAGGCATGGCCGGCATCAACCAGCTCCTTGGCGTACCGGGCGTAGATCTCGCCACGCTCGCTCTGCCGGTACGGGCCGTGCGGGCCGCCGACGTCCGGGCCTTCGTTCCATTCGATGCCGAGCCAGCGCAGGGCATCGAAGATCTGCTGTTCCGACTCGCGCGTGGAGCGCAGCTGGTCGGTGTCTTCGATGCGCAGGATGAACTCACCGCCGTGCTGCTTGGCAAAGCAGTAGTTGAACAGGGCGATGTAGGCGGTGCCGACATGGGGGTCGCCGGTAGGCGATGGCGCGATACGCGTGCGTACGGTGGTCATGGAGAGTCTCGAACGAAAGATGAAACAAAGGCGGGATGTTAGCAGGAGGCAGGCACCGGGCTCCAGCAATGGCGCGAACGTCACTTGTCGACCGGCCATGTGCCGCTGTTAAATTTATTTACATTTCTGGAACGATAGTCCTCATGCCTGCCCAACTCAAACGCCGCCTGCTGGTCTTCTTCACCGTGGTGGCCGTCATCGCCCTTGCCTTCCTGGCCCACTGGTACTTCAAGGGCCGCTTCTACGAAAGCACCGACAACGCCTACGTACAAGGCGAGATCACGCGCATTTCCAGCCAGTTGGGCGCACGCATCGACGAGGTGCGGGTCGAGGACAACCAGCACGTCAAAAAAGGCGACCTGCTGGTGCGCCTGGAGGCCGCCGACTTCGAACTGGCCGTGCAACGCGCCCGCGCCGCCCTGGCCACCCGCGAAGCCGAGCAGGTGCAGGCGCAAAGCCGCCTGACCCAGCAAGCCAGCCTGATCGCCGCCGGCCAGGCCCAGGTGGCGGCCAACCAGGCCACCTTCGACCGCTCGCGCCTGGACCTGAGCCGCGCCGAGAAGTTGCGCAAGCCAGGTTTCGTATCGGAAGAGCGGGTCACCACCCTGTCCGCAGACAGCCATGTCGCCGGCTCGCAGGTCGACAAGGCCCGTGCCGACCTGCAAAGCCAGCGCCAGCAGGTCAATGCGCTGACCGCCGAGCTCAAGCGCCTCGACGCGCAGATCGCCAACGCCCGCGCCGACCTGGCCCAGGCCGAACTGAACCTGACCCGCTGCGAAATCCGCGCACCGATCAGCGGCAGCATCGGCCAGCGCAACGCGCGCAATGGCCAGGTGGTACAGGCCGGTGCCTACCTGCTGTCGATCGTGCCGGACGAAGACATCTGGGTGCAGGCCAACTTCAAGGAAACCCAGATCGGACGCATGCAGCCCGGCCAGCGTGCCGAACTGCTGTTCGACAGCTACCCCGACACACCGATCGAAGGCCGGGTCGACAGCCTGTTCGCCGCCTCCGGCGCGCAGTTCAGCCTGCTGCCGCCCGACAACGCCACCGGCAACTTCACCAAGGTGGTGCAGCGCATCCCGGTCAAACTGACCTTCCGCGCCGACAACCCACTGCACGGGCGCATCCGCCCTGGCATGTCGGTGACCGCCACCGTCGACCTGCGCAGCGAAGACGAAGGCCGCAATGGCCGGTGACCAGCTGCTCAGGCCCACCGCCGAGCCGACCCGGCGCGACTGGATCGCGGTAATGAGCGTGATGCTCGGCGCCTTCATGGCGGTGCTGGACATCCAGATCACCAACTCGTCGCTCAAGGACATCCAGGGCGCGCTGTCGGCGACGCTGGAGGAAGGCTCGTGGATTTCCACCTCTTACCTGGTCGCGGAGATCATCATGATCCCGCTCACCGCCTGGCTGGTGCAGCTGCTGTCGGCGCGGCGCCTGGCGGTGTGGGTATCCGGCGGTTTCCTGTTGTCGTCACTGTTGTGCTCGATGGCCTGGAACCTCGAAAGCATGATCCTGTTCCGCGCCCTGCAGGGTTTTACCGGCGGTGCGCTGATCCCGCTGGCCTTCACCCTGACCCTGATCAAGCTGCCCGAACACCACCGCGCCAAGGGCATGGCCATGTTCGCCATGACCGCCACCTTCGCCCCCTCCATCGGCCCTACCCTGGGCGGCTGGCTGACCGAGAACTGGGGTTGGGAATACATTTTCTACATCAATATCCCGCCGGGCCTGGTGATGATCGCCGGCCTGCTGTACGGGCTGGAAAAGAAGGACGCGCACTGGGAACTGCTGAAAAGCACCGATTACGCCGGCATCGTCACCCTGGGCCTGGGGCTTGGCTGCCTGCAGGTGTTCCTGGAGGAAGGCCACCGCAAGGACTGGCTGGAGTCGCAGCTGATCGTCGGCCTGGGCAGCATCGCCCTGGTCAGCCTGATCACCTTCGTCATCCTGCAGTTTTCCAAGCCACACCCGCTGATCAACCTGCGCATTCTTGGCAACCGCAACTTTGGCTTGTCGAGCATCGCCAGCCTGGGCATGGGGGTGGGCTTGTACGGGTCGATCTACCTGCTGCCGCTGTACCTGGCACAGGTGCAGGGCTACAACGCCTTGCAGATCGGCGAGGTGATCATGTGGATGGGTATCCCGCAGCTGTTCCTGATCCCGCTGGTGCCGCAACTGATGAAAGTGGTGTCGCCCAAGGTGCTGTGTGCCCTGGGGTTCTGCCTGTTCGGCGCCGCCAGTTTCGGCTCGGGGGTGCTCAACCCGGACTTTGCAGGGCCGCAGTTCAACCATATCCAGATCATCCGTGCCATCGGCCAGCCAATGATCATGGTGACCATCTCGCTGATCGCCACGGCGTATATACAGCCGCAGGATGCGGGTTCAGCGTCGAGCCTGTTCAATATCCTGCGTAACCTGGGCGGTGCGATCGGCATTGCGCTGCTGGCCACGCTGCTCGATGCACGGACCAAGGTGTATTTCGATTACCTGAGGGAGGCGGTGGTGCCGAGCAACCCGCAGGTGGCGGAGCGGTTGGCGCAACTGGCGGAGCGGCTGGGCAATGACAATGCGGCGCTGGGCAAGTTGAGCGAGATCACTCATCAGCAGGCGTTGATCATGGCCTATAACGATGCGTTCCACTTTGTGGGGATTGGGTTGGCGGTGAGCATGCTGGCGGTGTTGTTGACGCGGAAGTTGCCAGAGGGGCTGAAGGCTGGGGAGACCCACTGAATAGGTTGTCGCCTGAGCCGGCCTCTTCGCGGGTAAACCCGCTCCCACAGGTACTGCGCAGAGCTCAAGGATTACAACGATCCTGTGGGAGCGGGTTTACCCGCGAAGAGGCCAGTGCAGGCAGTAAAAAAATCAGCTGGTAATCAACCGCTCGCGCAGTTGGGCAATCTCGTCGCGCAATTGCGCCGCGGCCTCGAACTCCAGGTCGCGGGCGAACTGCATCATCTTCTCTTCCAGCTGCTTGATGCGCTTGGTGATCTCGCCCGGCGTGCGCAGCTCGGCCTCGTAACGGGCGCTCTCCTCCGCTGCCTTGGCCATGCCCTTGCGCTTCTTGCTGCGCGCGCCGGGCACGGTGGCGCCTTCCATGATATCGGTGATGTCCTTGACCACGCCTTTGGGCACGATGCCATTGGCCAGGTTGAATGCGATCTGCTTCTCGCGACGACGCTCGGTCTCGTCGATGGCGCGCTGCATGGAACCGGTGATGTTGTCGGCATACAGGATGGCCCGGCCATTGAGGTTACGCGCAGCACGGCCGATGGTCTGGATCAGTGAGCGCTCGGAGCGCAGGAAACCTTCCTTGTCGGCATCGAGGATCGCCACCAGCGACACCTCGGGCATGTCCAGGCCCTCACGCAGCAGGTTGATGCCCACCAGCACGTCGAAAGTACCCAGGCGCAGGTCGCGGATGATCTCCACCCGCTCGACGGTGTCGATGTCCGAGTGCAGGTAACGCACCCGCACGTCGTGGTCGGCCAGGTAGTCGGTGAGGTCTTCGGCCATGCGCTTGGTCAGCGTGGTGGCCAGCACCCGCTCGCCCTGCGCCACGCGCTTGCGGATTTCCGACAGCAGGTCATCCACCTGGGTAAGCGCCGGGCGTACTTCCACCTGTGGGTCGACCAGGCCGGTGGGGCGCACCACCTGCTCTACCACGCGCCCGGCGTGCTCGGCCTCATAGGGACCCGGGGTGGCCGACACGAAGATGGTCTGCGGGCTGACATCTTCCCACTCGTCAAAACGCATCGGCCGGTTGTCCAGCGCCGAAGGCAGGCGGAAGCCGTATTCGACCAGGGTTTCCTTGCGCGAGCGGTCGCCCTTGTACATGGCGCCGACCTGCGGAACGCTGACGTGGGATTCGTCGATCACCAGCAGCGCATCGGGCGGCAGGTAGTCATACAGGGTGGGCGGCGGCGCCCCGGCCGGGCGCCCGGACAGGTAGCGCGAGTAGTTCTCGATGCCGTTGCAGTAGCCCAGCTCCAGGATCATCTCCAGATCGAAGCGGGTGCGTTGCTCCAGGCGCTGGGCCTCGACCAGCTTGTTGGCCTTCTGCAGGTACTCCAGGCGGTCCTTGAGCTCTTCCTTGATGCCTTCCACCGCCTCCAGCAGGGTTTCCCGCGGGGTGACGTAGTGGCTCTTGGGGTAGAAGGTGAAACGCGGCAGCTTGCGGAAGACCTCGCCAGTCAGCGGGTCGAAGGCGGCGATGTTCTCCACCTCGTCATCGAACAGTTCGATGCGGATGGCCTCGAGGTCCGATTCGGCCGGGAAGATGTCGATCACATCGCCACGCACGCGGAAGGTGGCGCGGGCAAAGTCCATCTCGTTGCGCGTGTATTGCAGGTCGGCCAGGCGGCGCAGCAGCGCGCGCTGGTCGAGCTTGTCGCCGCGGTCCACGTGCAGGACCATTTTCAGGTAGGTCTCGGGGCTGCCCAGGCCGTAGATGCACGACACGGTGGTGACGATGATCGCGTCACGCCGCTCCAGCAATGCCTTGGTCGCCGACAGGCGCATCTGCTCGATGTGGTCGTTGATCGAAGCGTCCTTCTCGATGAAGGTGTCGGACGACGGTACGTAGGCTTCAGGCTGGTAGTAGTCGTAGTAGGAAACGAAGTACTCCACCGCATTGTTGGGGAAAAACGCCTTGAATTCGCCATACAGCTGCGCGGCCAGGGTCTTGTTCGGCGCCAGCACCAAGGTCGGGCGCTGCACCTGCTGAATGACGTTGGCGATGCTGAAGGTCTTGCCCGAGCCGGTCACCCCGAGCAGCGTCTGGTGCGACAGCCCCGCCTCGATGCCTTCGACCATCTGGCGAATGGCCTCGGGCTGGTCGCCGGCCGGCTGGAAACGGGTGACGAGCTGGAACTCGGACATGACGGACCTCGCGGTGTTGCAGCAACTGTAAATTTAGCCAGTAGTCTATACCCAAATGCGCCCGCCGGGGGGCGCTTTCAAGGCACAGCTGTGAGCGCTTGTTACGGTGGACCCGGCAATTAGACCAATGGTCGAAAAATATTTGCGCAAATGACCGGAAAAGCGATGCCGGACTGTCGCGGTGACCGGTCGGTATCACTATACTGACTCCCCGTTTGTGCACCGCTTCAGTGCATTCGGGCTGGAGCGTGTACGTCCTATCACACTCCAATCAGAGCCAAGGTAACAATGAGCCTGTTTTCCGCTGTCGAGCTGGCACCCCGCGACCCTATTCTGGGCCTCAACGAAGCATTCAACGCCGACCCACGTACCGACAAGGTCAACCTGGGCGTGGGCGTGTACTGCAATGAGGAAGGCCGCATTCCGCTGCTGCGCGCCGTGATCGAAGCCGAGACCCAGCGTGCCGCCCAGCACGCCTCGCGCGGCTACCTGCCGATCGACGGCATCGCCACCTACGACCAGGCTGTACAAAAGCTGCTGTTCGGTGCCGAGTCGCCACTGCTGGCCGCTGGCCGCGTGGTTACCGTGCAGGCCGTCGGCGGTACCGGCGCGCTGAAGATTGGTGCCGACTTCCTCAAGCGTGTGTCGTCTGACGCCGTGGTTGCCATCAGCGACCCGAGCTGGGAAAACCACCGCGCGCTGTTCGAATCGGCCGGCTTCCCGGTGCAGAACTACCGCTACTACGACGCGCCGACCAACGACGTCAACCGCGCCGGCATGCTCGAAGACCTGAACAACCTGCCGTCCGGCTCGATCGTGGTGCTGCACGCCTGCTGCCACAACCCGACCGGCGTCGACCTGAGCCTGGACGACTGGAAAAACGTCCTGGAAGTGGTCAAGGCCAAGGGCCACGTGCCGTTCCTCGACATGGCCTACCAGGGCTTCGGTGACGGCATCGCCGAAGACGCCTTCGCCGTGCGCCTGTTCGCCGAGTCGGGCCTGGAGTTCTTCGTGTCCAGCTCGTTCTCCAAGTCGTTCTCGCTGTACGGCGAGCGCGTCGGTGCGCTGTCGATCGTCACCGCCTCCAAGGACGAGAGCACCCGCGTGCTGTCGCAGGTCAAGCGCGTGATCCGCACCACCTACTCCAACCCGCCGACCCACGGTGCAACCATCGTTGCCACCGTGCTGAACAGCGCCGAACTGCGCCAGATGTGGGAAACCGAGCTGGCCGAAATGCGCGAGCGCATCCACGGCATGCGCAAGCAGATGGTTGCGCTGCTGGCCGAATATGGCGCCAACCGCGACTTCAGCTTCGTTGGCCGCCAGGTTGGCATGTTCTCGTACTCGGGCCTGACCGTCGAACAGGTCGCCCGCCTGAAGAACGAGTTCGGCATCTATGCGCTGGACACCGGCCGCATCGCCGTGGCCGCGCTGAACCAGAGCAACATCCACGTGGTGACCAAAGCTATCGTGCAGGTGCTGTAACTCATTGTTTTGCCTAGGGGTGGCTTGACTTCCCCTAGGCAATCAGTAAGATACGCACAGATTCCGCGATAGCTCAGTCGGTAGAGCAAATGACTGTTAATCATTGGGTCCCTGGTTCGAGTCCAGGTCGCGGAGCCAAACATTGAAAACCTCCAGATGCGCAAGCACTGGAGGTTTTTTGTTGCACTTATCCCCTCATGCCAGAGCATGGCTGCTGTATCGTCCGAGATCCCTCGACGAGCACAGGCAAGCATGAAAGCCAACGACTTCACCCAGAACGCTCAGCAAGCGGTGGCAATCGCCGCCAACCAGGCCCTCCTGGCAAGCCGACAAGCAACGTTCGCCGTGGGTGGCTGCATCATCGAAAATGCCACTGGCAAGGTACTGGTCGCCCTGCACAACCGCGTGCTGGAGCCTTCTGCAAGCCAGGCGCAACCCGCATACAGGCTTCACGACCCAACGGGGCATGGTGAGCGCCGGCTGGTCGACTGGTATTTCGACAACCAGCAGCGCCTTGCCCTCCCCCCTGCGCATGAACTGACCGTCATCACCACGCTCGACCCCTGCGCCATGTGCGCAGGTGCCTTGCTGACTGCCGGCTTCAATGTTGCGGTAAGTGCGCTCGACACCTTTGCCGGCATCAATCATGACGGCCGCTTCGAATTCCCCGGCCTGCCGGCCGCACTTCGTCTGCGCGTGCAAGCCACATGGGGCTACTATGCTGTCGGCAGCCCTTTTGATCGCGACTATGTCGGGCCGGCGCAAGGGCCGATCTACGCTGGCGAACGTATCGACGCCGCAACGATGTGCCTTACCCGTTCGTTGTTCGAAGCCAGCGTGAACCACGTGCACGACGAAAGCAGCAACGCCGGCCTGCCGCCCTCTGCCCTGAAAGACCCGATCACCCTACCCAGCCGGAGCTTGGTACGCCAGGCCCTGGCGGGTTTGAGCCCATGGAGCCTGCGCATCAAAAGTGCAGACCCTCGCCTGCCCGGCATCGAACTGGCCGAGCCATTGGTCGACACCGCTCTCGCGGCAGATACGTGCAACGCCGTAGCCTTGCTGGACCCATTCGGCAATCTGCTGGCCTGCCTGGGCGGTGACGAAACGCGCTCCCCCATTCGCACTGCGTTCATGGAGACCACTCGCAGCTACGCCGCGTTACGCTGGAACCTGATGAACCATGACGACCCACAGGTCCGCGACGAAGCACACCAGCATCTCACCCACCCCCGTTACTGCACATTCGTCCTGCTCCGTTTTCCGGACCCGGCCGGCAGCGAGGCGGTCATGACCCTTGGCGCCTATGGCTCCACCCTGGAACGGCACACCGCGCCGTCTTTCCCCTCAAGCCTGCAATATGTATTGCTGCCAACTGGCTGCACTGCCAAGGATGTTGCTCGACTGGCGCAAAATCTGCCGCCGTTCTACACCAGCAACGCGCAGGTCGCGCCTTGCCAGGTACTGGACCCGAACCTGATGCAGGAAGTGACAACCCGGCTGGGGCAGGCTCAGCGCTCCGAGCCTGCTGCCGGATAGGGCAATGTGACCGCACTGCCTTCATCCACCAGGCTCCAGACCAGCAACTTGGCTGACTGCCTCTGACTGGCGTTGCGTGACACGCTGTGCACGGTACCCGGGGCTTCGTACCAGTATTCACCGGCCTTGTAGGTTTTCTCCGGCTCGTTATCGAGCTTCGATACCACTGCCCCTTCCAGCACGTAGGCCATCACTGCGCCCGGGTGCTGATGCGCGGGTGATGCCTGGCCGGGGGCGTAGCTGACGGTGAGCATCACGGCGCTCTTGCCGGGGGCGTTCGAGGGTTGTTGCTGCTGCAGGACCTTGACCTGGCCGGCAGCGTCGCCGTGCGCCCAGGCAGGGGTCTGGGCGGCGAACAGGGCGAAAAGGATGATGCTGAAGGGTTTCATGGGGGGCTTCTCCTGGATGGCAATTGCCTGCAGGTTAGGCCTGTGGGGCAGAGAGACAAATGACCAATTCGGGGAAAAACCAAGAGGCCGATTATTGCCTGTGCCGGCCTCTTCGCGGGCTTGCCCGCTCCCACACCCTTGAAGCCTGTGGAGAACCCTGTGGGAGCGGGCGAGCCCGCGAAAAGGCCGGTGCAGGCAACAGAGATCTCAGCTGCTAAGCCCGATCGGATAAAACTCACCGCGGCTCCAGACCCCAAGCCACTCTTCCCCATCGATCTCACGCGGCACCGCCAGCTCTACCAACTGGTAGAACACATTCCGATTAATCAGCGCCTCAAGGTTGCTGCGCATCAGCACATACGGCGATGGCTCCTGCGTGACCGGGTCGATCACCACGCGCAGCGGGTTGGCCGGCCCGGCTTCGACCTGGTCCTCGACATTGCTGGTGAAGCGCAGCACCTGCTGCTCACCCTTACCTTCCACATCCAACGCCACGGCCACGAACGGCGCATCGTCGACGCGGATGCCCACCTTCTCTACCGGGGTAATCAGGAAGTAGTCATCGCCATCGCGGCGGATGATGGTGGAAAACAGCCGTACCATCGGCTTGCGACCGATCGGCGTACCCAGGTAGTACCAGGTGCCATCACGGGCGATGCGCATGTCGATGTCACCGCAGAAATCCGGGTTCCACAGATGCACCGGCGGCAGGCCCTTGGCCTTGGGAATCTGCGCCAGAAGATCATTGGCCTTGCCGGAATCGCTCATCACGCTTGCCTCATTCACTCACACCCAGAAGGCTACGAGCGTACTCGCGCATCGGCGCGCCAAGCAAATCCTCCGGGGTTTTATCGTGGAACGTCAACAAACCGCCACGGCTCTTGATACGCGCAGTGTCGATCAGGTAGCGGGTGCTGGTTTCGATGAGCATCATCTGCACCACGCCGGTGTCCCAGCCCAGGCGGTCGACCGCCTGTTCGTCATACCACTCGTCGCCATTGCCGATACGGTCGTCGGTCCGGGCGAAGCGGGTGTACAGCACGTAGTCGGCACCCACTGAACGCGCTTGGGCGATGGCCTCTTCCAGGCCCAGTGGCCCTTGGGCGCGGCGTACCAGCGGGAAATACTCGACGAAGCTCTTGTAGGCCTGCTCGGCTACCGCGTTCTGCCGCGGCACCGGCCCCTTGCCTGGGGGCACGAACGCGCCCTGGCCGATGAAGATGAACGAATCGGGCTGCAGGCGGATCGACAGGGTGCGCCGGGTATCGCTGTGGTCCAGCAGACCGGCATCGCTCATGTGGTAACGGACGCCCTCGCCCATATCGCTGACATTCATGCAACCGCCCAGCGCCATCAGCGCCAGCAGCAAAACCAGGCTACGCATCTTTCCTCCAGTGGCCGGCGACGAAAAACCGGCGAATAGCCGGCGGATGCAGCTTTTGCGCCAGCTTCAGCCACCGATCACCTTCATCACCATCACATCGCCGGAAAACGCCAGGTCCTGCTTGTCTGCCAAGGCCTTGACCAGCAAGCGCTGCAGGGCCGGCAGCGCCTGATGCCGCGGTTTTTCCAGCAGGTCACCGACGAAATGGCGATTGCCCGACGACAGGCAGCCGTGTAGCCAGCCCGTGGAGGACAGGCGCAGCCGCGAACAGGTGCGACAGAACGGTACGCTTTCGTTGGCGATCACGCCGAAGTGGCCTTTGCCGGGTACCTGATAACGCAAGGCGGTGGCATCCAGCGGCGCGTCGACCTGAACGTAGGCATGCTTGCCAGCGATCAGTGCGAGCAGTTGGTCGAGGCCGACGAACTGCTGCAGGAAGGCGTTGTGGTCACGGGCCAGGTGGCCCATGCGCATGAGCTCGATGAAGCGCAGTTCGAAGCCGCGCTCAAGGCAGTAATCCAGCAACGGCAGCACCTGATCGAGGTTGTGCCCGCGCATCGGCACCATGTTCACCTTGATCTGCATGCCCATGGCGCTAGCCCGCTCCATGCCCGCCAGCACGCTGGCCAGATCGCCGCCCCGGGCGATACGGCGGAAGGCATGTGGGTCGAGGGTGTCTAGGGAAACGTTCAATCGGCGGATACCTGCCGCCTGCAACTGGGGCAACTTGCGCGTCAGCAGCTGGCCATTGGTAGTCAGCGAGATATCGTCAAGGTCGAGCTTGGCCACGGCGGCCAGGAAGGCATCCAGACGTGGACTGACCAATGGCTCACCGCCGGTGATGCGCAAGCGTTCGATGCCGGCGGCGTCGATCAGGTAGGCCACGCCACGGGCCAGGGCATCCGCCGGCAGTTCGTCCTGTGCTGCTACCAGGCGCTTGCCGTCTGGTACGCAGTAGGTGCAGGCATAATTACAGGCAGCCGTCAGGCTGACGCGCAGGTTGCGAAAACGCCTGCCTTGACGATCGACGATCATGAATGACTCCGGCATGGATGATGGGGGCTGGCAAAACCTGACTCATAAATCAGGTTTTTGCAAGCCCTGCACATCGCCGAAATAGGTAGGAGCAGCCTTGTGCTGCGAAAGGGCCGGTACAGCCATGCAGATGTGTGCTGGCTGTACCGGCCCTTTCGCAGCACAAGGCTGCTCCTACAGGTACTGCGTATTGCCTGAACGCGGATGCTTCAGTTCGAGGGTTCCGGGTCGCGCTTGCGCTTGTTGCCCATGCGCACGCCAATGTCCATCAGGAACTGGAAGAAGCCTTCCTGATCCTCCAGCACATTGCTCCAGAACGGCGAGTGGTACAGCGCCACGGCGCCGTGCACCAGCGCCCAGGCGGCGCAATAATGGAAATACGGCGGCACGTCTTCGAGCTTGCCTTCGCTGATACGGCCCTTGATCAGCTGGGTCAGGCGGTCGAAGTTGGAGGCACGGATGCTGTGCAGCTGTTCGACCATTTCCGGTACCTGGTTGCCCTTGACCACCTTTTCTTCCAGGCGGTCGAACAGCCGGTAACGCTGCGGATCGCGCATGCGGAACTCGAAGTAGGCTCGCGACAGGGCTTCCTTGTCGCGATCGACGTCGGCCGAATGCAACAGCGCGTTCAGGTCGCGCTCGTAGTCGAGCATCAGGCGCAGGTAGATCTCCGCCTTGGACTTGAAGTGCTTGTAGATCGTGCCTTTGCCGATGCCCACGGCGTCAGCGATCATCTCGACAGTGACGCTGTCTTCACCCTGTTCGAGAAACAGTTTGAGCGCGGTGTCGAGGATTTCCTGTTCGCGACGGCGAAACTCACGGACCTTACGAGGTTCTTTCTGCATAGGAAGGACTGGATGACAATCGAAGCGGTTTATTATGCCTAACTTGCGGGAAATTGCACGGATCATCCTAGCATGTCTGTGTTTCATGATGCTTACGGCCATGCGCTGCGGGAGGAATGAAACGTTGGCGTATTCCAAATCTGTTTAAAAAACGATCAATATGCACTGGCACTGCGCCAAAGCTGACCAATACTTGAAGTGTTGGCGCGGCGCATCCCCCCCAAGTGGCGCGCCGATAAAGGTGCTCAGGGACCGCGTACCTTTGTTTTACTCCTAATGGTCTTAACCCGGATTCCCCCCCCAGAACCCGGGTTTTTTTTGGGTGTTTCGAGGGGTAATGAAGCCGGGGTTCAAGTTTGGGGTTGGTGGGGATTGCATGAGGACCACCAGGCGCCCGCCACGATAGTTGCAGCGCCTGTCAGATCGAGCGCCGCCCGCGCGGCGCTTCGCAGCACAAGGCTGCTCCTACATCTGTTTCGGGCCAGTTATTCCTGAGGCAGACCCGCGCGGGCCCGTGGTGTCCACCTCGATATCGTGCCGGGCAAACAAGGCGGCCGCGTGCATCGGAACAGGCGTTACTGGCCCGAAACAGATGTAGGAGCAGCCTTGTGCTGCGAAGCGCCGCGCGGGCGGCGCTCGATCTCACAGGCGCTGAAGATGTTGTGACAGGCACCTGGTAGCCCTCGCACACCCACCCTCTTCGAATCAGCTCACCCGCGCCAACGGGAACAAGCGCTTGAAGTTGGCAGTGGTCTGTTCAGCCAACTGCTCATAGCTGGCCCCGCGCAACGAAGCCACGTACTCCGCCACCTCACGCACGTACTGCGGCAAATTCGGCTTGCCCCGATGCGGGATCGGCGCCAGGTACGGCGAATCCGTTTCCACCAGCAAACGATCGACCGGCACCTGCCGCGCCACTTCACGCAGGGCATCGGCATTGCGGAAGGTAACGATGCCAGACAACGAAATGTAATATCCCAGGTCCAGCGCCGCCTTGGCCATGTCCCAGTCTTCGGTGAAGCAGTGCAGCACGCCAGCCTGCGGCAGGTTGGCCTCGCGCAGCAGCGCCAGGGTATCGGCACGCGCCGCACGGGTATGCACGATCACCGGCTTGCCGGTCTGCCGCGAGGCCTCCAGGTGCAGGCGGAACGAGGCTTGCTGCAACTCGGCTGCTTCCGGCTCGTAGTGGTAATCCAGCCCGGTTTCACCAATCGCCACCACATGTGGGTGAGCCAGTTCGCGCAGCAGCCATTCCAGCGCCGGCGTTTCGCCTGGCGCCAGGTCCAGCGGGTGCACGCCCACCGAGCAATCGACATCGGCGTAGCGCTCGCTCAGCGCCTTCACCGCACCAGCATTCTCGGCACTGACGCCAATACACAGGAAATGCCCGACCCCGCGCTCACGCGCCGCCTGCAGGGCAGCATCGAGGGAGCCCTGGTGGGCGCTCAGGTCTAGACGGTCGAGATGGCAATGGGAATCTACGAGCATGGGATAACGGCACACATGAAAAAATGAAAATCAGCGGGCGCCCGGCAACTGCAGCCAGTGGGCCAGCAGCGATTCAAGCAGCAGGGCGCGGTTGAGGTTGGCCTTGCCCAGCACCTTCTGGCGCTGTTCCAGGATCCATGCCTGCACCTCCAGCACCTTGGCCTGGCGGCTCTTCTGCGCCAGGTACTGCACCACCTTGCGCATATCGGCCAAGCCTAGCCCCTCCTCGTCCTGGGTCAATTGGTAGCGCAGGATCAGGTGCGCCCAGTCGCAGAACCAGTCGAACAGCAGCAACAGCGGTACACCGTTCCAGGCATCGGCCAGCTGGCTGGGCGATTGCTGCTGCTTGAGCAGCTTCTTCACCCCGTCGGTGACCAGCGCGCGCTGCTCGCGCACGCCTTGCGCCTGCAGGCTGACCGCCATCAGCGGCGAACCGGCAGCCAGGGTCAGCAACTCGTCGCGCTCGGCCTCGTCACTGTCGGGCAGCGCGCCGGCCAGCCAGGCCTGGCTCTGAGCCAGGCTGGGCTGCGGGCAGGCGACCTGCTGGCACCGGCTCTTGATGGTCGGCAACAGGCGGCTGGGCTGGTGGGTAACCAGCAGCAACACGGTGTCGCCGGAGGGTTCTTCGAGGCTTTTGAGCAGGGCGTTGGAGGCGTTGACGTTCATCGCTTCCACCGGCTCGATCAGTACCACCTTGCGCCCACCCAACTGCGCGGTCTGCACCACGAAGGCCACCAACTCGCGCACTTGGTCGACCTTGATCGGCTTGTCGGCTTCTTCGGGCTCGAGGACGAAGTTGTCCGGGTGGCTACCGGCCTTGAGCAGCAAGCAGGACTTGCACACGCCACAGGCCTCCAGGCCCTGGGGCTGCTGGCACAGCAGGCGGGCCATCAGGCGCTCGGCCAGGGCCCGCTTGCCGATGCCCTGCGGCCCATGCAGCAGGTAGGCGTGAGCGTGCTGGCTGCGGCCAGCCAATTGTTGCCAGAGTGCCTGCTGCCAGGGATAGGCCTCAGCCACGGCAACGCTCCACGATGCCTGGTAGCAACGCATCGATGGAGCGCTGCACGGCCTCCAGAGGCTGGGCGGCATCAAGCAGTGTATAGCGCTGTGGTTCGCGACCGGCGCGCTGCAGGTAGGCCTGGCGCACCGCCTCGAAGAACGCCTGGCCTTCCTGCTCGAAACGGTCCAGGCGGCCGCGGGCGGCGGCGCGGGCCAGGCCCACTTCGACCGGCAGGTCGAAGACCAGGGTCAGGTCCGGGCGCAGGTCGCCCTGGACGAACTGCTCCAGGGTGGCGATCCGCTCGACCGACAAACCGCGCCCGCCGCCCTGGTAGGCGTAAGTGGCATCGGTAAACCTGTCACACAAGACAACCGCCCCGCGGGCCAGCGCCGGCCGGATCACCTGCGCCAGGTGCTGGGCACGCGCAGCGAACACCAGCAACAGTTCGGTGTCGGCCGCCATGCTTTCATCGCTGGGCGCCAGCAGCAGCTCGCGCACCTTTTCGGCCAGCGGCGTGCCGCCGGGCTCACGGGTCAGCACCACATCCAGGCCCTGCTCGCGCAGGCGCGCAGCCAGGTAGTCGCGGTTGGTGCTCTTGCCCGCGCCTTCGGGGCCTTCCAAAGTAATAAACAAGCCGCTCACAGGCAGTCCTTAATGTTGTTCGTCAGGCATCGGCCGTTCGGCCGCTTGCGCGCCGCCGGCAGGGGCGTCCTGCACAGGCGGCTGGTCGGGCGCTGGCTGCGCGGTAGACTCGTCGGCAGGCGCCTCAGGCTGTTCGGCCTCGTCGGTACTTGGTTGTGGTTGGGGTTGCGGCTGCGGCTGCGGCTCTGGCTGCGATTGCGGCGCGGGGCTGGAGCGGTAGTCCGCACGGCGCTTGAGCTGGAACTCGCGCACCGCCGAGTTGTGGTCGTCGAGGTCGTCGGAAAACACGTGGCTGCCATCGCCACGAGCGACGAAGTACAGGCTGGTGCCATCGGACGGGTTGAGCGCCGCGTGAATCGCTTCGCGACCGACCATGGCGATCGGGGTCGGCGGCAGGCCGGTGATGGTGTAGGTGTTGTAAGGCGTCGGCTCGCGTAGGTCGGCGCGGGTGATCTTGCCGTTGTAGCGCTCACCCATGCCGTAGATCACCGTAGGGTCGGTCTGAAGCATCATGCCCAGGCGCAGGCGCCGCACGAAAACGCCGGCGATCTGCCCGCGCTCCTGGGGAATGCCGGTCTCCTTCTCTACCAGCGAGGCCATTATCAGCGCCTGGTACGGGTCACGGTATGGCAGGTCGGTGGTGCGCTCGGCCCATTCCTTGGCCAGCACTTCGTCCAGGCGCATGTAGGCCTGCTGCAGCAACTCGACGTCGCTCATGCCGCGCACGAAGCGGTAGGTGTCCGGGAAGAAGCGCCCCTCGGGGAACACATCGGTATGGCCGAGCTTGTCCATCACTTCCGAATCGGACAGCCCATCCAGCGTATGCTTGATCTTTTCATGCTTGGCCACGGCCGAGCGCACCTGGCGGAAGGTCCAGCCTTCGACCAGGGTCAGGTTGTACTGCACCACGTCGGCCCGACGCCAGGCATCGAACAACTGCTCCACGGTCATGCCGGGAGTCAGGCGGTATTCGCCGGTGTGCAGGGGGGTGCCGGCCATGTTGAAACGCCAGTACAGGCGCAACCAGACGGCGTCGTCGAGCAACCCTTCGTTCTGCATGCGATAGAACATGCGATTGGGGGTGGTGCCATTTGGCACGTCGAGCAGGCGCTCCTGCGTCACGTGCAGGGGCTGCTCCAGGACCGAGTTGACCTTCCAGGCCGACCAGCCCACGGCAAGGCCGGCGAGGATCAAGCCCATTTCCAGCAGCAGCAGGAATTTACGTCTCACGAATTCAGGTTTCCAGTAACGTACGGGCAACGGCCTGCAGTTTACGGGTGAGCGGGCCCGGCGACCAGTTTAGCGCGGCAACGCCACGCACGGGCCAGACACCGTAGACGCTGTTGCAGACAAATACTTCATCTGCCTGCTCCAGCGCGTCGAACGGCAGGTCGCAGACCTGCACCGGGATGCCCAGCAGCGCTGCCTGTTCCAGCAACGCGGCCCGCATCACGCCAGCGACGCCACAGCGGCTGAGGTCGGCCGTGAACAGCACGCCATCGCGCACCAGGAACAGATTGCTGTACACCCCTTCGATCACCCTGCCCTGCCCATCACGCATCAGGCCTTCGGCATGTTCGCTGTCCTGCCATTCGGCACGGGCCAGCACCTGTTCCAGGCGGTTGAGGTGTTTGAGGCCGGCCAGCAGCGCTTGTTCCCCAAGCCGGGTCTGGCACGGGAACAGGCGCACGCCATGCTCGGCATGTTCGACAGGATAGCTGGGCAACGGGCTGCCCTGCAGAATACGGCGCGGCGCGGCACCGGCAACCGGTGCGTAACCGCGCTGGCTGTCACCACGAGTAAGGATGAGTTTGGCTACGCCATCGCCGAGCTGGCTGGCATAGCGCAGGAGTTCGTCGCGCACCAGCGCCAGGTCGGCACTGATTGCCAGGCGCTGGCAGCCCAGCGCCAGGCGTGCGAGGTGGCCGTCCAGCAGGCTGGGCCGGCCGCCGCGCACGGCGATGGTCTCGAACAGCCCATCGCCGTAGGCCAGGCCGCGGTTCTGCAGGTTGACTGCAGCCGCCGGCTGGCCATCGATCCAGCTTTGCATCAATCGGCGAACCGGCGGAATACCAGCGAACCGTTGGTGCCGCCAAAGCCGAACGAGTTGGACAGCACCACATCGATCGGCATGCTGCGCGCCTGGTGCGGTACGAAGTCGAGGTCGCAGCCTTCGTCCGGCTCGTCCAGGTTGATGGTGGGCGGAGCCATCTGGCTGTTGATCGCCAGCACGCTGAAGATCGCTTCCACGGCACCGGCGGCGCCCAGCAGGTGGCCGGTCATCGACTTGGTCGAGCTGACCGCCAGCTTGTAGGCATGCTCACCGAACACGCGCTTGATCGCCGCCACTTCGGCCACGTCGCCAGCAGGGGTCGAGGTGCCATGGGCGTTGATGTAGCTGACCTCTTCCGGCTGGATGCCGGCATCACGCAGGGCGTTGGCCATGCAACGGGCAGCGCCTTCGCCGGTGTCGGGTGGCGAAGTCATGTGGTAGGCGTCACCGCTCATGCCGAAGCCGACCAGCTCGGCATAGATGGTCGCGCCGCGGGCCTTGGCGTGCTCCAGCTCTTCGAGCACCAGGGCACCGGCACCGTCGGACAGCACGAAGCCGTCACGGCCCTTGTCCCACGGGCGGCTGGCCCGGGTCGGCTCGTCGTTGCGAGTGGACAGTGCACGGGAGGCACCGAAGCCGCCCATGCCCAGGCCGCAGGCGGCCATTTCGGCGCCGCCGGCGATCATCACATCGGCTTCACCGTAGGCGATGTTGCGCGCGGCCATGCCGATGCAGTGGGTACCAGTGGTGCACGCGGTGGCGATGGCGTAGTTCGGCCCTTGCAGCCCCAGGTGGATCGACAGGAAGCCGGAGATCATGTTGATGATCGAGCCAGGCACGAAGAACGGCGAAATGCGACGCGGCCCCGAATCGTGCAGGGTGCGGCTGGTTTCTTCGATGTTGGTCAGGCCGCCGATACCCGAGCCCATGGCCACGCCAATACGCTGGCGGTTGGCGTCGGTGACTTCCAGGCCGGCATTACGCACTGCCTGGAACCCGGCCGCCAGGCCGTACTGGATGAACAGGTCGAGCTTGCGGGCCTCTTTGGCCGACAGGTATTGCTCGACCTCGAAGCCTTTCACCGAG
Source organism: Pseudomonas sp. UYEF17 (assembly GCF_040546125.1). Lineage (NCBI taxonomy): Bacteria > Pseudomonadati > Pseudomonadota > Gammaproteobacteria > Pseudomonadales > Pseudomonadaceae > Pseudomonas > Pseudomonas sp. UYEF17. The sequence goes on from NZ_JBEPNE010000022.1 coordinate 20,312, forward strand.
CCGCCAAAACGGGTGGAGTAGGCAGACAGGTCCGTGTGTTCGATCGGACCGATGCCACTGCGGCCAGCCAGAATGCCCTGCCAGGTGCTCGGTACATCAGTACCCAGTGGCGACAGCATACCCATACCGGTGACCACGACGCGTCTACGCGACACAGTACTCTCCTTTTCTAATGACAGAGTTTCTTGCCATTGCATTCAAGCAATGGAATGAAATGGCAACAAGCTCTTGGTACCCGGTGAACGAGCCCGATCTGCAAAACGCAGGGTGCTCGCAAAGAAAAAACCGCACGCCGGCAAAGGCAGTGCGGTTTTTCCCGACAAGAAGCGTCGACTACAGCGTCTTAGGCCTGGTGGGCTTTGACGTAGTCTACAGCAGCTTGAACGGTAGTGATCTTCTCGGCTTCTTCGTCAGGGATTTCGGTCTCGAATTCCTCTTCCAGAGCCATCACCAGCTCAACGGTGTCAAGCGAATCGGCACCCAGGTCATCGACGAAGGACTTCTCGAGAGTCACTTCCTCTTCCTTGACGCCCAGTTGCTCGGCGACGATTTTCTTGACGCGTTCTTCGATGTTGCTCATACCTAGGTTTACTCCTAATGGATATATGTCAGGCAGCTGGCCGGTGGCTAATTTTATAGAAAGACGTTCGCTTTTCAAGCTAAACGCACCTTCACACCAGTCACCACACCCGCTGCCTGGAATCTGGTTGCAGCTTTATAACGGATTTTAGGCTCGCAGTATGACTCTTTTTTTACGAAATCCGTCACATTGAGTTGCAGTGTTACATGTACATCCCGCCGTTGACCGGCACGGTGGCGCCGGTTACGTAGGCTGCGCCGTCGGATGCCAGGAACGAAACCACCTTGGCGATTTCGTCTGCCTGGCCCAGGCGGCCCAGCGGAATCTGGGTCTGCAGGGCTTCGCGCTGCGCTTCTGGCAGCTCACGGGTCATGTCGGTGTCGATGAAGCCCGGGGTCACCGAGTTGACGGTGATGCCACGCGAGCCCACTTCACGCGCCAGGGCGCGGCTGAAGCCTTCCAGGCCGGCCTTGGCGGCCGCGTAGTTGGCCTGGCCGGCGTTGCCCATGGCACCGACGACCGAGCCGATGCTGATGATACGGCCCCAACGTGCCTTGGTCATGCCACGCAGCACGCCCTTGGACAGACGGTAGAGGCTGTTCAGGTTGGTATCGATCACGTCGAACCACTCGTCGTCCTTCATGCGCAGCATGAGGTTGTCACGGGTGATACCGGCGTTGTTGACCAGGATGGCCGGTGCGCCGAACTGCTCGCCGATGGCGGCCAGCACAGCTTCAACCGATTCGGCGCTGGTCACGTTCAGTTCCATGCCGGTACCGGTGATGCCGTGTTCTTTCAGGGTGGCAGCAATGCGCTCGGCGCCGGAGGCCGAAGTGGCGGTGCCGATCACGGTCGCGCCCTGGCGGCCCAGCTCGAGGGCGATGGCCTGGCCAATGCCACGGCTGGCGCCGGTGACCAGTGCAACTTTACCTTGCAGGCTCATGCAAGCTTCTCCAAATCAGGCCAGTGCCGCGCGGGTGGCGGCGACGGCGTCAGGGGTATTGAGGTTGTAGGTGGTCACGCCATCGGCGCAACGCTTGTTCAGGCCAGCCAGGACCTTGCCCGGGCCGCACTCGACCAGGTTGACCGCACCATTAGCGGCCAGGGTCTGCACGCATTCGACCCAGCGCACTGGCTGGTACAGCTGCGCCATCAGGTCGTGCTTGAGGGCATCGAGGTCAGCGGCAACGGCAGCGGTGACGTTCTGCACCACGGGAATTTGCGGGGCGTGCCACTCGATGGCGTTGACCGACTCGGCAAAGCGCTCGGCAGCCGGCTTCATCAGCGCGCAGTGCGACGGCACGCTGACCGCCAGCGGCAGGGCGCGCTTGGCACCCTTGGCCTTGCACAGCTCGATGGCGCGATCGACGGCGGCCTTGTTGCCGGCGATGACCACCTGGCCTGGCGAGTTGAAGTTGACCGCGCTGACCACCTGGTCTTCGGCCGCTTCGGCGCAGATTTCCACGACCACGGCGTCATCCAGGCCGAGAATGGCGGCCATGGCGCCATGACCGGCCGGCACGGCTTCCTGCATCAGCTGGCCACGGCGCTCGACCAGGCGCACGGCATCTTTCAGGCTCAGGCTGCCGGCGGCAACCAGAGCGCTGTATTCACCCAGGCTGTGACCGGAGACGAAGGCCGGCCTGGCACCGCCCTCTTCCAGCCACAGGCGCCACAGCGCGATGGACGCGGTGAGGATGGCCGGCTGGGTCTTGTCGGTCTGGTTGAGTTGTTCTTCCGGGCCTTCCTGGACCAGCTTCCACAGGTCGTAACCGAGTGCCTCGGACGCTTCCTTGAAGGTTTCGATGATCACTGGCTTCTCGGCGCCGAGCTCGGCGAGCATGCCCAGCGACTGGGAACCTTGACCGGGAAAGACGAATGCGAGAGATGCAGACATTGAACAAGCCCTTATGATCTTGTCGTCGGATAGGGTGCGCCGGGCTTTGGGCCAGGCGCGGAATCTGAAAGCTTGGATGGATACCCAGACCAAGCGGTCACATTTAAGCACTTCAGCGGCGATATGCCTAAGGTCTTTATTCCTTCAGCACCGACCCTTTCGCGGGTAAACCCGCTCCCACAGGGTTACCACAGACCTGAAGGTTGTGGAGCACCTGTGGGAGCGGGTTTACCCGCGAAGGGGCCGGTACAGGCTACAACAGCAGGTCCTCGAGCCGCCCATGCAAGCGCTGCGGCAGGTTTTCCTGGATCTCGATCAACGCCCGCTGGATGGCACTCTGGAAGCCCTGCACCCCCGCCGAGCCATGGCTCTTGATGACGATGCCCTGCAAACCCAGGAAACTCGCGCCATTGTGCCGCGCCGGTGCCAGGTCGGCCTGCAGGCGCTTGAGCAGCGGCATGGCCACGGCCCCGGCTGCCCGCGACAACATGCCACCCTTGAACAACTGCTCGATGCGCGCGCCGATCATCGTCGCCAGCCCCTCGCTCGACTTGAGCAGGATATTGCCGACGAACCCGTCGCACACCACCACATCGGCTTCGCCGCGATACAACCCGTCACCTTCGACGAAGCCTATGTAGTTGAGCCCGCGGGCGTTCTGCAACAGGCTGGCCGCCAGCTTGACCTGCTGGTTGCCCTTGATGTCCTCGGTACCGATGTTCAGCAGCGCCACGCGCGGCCGCTGCACACCCAGGGCCTGGGCGGCCACCGAGCCCATCACGGCGAACTGGTAGAGGTTCTCGGCGCTGCAGTCGACGTTGGCGCCAAGGTCGAGCAACTGGCAGTAACCGGTCTGGGTCGGGATCGCCGCCACCATGGCCGGCCGGTCGATACCCGGCAGTGTCTTGAGCACGAACCGCGAGAGCGCCATCAGCGCCCCGGTATTGCCGGCGCTGACGCAGGCCTGGGCCTTGCCGTCGCGCACCAGTTCGAGGGCGATGCGCATCGACGAATCCGGCTTGCCGCGCAGCGCCTGGGATGGCCGCTCGTCCATGCCGACCACCTCGCTGGCGGCCACGATTTGCAGGCGCGCGCGATCCGCAGCCGCAAGGCCGCTGACAAGATCTTCAAGGAGGGAGGGTTGACCGACGAGGGTCAGGTGCAGCGAGGGGGTAGCCGAAAGGCAGGCAATGCTAGCCTGGACAATGCTGCGGGGACCGAAGTCCCCGCCCATTGCGTCGATCGCGATGATCTGAGCGGACAAGGATTACTCGTCAGCGCCCTTGTCGACCACTTTGCGACCACGGTATACGCCTTCTGGCGAAACGTGGTGACGCAGGTGTACTTCACCGGTGGTTTTCTCTACCGACAGCGCGTTTTCCGACAGGGCGTCGTGCGAACGGCGCATGTCACGGGCAGAGCGGGATTTTTTGTTCTGCTGAACAGCCATAATTGATTAACTCCTAAACGTTTGGGTCACGCTTTAACTGCGCCAAAACACTGAACGGGTTGGACCGCGATACCTCGTCCTTGCTCGATTCGGGCTCGTCTGCGCCCGCCGGCTGCTGGCATTCTTCCGGATGATGAGCAGGCACAATTGGCAAGGCGAGCAGAAGCTCCTCCTCGATCAATGCCTGCAGATCCAAAGGATCTTCGCCCAGTTCCAGCACGTCATAGCCTTTCGGCAACGACTGGGTATTCGCACCCTCCTTCACCACGGCGTATGTACATTCGCTGTGGATCGGCAGGGTGACCAGCTCAAGACAACGCTGGCAAACCATCTTGACCTCGACGTCCAGCTCGCTGTGGATAACCACCACGTGCTGTTCATCTCGTTCAAAATCGAACTTCGCCTGCACCGTACCGACATTGTCGGAAAGCGGGTCGCAGAGTCTTTCCAAATCAGCGAGTTGCAGCGAACCGTTAAGGGTTACGCCACGATCGGCTAATTTGCGCGGGTCAACGTGAGGTGGAATCGGGTCATTCAACATAGGCGCAGCATTCTAGGGATGCCCCCCGCCCCTGTCAAAGGAAATTCGGCGGCATCGTGCGTGATAGAATTTGTTCAACTGATTCAGGAGTCTACCATGCTTCCTCTGTTACTGGCTTCCAGCTCTGCCTACCGCCGCGAACTGCTTGCGCGCCTGCGCCTGCCCTTCACCTGGGCAAGCCCCGATATAGACGAGCGGCGCCTGGATGACGAACCGGCGGTGGAGCTGGTGCGCCGGCTGGCCAGGCAAAAAGCCGAGGCCCTGGCAGGCAGCCACCCCGGGCACCTGATCATCGGTTCGGACCAGGTTGCGGTGCTGGGCGAGCAGGTACTGGGCAAGCCGCACACCTTCGAGCGGGCCTGCGAGCAGCTGCTGGAGTGCAGCGGGCAGCAGGTGAGCTTCCTGACCGGACTGGCATTGCTGAACAGCGCCACCGGGCACTGCCAGGTGGACTGCGTGCCGTTTACCGTGACCCTGCGCGAACTGGACCGGGAGCGAGTGGAACGCTATGTAGCGGCGGAACAGCCGCTGGACTGCGCCGGCAGCTTCAAGGCCGAGGGGCTGGGGGTGAGCCTGTTCCAGAGCACGCACGGGTGCGATGCGACCAGCCTGATCGGGCTGCCACTGATTAGATTGGTGGATATGCTGACCAAAGAAGGGGTGGTGATTCCGTAACCCGCCTTGAGATTTTTAGCGCCTGCGAGATCGAGCGCCGCCCGCGCGGCGCTTCGCAGCACAAGGCTGCTCCTACATCTGTTTCGGGCCAGTAACGCCTGTGCCAATGCGCGCGACCGCCTTGTTTGTCCGGCACGAAATCGAGGTGGACGCCAAGGGGCCGCGCGCCTTTGCCTCAGGAATAATTGGCCCGAAACAGATGTAGGAGCAGCCTTGTGCTGCGAAGCGCCGCGCGGGCGGCGCTCGATCTCACAAACACCGCAAAACGGGCGACGAACCCTCAGCGCAACTGCGGCCCCTGGAACCCCATCCACATCGCCAGGCGCTCAGCCACGCTGGCCCCAACGCGCTTGGAGAAGCGATCGAGCGCAGACTCCTGCACGGTGAAGTCCACCAACTCCTTCTCGCCCACGATCTCGCGCGCCACATAGCTGGCACTGCCCAGCCCGTCCACCAGGCCCAACTCCTTGGCCTGCTCGCCCGACCAGACCAGGCCACTGAACAGCTCCGGATGCTCCTTGTCCTTCAGGCGTTCGCCCCGCCCCTGCTTGACCATGGCAATGAACTGCTGGTGCGTGGTATTCAGCACGCCCTGCCAGAACTCGGTCTCTTCCGGCTTCTGCGGCGAGAACGGATCGAGGAAGGCCTTGTGCTCGCCTGCAGTGTAGGTGCGCCGCTCCACACCCAGCTTCTCCATGGTGCCGACAAAGCCATAACCGGCCGCCGTCACACCAATCGAACCCACCAGGCTGGCCTTGTCGGCATAGATCTCGTCCGCCGCACTGGCGATGTAGTAGGCACCGGAAGCACCAAGGTCGGCGATGACCGCATACAGCTTGATGGCCGGGTATTCGGCCCGCAGACGGCGGATTTCGTCATACACGTACCCCGACTGCACCGGGCTGCCTCCCGGGCTGTTGATGCGCATCACCACAGCCTTGGTCTTGCTGTCCTTGAACGCCTCGCGCAGGCTTTTGACGATATTGTCGGCGCTGGCTGGCTCCTGGTCGGCAATCACCCCGCGTACCTCAACCAGCGCGGTATGGCTGGCACTGCGCGACGCGGCCTTGTCCATGTCCATCAACGGTGTGAACAGGATCAGGATGCCGAACAGGTAGACGAAGGTCAGCAACTTGAAGAAGATCCCCCAGCGTCGCGCCCGGCGCTGCTCCTGAACGCCTGCCAGCAGGGTCTTTTCCAGCAGCTTCCAGCTCTTGCGCTCTTCGCGCTCCTCGGGTTCGGCCTCGGGGGCTTTCCATTCGTCTGCCATGCTTACCTACCTTGGAAATGGAATTGCGGAACCACCCAGCCACTCACGCAACTGGGAAAAATGATCGATGCACACCTGCGGACCAAACTCGGCAAGCGCCCGCAGCGACATGGCACCGTAGCCCACGGCCACCGAATGCATGCCGGCATTGCTGGCCATCTGCAGGTCGAATGCCGAATCGCCAACCATCAGCGCACGCCCCGGTTCGACACCGCAATGGCCGAGAATTTCCTCGAGCATCAGCGGGTGCGGCTTGCCGCGGGTCTCGTCGGCGGCGCGGGTGATGTCGAAGAACTGCTCCCAGCCATTGGCCTTGAGCACCCGGTCCAGCCCGCGACGCGCCTTGCCGGTGGCCACCGCCAGGCGGTAACCCTCGGCACGGAAGGCATCCAGCGACTCGACCACACCCTCGAACAGCGGCGAGGGCTGCTGGTCCAGGGCCATGTAGATATCGGCATAGTGCTGACGGAAGCTTTCGACCTGAGCAGGCGCCAGGTGCGGGTACAGGGTGTGGATCGCCTCGCCCAGGGCCAGGCCGATGATGCCCTTGACCGCATCCTCGCTGCTTTGCGCCTCACCGGCACGCTCGGCGGCGGCGTTCATGGCCTCGACGATACGCCCGATCGAGTCGGCCAGCGTGCCGTCCCAGTCGAAGATCAGTAGCTCATAGCCTTTTTTCATGGATCAGGACGCACTCAGACGTTCAACGGTTTTCGCCCAGACTTCATCCACTGGCGCCTCGAGCTTCAGCTCGCCACCATCCGGCAGCGGTACGGTCAGTGCGTAGGCATGCAGGAACAGGCGCTTGCCGCCCAAGTCGCGAATTTCACGACTGAAGTCTTCGTCGCCGTACTTGCTGTCGCCAGCGATCATATGCCCGGCATGCAGGGTGTGCACGCGGATCTGGTGGGTACGACCGGTGATCGGGCGCGCCTCGACAATGGTGGCGAACTCGCCGAAGCGGCGCAGCACACGGAACAGGGTCAGCGCCTCCTTGCCCTCGTCGTTCACCTCGACCATGCGCTCGCCGGAGCGCAGGTTGCTCTTGAGCAACGGCGCGTTGACCTGCTTCTTCGAGGTCGGCCAGTGGCCGCGCACCAGCGCCATGTAGCGCTTGTCGACACCGTCGCCGCGCAGCGCGGCGTGCAGGTGGCGCAGCATGCTGCGCTTCTTGGCGATCATCAGCAGGCCGGAGGTGTCGCGGTCCAGGCGGTGCACCAGCTCCAGTTCCTTGGCGTCCGGGCGCAGCTGGCGCAGCGCCTCGATCACGCCGAAGCTCAGGCCGCTGCCGCCATGCACGGCGATGCCGGCCGGCTTGTTCATCACGATCAGCGCCTTGTCTTCGTAGACGATGGCCGCTTCCAGGCGCTGCAGCAGGCCCTGGGCTACCGGCGCCGGCTCGTCACGTTCCGGCAGGCGGACGGGCGGTACCCGCACGATGTCGCCGGCCTGGATCTTGTACTCCGGCTTGACGCGCCCCTTGTTGACCCGTACTTCACCCTTGCGCAGGATGCGGTACACCAGGGTCTTGGGCACGCCCTTGAGGGCCGTGATGAGGAAATTGTCGATGCGTTGGCCGGCAAGCTCCGGCGCGACTTCGATCAGCTGAACGCCGGAAGTCGGAGGGGTATTGGTCGTCATGGCGGGATCATAACAATTTTTTATGGAATTGAAGCACTTAATCATTGCTGCTATAGTCGCGAACGCCGCCAAAAGCGGCAGGCCAGCGGCACCAGGCTCCTAGCCGGTCCCTGACCAACGCAATTCTCCAGGACGCGAGGCCGTCCTACGGGGTTTTCGCCAGTTTACCGAATTGCCTGGAATCGCCACCAGCGCTGTGTAGAGAAGACCGAAAAAAAACGACAAGTGCGGTGTTTCACCTGCTTACCCGATTCTTTTCGCTGCACCTCTGCCCGCCCCGTCGCTTCCACGCAACGCCCGGCGAATGCTTCGGAAATACCTGCCTTGGACATGAATGGCGCCAGCGCAGAACCTGCGTTGGCGAAAAATGCAACCCGTTGCGGATTCAGCGCGCGGCAGCACCCGAATTATCAGGGATACGTGCAGGGTGGAGATGCACAGCCCTCGGACCGTGTAGCACCGCGTCCGGCCCACCAGCCCACTGAACGGCTGGCGAGCGGATAAGGTCCTGAACAGATGCCTCCGGGCGTCCACGGCTGACGGTTGATTCCTCCTCCTGACTGAGTGCACAAGGCCCGCTTGGTTGATTCGGATTCCAATTCGAAGCCACCGGGGCCTTGTTGGCACCGCAGCAAACAGGACGCGTCGTCGCGACAACGGCAGGCTGGGCAACCGGCTGGTGCCGAACGTCGCTCGACACGGGGGTGGCCCGGCCACCCTTTGCGCACCTTGGCACCGACCATGAGACGTCGTGTGTGCCGAACGCCGTTTCCGGCAGCCCGGAAACCGACGGTACAACATGAAAAGAATGCTGATTAACGCGACTCAACCCGAAGAGTTGCGTGTAGCCCTGGTGGACGGCCAACGTCTCTACGACCTGGACATCGAGTCCGGCGCGCGCGAGCAGAAAAAGGCCAACATCTACAAAGGCAAGATCACCCGCATCGAACCCAGCCTCGAAGCCGCCTTCGTCGACTTCGGTTCCGAACGTCACGGCTTCCTGCCGCTGAAAGAAATCTCCCGCGAATACTTCAAGAAAGCCCCCGAAGGGCGGGTCAACATCAAGGAAGTACTGAGCGAAGGCCAGGAAGTCATCGTCCAGGTCGAGAAGGAAGAGCGTGGCAACAAAGGCGCCGCCCTCACCACCTTCATCAGCCTGGCCGGCCGCTACCTGGTGCTGATGCCGAACAACCCGCGCGCCGGCGGCATCTCCCGCCGCATCGAAGGCGAAGAGCGCAACGAACTGCGTGAAGCCCTGAACGGCCTGACCGTGCCGGGCGACATGGGCCTGATCGTGCGCACTGCCGGCCTTGGCCGCAGCAGCGAAGAAATGCAGTGGGACCTCGACTACCTGCTGCAGCTGTGGACCGCCATCAAGGAAGCGTCCCAGGACCGCGCCGCGCCATTCCTGATCTACCAGGAAAGCAACGTCATCATTCGCGCCATCCGCGACTACCTGCGCCAGGACATCGGCGAAGTGCTGATCGACAGCATCGATGCCCAGGAAGAAGCTCTGACCTTCATCCGCCAGGTGATGCCGCAGTACGCCAGCAAGGTGAAGCTGTACGAAGACAGCGTGCCGCTGTTCAACCGCTTCCAGATCGAAAGCCAGATCGAGACCGCCTTCCAGCGCGTGGTCGACCTGCCGTCCGGCGGTTCGATCGTGATCGACCCGACCGAAGCCCTGGTGTCCATCGACATCAACTCGGCGCGCGCCACCAAAGGCAGCGACATCGAAGAAACCGCCCTGCAGACCAACCTGGAAGCGGCCGAGGAAATCGCCCGCCAGCTGCGCCTGCGTGACATCGGCGGCCTGATCGTCATCGACTTCATCGACATGACCCCGGCGAAAAACCAGCGCGCCGTCGAAGAACGTGTTCGCGAGTGCCTGGAAGCCGACCGCGCCCGCGTTCAGGTCGGCCGCATCTCGCGCTTCGGCCTTCTGGAAATGTCCCGTCAGCGCCTGCGCCCTTCGCTGGGCGAAAGCAGCGGCATCGTCTGCCCGCGCTGCTCCGGCACCGGCATCATCCGTGACGTCGAATCGCTGTCGCTGGCCATCCTGCGCCTGATCGAAGAAGAAGCCCTGAAGGACCGCACCGCCGAAGTTCGTGCCCAGGTGCCGATCCCTGTGGCTGCCTTCCTGCTCAACGAGAAGCGCAACTCGATCACCAAGATCGAACTGCGTACCCGTGCGCGCATCATCATCCTGCCGAACGATCACCTGGAAACCCCGCACTTCGAAGTCCAGCGCCTGCGCGACGACAACCCGGAAGTGCTGAGCAACCAGTCCAGCTACGAGATCGCCGCAGCCGAAGCCGAAGAAGCGCCGCAGCCGACCGCCACTCGCACCCTGGTTCGCCAGGAAGCCGCGGTCAAGACCGCCCCGGCCCGCGCCAACGCGCCGGTACCGGCCACCGTCGAAGAACCGCAGCCAGCCGCACCGGTCGCCCCTGCCCCGGTCGCCCCGGAGCCAAGCCTGTTCAAGGGCCTGGTGAAGTCGCTGGTAAGCCTGTTCGCCGGCAAGGAAGAGCCTGCCGCCGCGCCGGTTGTCACTGCCACCGAGAAGCCGGCCGCCGAGCGCAGCCCACGCAACGAAGAACGCCGCAACGGCCGCCAGCAAAGCCGCAACCGCAACGGCCGCCGCGACGAAGAGCGCAAGCCGCGTGAAGAGCGTGCCGAGCGTGCACCTCGTGAAGAACGTGCCCCGCGCGAAGAGCGTGCACCACGTGAAGAACGCGCCCCACGTGAAGAGCGTGCACCGCGTGAAGAACGTGCACCACGCCAGCCACGCGAAGACCGCCGTGGCAACCGTGGCGAAGAGCGCGTGCGCGAACTGCGTGAGCCACTGGACGCTACCCCTGCCGAGCGTGAGGAACGTCAGCCGCGCGAGGAGCGTGTAGCCCGTGAAGAACGTGCCCCGCGTGAAGAGCGTGCACCTCGCGAGGAACGCGCCCCACGTGAGGAGCGTGCTCCACGTGAAGAACGCGCCCCGCGTGAGGAGCGTGCTCCGCGTGAAGAACGCGCACCTCGCGAAGAACGTGCTCCTCGTGAAGAACGTGCTCCTCGTGAAGAGCGCGCACCTCGTGAAGAACGTGCTCCACGCGAAGAACGTGCTCCTCGCCCACCACGCGAAGAGCGTCAGCCACGCGTAGCCGAAGAAGCCGCCGAGCAGGCTGCCGAGCTGGCTGAAGAGCAACTGCCGAACGAAGAGCTGCTGCAGGACGAACAGGAAGGCACCGATGGCGAGCGCCCGCGCCGCCGTTCCCGTGGCCAGCGTCGTCGCAGCAACCGTCGTGAGCGTCAGCGCAACGCCAACGGCGAGCTGATCGATGGCAGCGAGGAAGAAGGCAGCGAAGAGCAGCCACAACCGCATCAGGCCACCGAGCTGGGTGCCGAGCTGGCTGCCGGCCTGGCCGTGACTGCCGCTGTCGCCAGCAGCAACATCAGTGCCGACGCCGAAGCCCAGGCCAACCAGCAGGCCGAGCTTGCCACCGCCGAAGTCGCCGCCGTAGCGGAAACCGACAACAGCGAAGTCGCCCAGCCGGTCGAGCAGGCCGAGAAGGTCGAGCAGGTCGAAGCTACTGCCGTGGCTGAAGAAGTGGCTGTGGCCCCGGTGGTCGAGCAGCCGGTCAGCGAGCCTGTGGCCGTGGTCGAGGCAACTGCCGAGCCAGTGGTCGAAGTCGCTCCGCAGCCAGTGGTCGACGAAGCACCTGCTGCCGAACCGGTAGTGGTTGCCGAAGCACCGGTAGAAGCGCCTGCCGTCGAGGCCGGTGAAATCGAGCAGGCCCCGGTCGTGATCGAAGCCGCTCCGGTTGCCGAGCAACCTGCCCCGGTTGTCGAGGCCCAGCCAGAAGTGGTGGCAGAGCCTGCCCCAGTGGCCGTCGAGCCTGCACCGGTCGAAGCCCCTGCGCCGGTGGAACCTGCCACTGTCATGCTGGCCAACGGCCGTGCGCCGAACGACCCGCGTGAAGTGCGTCGCCGCAAGCGTGAGGCCGAGGCTGCCGCCAAGGCCGCACAGGAAGCTGCTGCAGCCACCGAGGAGCCAGCCCTGGAAGCCACTGATGAGCAAAAGCCTCATCACGGTTGATAGCCAAGGCTGAATGAAAAAGCCCCGCCAGTGCGAACTGGCGGGGCTTTTTCTTGGCTGGACGTTTTTCCTGTACCGGCCTCTTCGCGGGTAAACCCGCTCCCACAGGGGCCCCACTACCCTCAGGCCCTGTGAGGTCCCTGTGGGAGCGGCTTTAGCCGCGAAAGGGCCAGCCCAGGCACTGAATCAGTAGAGGTTAGGCTCCATCTCCAGCTCGACCCCGAACCGCTCGAGGATATCGGCCTGGATCCGCCGCGCCAGCGCATGCATCTGCGCCCCGCTCGCCTGGCCGTAGTTGACCAGCACCAACGACTGCAAACGATGCACCCCGGCATCCCCCTCGCGGTGGCCCTTCCAGCCTGCCTGTTCGATCAGCCAGCCTGCCGCCAGCTTCACCTGGCCATCGGCCTGGGGATAAGCCACCACTCCCGGGTGCTGCGCACGGATACGCTCGACCAGTTCCGCCGAGACCACCGGGTTCTTGAAGAAGCTCCCGGCATTACCCAGCTCTGCCGGGTCTGGCAGCTTCTCGCGGCGAATGCTGCAGATCGCCTCGCTGATCGCCTGCGCGGTCGGCTCGGTCACGCCCTGCTCTGCCAACCGCTGGCGCACCGGGCCGTAATCCAGGTGAGCCTGCAGCGTGCGGCTCAGGGCAAAGCGCACACGCAGGATCAACCAACGCCCAGGGTTGCGCTTGAACAGGCTGTCGCGATACCCAAAGGCACATTCAGCCAGGCCGAAGTCACGCAACTCGCCGGTCTCACGGTCCAGGGCGGTCAGGCCGACGAATACGTCCTTGATCTCCACGCCATAGGCGCCCACGTTCTGCATCGGCGCGGCACCCACGGTGCCGGGGATCAGGCTGAGGTTCTCCAGCCCGCAACACCCCTGCGCCAGTGTCCACTGCACAAACGGGTGCCAAGGCTCACCGGCCTCGGCCTCGACCACGATACGTTCGCTATCGTCGCTGAGCACGCGTCGGCCACGGCTGGCCATATGCAGCACCAGCGCATCGATATCGCGGGTCAGCAGCAGGTTGCTGCCACCGCCAATCACCAGCACCGGCACGCCGGTTTGCTGCGCCTGGGCCAGCGCCTGGCGCACCTCCTGGTCATCATGTACCTGGGTGAAATACCGCGCCTTCACGTCGATGCCAAAGGTGTTGTAAGGCTTGAGCGATACCTGCTCCTGCCACTGCACTGTCATAGCCGCCCCTTGATTTCCAGGACCAGCGCCTGGCACGCCGCTTCAACCAGGTCGAGCACCTGCTCGAAGCCATCGGCGCCGCCGTAGTACGGGTCTGGCACTTCATCCAGTGCTGCGCCATAGCGGCGCAGGAACAGGTCGAGCTCCCCCACTGCCGTGTGCGGGCGCATCGCACGCAAATGGCCAAGGTTGCTCTCGTCCATGGCCAGGATCAGGTCATATTCGGCAAAGTGCGCCGCCTTGACCTGCTGGGCGCGTTGCTGCGAAAGGTCATAGCCACGCGCCAGCGCTGCCTTGCAGGTGCGGCTGTCAGGCGCCTTGCCGACGTGCCAGTCGCCGGTGCCGGCCGAGGCCACATGCACCCGGTCGGCAAGCCCGGCAGCCTGCAATTGATGGCGCAGCACGCCTTCGGCGGTGGGCGAGCGACAGATATTGCCGAGGCAGACGAACAGGACGCGCATCAGGCCTCCAGCAAGCGCCGTACGCGCTCCAGGTCTTCAGGGGTATCCACGCCCACGGCAGGCGCCTCGATGGCGTCTTCGACGTGGATGCGCACGCCATGCCACAGGGCACGCAGCTGCTCCAGCGCTTCGGTCTGCTCGAGCCAGCACGGGCCCCAGCTGACGAAGTCCTGCAGGAAGCCGACGCGGTAGGCGTACATGCCGATATGGCGGCGATACGGCACGCCTTCTGGCAACAGGTTGCGGTCCTTGGCAAAAGTATCGCGGGCCCAGGGCAGCGGCGCACGGCTGAAGGTCAGGGCCAGGCCGTTCTTGTCGCTGATTACCTTGACCGCGTTGGGGTTGAACACGGTTTCCGGCTCATGGATCGGTTCGGCCAGGGTGGCGATACCGGCTTCCGGGTGCGCCGCCAGGTTGGCTGCCACCTGGTCGATGATCACCGGCGGGATCAGCGGTTCGTCGCCCTGCACGTTGACCACGATGGCATCGGCAGGCAGGCCGAGGTGCGCGGCCACTTCGGCCAGGCGGTCGGTGCCGGACTCATGGTCGGCACGGGTCAGCAGCACTTCGGCGCCGAAGGCCTTGCAGGCCTCTACGATGCTGGCGTCGTCGGTGGCGATGACCACGCGGCTGGCGCCGCTCTTGCGGGCCTGTTCCCACACATGCTGCACCATCGGCTTGCCGGCGATCGGCAGCAATGGCTTGCCCGGCAGGCGCGTGGAGCGCAGCCGGGCGGGGATCACCACGGTGAAATCCAGGCTCATTTGTCCAGACGCTCTTCATCAGTCAGGGTGCGCGCCTCGCTTTCCAGCATGACCGGGATGCCGTCGCGGATCGGGTAGGCCAGGCCGGCGCCCTTGCTGATCAGCTCGGTCTTGTCGGCACTGAGCTTGAGCGGGCCCTTGGTGATCGGGCAGGCCAGGATATCGAGCAGTTTGGTGTCCATTTGAGGCTTCCTTTAGGCCAGGTGGCCGGGAATTGAAAAAGGGCTCAGGGCTTGCGCAGCAAGCGTTGCAACTGGTTGTCGAACCAGGCACCGAAGGCCGGCGTCGGCTGCGCCTCGACGGCCAGGTACCACCAGTCGTCAGCGGCGAAGGCCCGGCATTTCACCGCATCCTTCTCGGTCATGACCAGCGGCAGCGGCGGGCTGAAGGCCAGGCTCTGGGCGCTGAACTGCGCATGGTCGGCAAAGGGGTGCGGCACCGGCTGCCAGTTTAGCCCCAGCAGGGTATTGAAGAAACGTTGCGGGTTGCCGATACCGGCCACCGCGTGCAGGCGTTGGCCTGCGGGGAAATGGTCGAGCGCGCGGCGCTCGCCGCTGCGCAGGTTGACCAGGGCGGACGGCTTCAGGCAGAAGCCGAAGCCATCGGCGCGGTCTGCGCTGGCGCCGTTGTAAAGCACCGCGTCAGCCTCGTGCAGGCGTTCGGCCGGCTCACGCAACGGCCCCGCCGGCAGGCAGCGGGCATTGCCCAGGCCGCGGGCGGCATCGATCAGCACCAACTCCAGGTCGCGGGCCAGGCGGTAGTGCTGCATGCCGTCGTCACACAGGATCAGGTCGAGGGGTTCGCTGGCCAGCAGTGCCTGCACCGCGCGCGAGCGGTCGGGGTCGATCATCAGCGGCACGCCGGTGCGCTGCACGATCAGCAGCGGCTCATCGCCGGCCTGCTCGGCGGCCTGGTCGGCCTGCACGCGCCAGGGTAGCTGCGGCGGCTTGGCGCCATAGCCACGGCTGACCACGCCCACCTTCAGCCCCTGCTGGCGGCAGTGCTCGATCAGCCAGAGGATCATCGGCGTCTTGCCGGTACCGCCCACGGTGATGTTACCCACCACGATGACCGGCACCGGGGCCCGGTAGCTGGCACTTTCGCCACTGAGAAAACGCGCCCGCTTGCGCGTGACCACGCGGCGATACAGTGCCTCCAGCGGGCGCAGCAGCGCCAGGGCCGGGTGCCCGGCGTACCAGGCGGCGAGCAGACGGTCGGCGAAGGCCATCAAGGTGTGCCCTGGGCCGCCTCGACAGTGGTCATGCGCAACTGGCTGAAACCGAGCTTGCCGGCGGCATCCATCGCAGTGACCACGGCCTGGTGCGGGGTCTTGCCGTCGGCGCTGATGGCCAGCGGCAGCTTGTTGTCACCGCCCGACTCACGCTCGATCGCTTCGCTCAGGGTGGCCAGGTCGCTTTTAGGCAGCAGGTGGTTGTTCACCGAGTACACGCCTTCGGCGCTGATGGTGATTTCCACCAGCTTGCCCTGGTCGGGCGGCGCCTGCTCGGCGCTGGCGGCTTCGGGCAGCTCGACGCGCAGCTGGGTCTCGCGGGTGAAGGTGGTGGTGACCACGAAGAACAGCAGCAGGACGAACACCACGTCGATCAGCGACGCCAGGTTGATGTCGACGCTCTCCCGCTGGCGATTGCGCCGGAACTTCACGCCTTGCCTCCGGCCACTTCCACTTCACGGTCGCCCTGGATCACTTCCACCAGCTTGATCGCTTCCTGCTCCATGCCGACTACCAGCTCGTCGATGCGGCGCAGCAGGAAGCGGTGGAAGAATACCGCCGGGATACCGACCATCAGGCCGGCCGCGGTGGTGACCAGGGCCTTGGAGATACCACCGGCCAGCACTGCGGCGTTGGCGGTCATCTGCGAGCCCATGAAGGCGCTGAAGATGTCGATCATGCCCAGCACGGTGCCCAACAGGCCCAGCAGCGGAGCCATGGCGGCGATGGTGCCGAGGGTGCTGATGTAGCGTTCCAGTTCGTGGATGACGCGCGAGGCGGCCTCCTCGATGCATTCCTTCATGATTTCGCGGCCATGGCGCGAGTTGGCCAGACCGGCGGCAAGGATTTCGCCCAGTGGCGAATCGGCGCGCAGGGCCTTGAGCTTGTCACTGGTCAGTTGCTTGTCCTTGATCCACATCCACACCTGGCCCAGCAGGTGCGGCGGGGTGACGCGGCTGGCGCGCAGGGTCCACAGGCGCTCGACGACGATAGCCATGGCAGCGATGGAGCTCAGAATGATCGGCAGCATCATCCAACCACCGGACTTGACCAATTCCCACACAGTAAACGCCCCTTCGGAAAAAGGCCGCCACTCTACCATAGGCGCGCCGGGGGCTCATCTGCCGGAGGTCAGGGAAATGGGTTGGGGGGGTGGGGGTTCGCCATGACAGTTGCAGCGCCTGCGAGATCGAGCGCCGCCCGCGCGGCGCTTCGCAGCACAAGGCTGCTCCTACATCTGTTTCGGGCCAATTATTCCTGAGGCAAAGGCGCGCGGCCCCTTGGTGTCCACCTCGATATCGTGCCGGACAAGCAAGGCGGTCGCGCGCATTGGCACAGGCGTTACTGGCCCGAAACAGATGTAGGAGCAGCCTTGTGCTGCGAAGCGCCGCGCGGGCGGCGCTCGATCTCACAGGCGCTGAAAATGTAATGGCAAGCACCTGCAAGCCACTACACCTCACTGCGCCCGAACCCGCCAAAACCGCCGCTGACCCCGCACACCCTCCACCTCCCCCTGCCTCCCCAACACCAACCGCAACGCCCCCTGCTCCGCTGTGTCATGCATCACCACCCCATGCCGCCGATAACGTTCGACCACCTGCGCGTGCGGGTGCCCGAAGCTGTTGTTGCGCCCGCGCGAAATCAGTACCCCGCGCGGCGCGGTGGCGCGGATGAAGGCCTCGCTGGACGAACTGCGGCTGCCATGGTGCGGCGACTGCAGCCAGTCGATCCGCGGCGCTTCTGTGGCCGCCAGCCAGGCCCGTTCGGCACCGGCTTCCATATCTCCCGCCAGCAACAACCGCTCACCCTGCGCCTCGACCAGCAACACGCAGGAGCGGTCATTGCTGCTCTGCCCATCAGCCCAGCGCCACAGGGAAAAGCGCACGCCATCCCACGTCCACTGGTCGCCACTGACACAAGGCTGCAGTTGCATGTCATCCAGCACTTCGCCGCCGATCACCCGTTCGACCGGCAGGCCACGCATGATTGCGCCAGCACCACCGGCGTGGTCGGCATGGGCGTGGCTGACCAGCATCAGGTCCAGGCTGCCCACCCCTAGCTTGCGCAAGGTCGGCAACACCACCCGCTCGCCCAGGTCGCTCTCGCCCCTGGCAGGCCCGGCGTCGTACAGCAGGTCGTGATGCCGAGTGCGCAACAGCACCGCCAGCCCCTGGCCGACGTCCAGCTGCCAGACCTCGACCTGGCCGAACGGCACCGTCTCCCGGGGTACCCACAGCGCCAGCAGCATTACGCCACCCAACCCGCGCAGTGGTACGCCACGGGGCATCAAAACCAGCAGCGCACCCAGGCACACCAGCAGCCAGGCCCACAACGGCAGGGCTGGTGGCAGCCACGCCGGCTGCTGCGCCGCCAGCGCCAGCAGCCGGAAAAGCACATCAAGCAAACCACCCGCCAGCCAGAGCAGCGCCTCCCCTACCCCGCCCAACGGCAGCAGCAAAGTGCCCAGCAACGCCAATGGCAGCACTGCCAAGCTGACCCACGGCACCGCAACAAGGTTGGCCAGCGGCGCACTCAAGCTCACCGGCAAGCCCGTAGCCAGCAGTACCGGCAGCAAGCCGATCGCAATCACCCATTGCGCCCGCGTCCAGGCCTGCCAGGGCCGCCAGTTGCCCAGGCGGGCACTGAAGCAATAGACAAGCGTGGCCACGGCTGCGAACGACAGCCAGAACCCGGGCAGCAGCGCGGCCAACGGCTCTAGCAGCAGCACGGCAACCAGCGCCAGCAGCAACGGCAAGGTCGCACCCAGTTGGCGAAAACGCAGGCGCCAGAGCAACACCACGGCCAGCATCAGGCAGGCACGCTGCACCGGTACACCGCCACCAGCCAACCAACCGTAGGCCAGTGCCGCAGCCATGGCCAGGCCACATGCCCAGGGCAGCCAGGGCAACCGAGCGGGCCACAGCCCCCAACGCGCCAGCCCGGCAACCAGGCCATACAGCAAGCCGGCAACCAGGCCGATGTGCTGGCCAGAGATCACCAGCAGGTGCACCGTGCCGGTGGCCTGCAACGTTTGCCAGTCCTCCCGGGCCAGGCCCGCCCCGTCGCCAAGCACCAGCGCCACCAACGCTGCCTGCCGGCCATTGGCCTCGACTGCCAGCAGGCGCTGGCGCAGCGTGTCGCGCCAGCCGCCGGCAACCGGCGCCAGCAACTGCCCGGCCTTGACCGTACCGGTCGCACCGACGCGCCGCGCCAGCAATTGCGCCTCACGGTCCGGCCCATGCGGGTTGAGCAGCCCCGCCGGGCGCTGCAAGGTCACCGCCAGCCGCCACTGCTCGCCCGCGCGCAGCGGCGGGCCGTCGAACCAGCTCAGTTGCAGGCGCTGCGGCAGCTCTGCCCGCCGCGAGCGGGCCGCGTCCAGCTCGAAACGCACACCCTGCGCAGTCCGGGTCGGCAGGCCGACCACCTGGCCCTCAAGCCACAAGGTGCGGCCATCCAGCCCGGTGGCCAGGCGGTCATCCAGCGCCTGCTGCGCCGACCAGCAGGCCCAACACAGGCCCAGCAGAAAACAGCCCAGTGGCCACAGCCGGGTGAACAGGCCGAGGCCACCGACTGCAGCCAGCAGCACCAGCCATCCGACCGATGGCAATGCGGGGAGAAAGCCCAGGCACAACAGCCCGAGCGCGAGCGCAAACATCCCTGTGCGCATGAAGTAGAGCTCCAGAAGCGAAATCACCTTCTGAGGCATAGCCCAATTGCCGGCAGCGCTTGCTCAACAATTGTCACAAACTCTAAACGAGGCTGAGCGGGAATCAGGGCATACTGCCCGGATCAACGCTCCGGGAGCCTACATGCCGCGCCGACTTTTCAAACGCTACATGCCGGACCCGACCAGTATTCGGGAACACAAGTCCTTACGCTTTTTCGGCAAGTTGCTGCATGACCCGAACCTCTGGCACCTGAACCGCCATTCGGTGGCGAGGGCCATGGGCGTTGGCCTGTTCGCGGCGCTGATCCCGATGCCGGCGCAGATGCTGCTGGCCGCCGCGCTGGCCATTCCGCTGCGCGGCAACCTGCCGATCGCGGTCAGCCTGGTATGGCTGACCAACCCGCTGACCATGCCACCGGTGTTCTTCGTCACCTACATGACCGGCGCCTGGCTGATGCAGGTACCGCCGCGCACCCTGCCCGACGAGCTGACTTTCCAGTGGATCACCGACCAGCTGTCGACGCTGTGGCAACCCT
The DNA here is from genome assembly GCF_040546125.1 of Pseudomonas sp. UYEF17. Lineage (NCBI taxonomy): Bacteria > Pseudomonadati > Pseudomonadota > Gammaproteobacteria > Pseudomonadales > Pseudomonadaceae > Pseudomonas > Pseudomonas sp. UYEF17. Next base: position 40,318 of record NZ_JBEPNE010000022.1, read on the forward strand.
TCCTGCTCGGCTCGGTAGTGTGCGGCGTGGTGCTGGGCATCCTCGGCTACTTCACCACCATGCTCTACTGGCGCTGGTGGGTGGGCCGGCAGTGGCGTCTGCGCCAATGCCGGTGCAAGGTGTCAGGCACGCATGCCGCGGCCGCTGACCAGCAGGCGAACGCACACCAGGTAGAGCACCGCGGTGGCGACCAGCATGAAGGTAATCGCCGTGCCAATGCTGATATCCGACACCCCTAGGATGCCGTAGCGGAACGAGTTGACCATGTGCAGCACCGGGTTGGCCAACGACACGGTCTGCCAGAACGGCGGCAGCAAGTTGATCGAGTAGAACACCCCGCCCAGGTAGGTCAGTGGCGTCAGCACGAAGGTCGGGATGATCGAGATGTCGTCGAAGTTGCGCGCGAACACCGCGTTGACGAAGCCCAGCAGCGAGAAAATGGTGGCGGTCAGCAGCACCACGACCACGGTCACGCCCAGGTGATGCACCTGCAGATGGGTGAAGAACAGCGACAGGAAGGTCACGATCACGCCCACCGCCAAGCCACGCAGCACGCCACCCAGCACATAACCGACGAGGATGGTGTGTGGCGATACCGGCGACACCATCAGCTCTTCGATGGAGCGCTGGAACTTGCTGCCGAAGAAGCTCGACACCACGTTGCCGTAGGAGTTGGTGATCACCGACATCATGATCAGCCCCGGCACGATGTATTCCATGTAGGTGAAGCCACCCATGTCGCCGATCTGCCGGCCGATCAGGTTACCGAAGATGACGAAGTACAGGACCATGGTGATCGCCGGCGGCAGCAGGGTCTGCGGCCAGATACGCAGGAAGCGCCGCACTTCGCGGTAGACGATGGTGTTCAGGGCGACCCAGTTGGTGCGTAGTTCCACACTCATACGGCCACCTTCGACAGGTTTTTTTCCACCAGGGACACGAACAGCTCCTCGAGTCGGTTGGTCTTGTTGCGCAGGCTCTGCACCTCGATGTTCTGCAGCGCCAGCTGGCCGAACAGCGCGGTGATGCCGATGTCCTTTTCCACCTGCACTTCCAGGGTGTGCGGGGTCAGCAACCGGCACGGGTAGCCCTGCAGCACCGGTGCAGTGGCCAGGTCCTGCTTGATGTCGAGCACGAAGGTTTCGACATGCAGCTTGCCCAGCAACTGGCGCATGCTGGTGTTCTCGACGATGGTGCCGTGGTCGATGATGCCGATGTTACGGCACAGCTGCTCGGCCTCTTCCAGGTAGTGGGTGGTGAGGATGATGGTGATGCCCTTCTGGTTCAGCTCGGTGAGGAAGCTCCACATCGAACGGCGCAGTTCGATGTCCACACCGGCGGTGGGCTCGTCGAGAATCAGCAGGCGCGGCTCGTGGATCAGTGCACGGGCAATCATCAGGCGGCGCTTCATGCCCCCCGACAGCGAACGCGATTGCACGTCACGCTTGTCCCACAGGCCGAGCTGGGTCAGATACTGCTCGGCACGCTCCTTGGCCACCTTGGGCGGGATGCCGTAGTAACCGGCCTGGGTCACGACGATGTCGAAGGTTTTCTCGAACTGGTTGAAGTTGAACTCCTGCGGCACCACGCCCAGGCAGCGCTTGAGCGCCGAGGGCTCGCGGTCCAGGTCGTGGCCGAACACGTTGACCGTGCCGCTGGTCTTGTTGACCAGGGTGGAGAGGATGCCGATGGTGGTGGACTTGCCCGCGCCGTTGGGGCCGAGCAAGGCGAAGAAGTCGCCTTCGGCAACATCCAGGTCGATGCCCTTGAGGGCCTGGAAGCCGTTGCCGTAGGTCTTGGTCAGCTGTCGGATGGACAGGGCGGAACTCATAGCGGGTCACTTACCGAGAAAAAGGTGCAGGACACGCCAGGTAAAGGCACTGGCGCAGTGAGTGCGGCCAATGGTGCTTGGCCTGGCCGCACAAGTACAGTCATGTGTATTGATAATGACTATCGAAGTGGCCGTGGTGTTCGATCAGGTCAGCGCAGTCATTACCGCTGCCTGGTACGCAGGGCGGGCCTTGAGGCGCTCGTACCAGGCCTCCAGGTGACGCATGGCCGGGCGCTCGATGGGCATTTCGAACCAGGCATAGATGAAGCTACCCAGTGGGATGTCGCCCATGCCGATCTGGTCACCGGAAAGGTACGGTTGTTTGGCCAGGGCTTCGTCGGCAATGGCCAGCAGCTGGGCGCATTGCTTGTGCGCAGCGTTGATCGCCACCCAGTCGCGCTGGTCTTCCGGGGTGCGCAACAGGCCCCAGAACAGTGGGCGGAACGGCGTGGCGAAGGACGAGGTGGTCCAGTCCATCCACTTGTCCGCCAGGGCGCGCTGACGCGGGTCGTCCAGGTACCAGCCCTGCTCCGCACCGTATTCGGCGCACAGGTAGCGAACGATGGTGTTGGACTCCCACAGGGTCAGGTCGCCGTCTTCCAGCATCGGCACCAGGCCGTTGGGGTTGCGCGCGCGGTAGTGCGGCTCGTTGACCACGCCGAAGGCGCCGCCGGCATCGATCGACTCGAAATCCAGGCCCAGTTCGTGGGCGATCCACAGCGCCTTGCGCACATTGCTCGAATTCTTGCGGCCCCAGATCTTCAGCATGGCAACGTCCTTATGAATGCGGAGGTGGTGCAGTCTACTCCAGACTTTCGTCGCCTGTACCGGCCTCTTCGCGGGTAAACCCGCTCCTACAGGGTTCTGCGCCAGACCTGAGAGTGATGCAGTACCTGTGGGAGCGGGTTCACCCGCGAAGAGGCCGGTACAGGCACACACCGGACTGAAACTCCCGCCGCCATGCCCTGTCACTGTTCTGACCCGGCCGTTCGCAGCGTTGCGTCTAAGCTGTCTGGGACGGCTTACCCCCCTGGTTCCAAGGAGGACCGATTATGTTGCTGTTGTGGTTGGTAGTGCTGGTGATCGGCGCGGCGTACCTCACGCACCGGCGCCTGGCGCCCTTGCAAATTCTCGGCATCATGGCCGCTTATGTGCTGCTGATGGGCATTTTCAGCAGCGCTCCCGGCTGGCTGCTGACCCTGCTCTGGATAGCGCTGGCACTGAAAGTCGCCCTGGTGGCGCTGCCGGAATGGCGCCGCAAGGTATTCACAGGCCCCGTGTTCAACTGGTTCCAGCGTACCCTGCCGCCGATGTCGCAGACCGAGCGCGAGGCGATCGACGCGGGCACCGTATGGTGGGACGGCGAACTGTTCTGCGGCCGTCCCGATTGGCGCACCCTGCTCGCCTACCCGGCGCCGCAGCTGAGCGAAGAAGAACAGGCCTTCATCGACGGCCCGACCGAACAACTGTGCGCCATGGTCAGCGACTGGCAGATCGGCCAGGACATGGACCTGCCGCCCGAAGCCTGGGCACATATCAAGCAGCATGGCTTCTTCGCCCTGATCATCCCCAAGGAATACGGCGGCAAGGGCTTTTCAGCCTACGCCCACTCCCAGGTGGCGATGAAACTGGCCACCCGCAGCGGCGACCTGGCTTCCACCGTGATGGTGCCCAACTCGCTCGGCCCGGCCGAACTGCTGCTGCATTACGGCACTGACGAACAACGCAACCACTACCTGCCACGCCTGGCGCGTGGCGAGGAAATCCCCTGCTTCGCCCTCACCGGCCCGCTGGCCGGCTCCGACGCAGGCGCCATGCCTGACACCGGGGTGGTCTGCAAGGGGCAATGGAACGGCGAAGAGGTCATCGGCCTGCGCCTGAATTGGGAAAAGCGCTATATCACCCTCGGGCCCGTCGCCACCCTGCTGGGCCTGGCGTTCAAGGCCTACGACCCGGACCACCTGTTGGGCGAGCAGGAAGAACTGGGTATCAGCCTGGCGCTGATCCCTACCGACACGCCCGGCGTCGAAATCGGCAAACGCCACCTGCCACTGGGCGCCGCGTTCATGAACGGCCCCAACAGCGGCAAGGACGTGTTCGTGCCGCTGGATTTCCTCATCGGTGGCCAGGCCATGCTCGGCAAGGGCTGGATGATGCTGATGAACTGCCTGTCGGTAGGCCGCTCCATCTCCCTGCCGGCAGTGGGCACTGGCGCAGCCAAATACACCAGTCTGGTCACCGGCCAGTACGCCAACATCCGCGAACAGTTCAATGTCCCGCTGGCTGCATTCGAAGGCATCCAGGAGTCGCTGGCACGCATCGGCGGCAATGCCTGGCTGATGGACAGCGCGCGGCTGCTGACCGCCAAGGCCGTGGACCTGGGCGAGAAGCCTTCGGTGCTGTCGGCAATCCTCAAGTACCACCTCACCGAGCGCGGCCGCGAATGCATCCAGCACGCCATGGACGTGCACGGCGGCAAGGCCATCATCATGGGACCGAACAACTACCTGGGCCGTAACTGGCAGGGTGCACCGATCTTCATCACCGTCGAGGGGGCGAACATTCTTTCGCGCAACCTGATGATCTTCGGCCAGGGCGCCATCCGCTGCCACCCGTTCGTGCTCAAGGAAATGGCCCTGGCCGCGCGCGAGGACCGCGATCAGGCATTGAGGGAATTCGACGACCTGTTGATGAAACACATCATGTTCGCCGCCGGCAATGCGGCCAGCACACTGATATTCAGCCTGGGGCTGGGGCGACTGGAATCCGTGCCCGGCGATACCCTGAGCCAAGGCTACTTCCGTGCACTCAACCGCCAGGCAGCGGCCTTCGCTCTGCTGGCTGACCTGTCGATGATGCTGCTGGGCGGCGCGCTGAAACGCCGTGAAAGGCTGAGCGCAAGGCTGGGGGATGTGCTGAGTTACCTGTACCTGTCCAGCGCCGCGCTCAAGCGCTATCACGACCTGGGCTCACCGGAACACATGCAGCCTTTGCTGCGCTGGGCGATGGAAGAGAGCCTGGGCCAGGCCGAAACAGCCCTGGACCGGTTGCTCGACAACTTCCCCAACCGCTTTGTCGGCTGCGCGCTACGGGTCTTGGTGTTCCCCTTCGGTCGCCGCCATACCGGGCCGAGCGATGAACTGGATGCCGAAGTGGCGGCGCTGATCGGTAGCAGCAAGGGCAACCCAGCCCTGGAGGAGCTGCTTGCAGGTTGCTTCCGCCCGCAGGCCGATGGCGACCCGGTAGCGGCACTACAGCGGGCCGCCGACTTGCTGGATGGGGCGGCCCCACTGCACAAGGCACTGCACCAGGCTATCAGGGAAGGCAAGGTTCGGCCTGCAACGGGGCAGTCGATAATCGATGCGGCAGTGGAAAGCGGTGCGCTACAGCCTGGCGAGGGGCAACGACTGCAGGAGGCAGAGCACGCCCGGCGGGCAGTGATCGATGTGGATGCCTTCGACAAGACACAGTTGCTGCCCGAACCAGGCAAGGTACGCTGAGCCAAGGGGCCGTTTTGCGGCCCCTTCTGTAACCCGCGTATACTCCGCCCCCGTTTCAACCACCCCGAGGACCGCCCCATGGCCACCCCCCATCTGGAATACCACCTGCAACTGCTCAACCACCTGCGTACCATCCTGGTGGCCCTGGGTGAAGCCGAGCAGGTACCGGAGGAAAGCCACGCCCTGTTCCTCGAGCGCTTCGACGAGCTGTTGAGCTTGCTGCCGCAAGACCCTCTGGAAAGCCAGTACCTGGGCCAAGACCTGATCTGCCAGGTAATCCAGCGCTACCCGCAAATCGCCCACCTGGTGCCACGCGACCTGCTTTGGTTCTTCGGCGGCGACTGCCTGCACTACATGCCGGATGAAGAGCTGAACCTGTACCAGGCCCTGGAAGAGCGCCGCTACGAATGCGAGCAGCGTGGCGAGGCGTTTGACTGGCTTGAGCAAAAGCAGCTGCTGGCTTCGGCGGCAGCCGATACCCGCCACTGATCCCGGGCTGCCCGGGCGAAGGGGTATGGCGCCCCTTCGGCCAGCCTGTTTCCCCCGGCATGTGCAAACTTCGCCTACAGACCCCCTGTGTTGCCCTGCGTACTCTGCCTGCGCGCTGAGATACATGAGTTCGCAGCCACTCAACACAGGGATCATCCAATGAAAAAAACACTATCCGTACTTGCGCTGAGCCTTTGCAGCAGCGCGGCAATGGCAAAACCCATCAAGTTCGAAGGTACTGTCAGCGGGCCTGGCACCTGCCCCATCCAGGTCGTTACCCCAGGCGGCCCAAGCCTGCCGCTGATCAACCTGGGTAACTTCAATACGTTCGACTTCACTGCAGTCGACCAGGAAACCCCCAAGGTACACTTCGCACTACGCGTACCGGGAAGCTGCGTGACCGGCACACAGAATGCCTATGCCACCTTCCAGGCGGGCTTGGGTGCGGATCCCGTCAACTCCGATCTTTATGCCCTCAAGGACGGCCTCGAATACAGCACCGGCCTGGGTCTGGCAATCAACGACCTCACGAGCCGCCTTGCGCCCAATACCGAGTCGATGGCCTATGAAGTAAAGGACACCGGCGATACCGAGATGGTCTTTTCCGCCCGCCTTGTCACCACTTCGGCAACGGTGACCGAAGGGCAGATCGATACCAACATCTCCTTCAATGTCGATATTCGCTGATTCAAGCCCCCCTGGCACCACCAGGGGGGACCAACCCGTTTCACCTCTCATGCCGGTCCCACCATGTCCATGACCCTGCTGCGCAAGTACGTATTCAGCTTTGCCTGCCTGGCAACGCTTTCCTCAACCACTGAAGCGGCATTGACCATCAGTGCCACCCGCGTTGTCCACCCCAGCGACAAACACAGCAGTTCGGTGGTTGTCGCCAACCCAAGCCAGGCACCTTATGCGGTGCAGGCCTGGGTAAACACGGCGGCCGACGACACCAGCACCGTAGTGCCTTTTGCCGTATCCCCCACCCTGTTCCGGCTCGACCCCAAGCGCGAGCAACTGGTCAAGATAAACGCCCTGCCAAACAACCTGCCCACCGATCGCGAATCGCTGTTCTACTTCAATGTGCAGGAAATTCCCCAGGTCGATAGCGCGCAGCAAAATGTGCTGAAGATCGCCATGCGCACCCGCATCAAGCTGTTCTACCGGCCCAGCCAGGTGCAAGGCGTGCCCGAGCAGCACCTGGACAGCCTGCAGTGGTCGCTGGCCAGCGAGAACGGCAAGACCTTCCTGCAGGTTCACAACCCCACGCCCTACCACTTTACCTTCGGCCGGCTGGAAGTGGGCAAAGCAGGCACAACCGAAAAGATCGACACGGCGCTGATGGCGCTGCCCATGCAAAACCAAGCCTTTGAACTGAAGACAACCCGCCCCGCAGAAGGATTGCAGGTACGCTTCAGCACAATCAACGACTACGGTGGCAGCACCCGGCTGGTGGAAAAACCGCTGCCCGATTCGTCGATATGACGCAGCCGCTCAGTCGTGCAAGTCCAGGTCAAGTATTGGAAAGTTGGGCGATGGCGGCCAGGTCAGGCCTTGATCGAAACTGACAGAAACCCGCACAGTGAGCAGGTCACGCTTGAGCGAAAGCAGAAAAGCCTTGGTCGCCTTGAGCGCATCATCAAACCCCAAGCCGTTTTCCACTTCCTCCAAGGTCAAGGCATGGTCTTTCAGCACCTCCTGGATCATTGGCTTACCCTGGTCATCCACACCGCTGACGACCAACGTGACCCGGTGATCCGTATGGCTATAGCGCCAGGCATCGAGGGTGATGGTCAATCCCTCTTCAGGGACATTGGACAGAAAAACCGTTTTATGGCTGGAAGGGCTCACGTTTGGCGTCGTAAGCCCTTGAGTGAGCGGCAAGAACGATACCAGGCGTACATCAGACGGATGAACCTTGCCATTCTTGTCCGTCACCTGATAGTACACTTTCAGCACTTTGCCGCTGTGTTGTGCAATCAGGTTCAGCGGAATATCGTACTGCCCGGGAAAACCGGGGGCTTCTTCTGTCGCCAGGTAGCTGCCGACACCACCCGGCTCCCCCCATGAAACCTCGACCTTCTCCCCTGGGAATACAGCCCCCGATGGCACAGTCACCCGCATGTAGTTCAGCTTCTTGTTGGGGTCCAGTTGCACCTGTTGCCCGCTTCCCGTGGCATAGGTAATTTCCGGCCAGGTCAGGTCCCTGGGCACAGGCGCGGTATCAACCTTCAGCTGAACCACTTTCGGCTCTTCGGGTGTACTCTTGTTACCGGCGTAATCGTTTAACCGGTAATGCGCAAAACGAGTTCCGTCCCCCCGCTCACGGACGGTATCGCCAGGGATTTCCACGATGACGGGAAAGCCCTCCTGTTCGATTACCTTCTCGGCAACAAGGTTGTCGTCGTATAACTGCGCATCCCAAAACCAGCGAATGCGGTCTCCTGGCACAAAGGTCTGATAGTCCGGCACCCGTGCGACAAGCACATCATCGTGTCGTTCCAGGTAATCCGCCGTTACGCCCTCAGTGAGCACTTCTGCGTCGAATATCAGGCTACCGCGATCGCCGCCCAACGTGGGCCCGGTCAAGTCCAGGGTTATGGTCCGCGGCTCCGAACACCGTTCCGCCCCGTTGTAACCTTTGACCCTGTAGGTCAACTCAGGCGTGCTGTCGTCCTTGAGGTACTCCAGGGGAATCTCGACGTAGTAATCGTCCAGTGCAATGGGGGCCACCCATTGCCTGGTTTCGCCTATCTGCACACCATCGCACAACAGCACCAGTGTCTCCGGCATGTCATGGGAGGGGTTGGAACCCGGCCATGGCGGGACATCCACACGCAGGGGCTTTTCCAGCAGGGCCAGAGGGATGACGTTTTGCGCGCCACCCTCCAGGTTTTCAAGCGAGCCTTCCACCCAAGGTGGAGGAAAAAGCGTATCCGACTTCCCGTTTCGCATAACTCAACCTCCAACGTGTCCAGTCCGGCGCAATGAACGGCTCGCCATGGTTTACCAGCTGTAACGCACTCCCAGGTTGACGCCCCACGGCTGCTCCAGTGCCTTGCCGTTGCTGTAGTCGAAGTCGGCATGCAACTGCAGGCGGTCCATCAACGACACCGCCACCCCCATGCCCAGCTCCCCACGCGAACCCGAGAGGTCATTGTCGAACTGGTGATCGTTGACCTTTACCTGGTTGTTGTTGGCAAACTCGTGCACATAAGCCAGACGCACATAGGGTTGCAGCCACTGCCCACCCTCGAGCGTGACGGTGCGGCCCGCCGTCGCGCCGGCCTTGCCCAGTACGGAATGCGTGGCATCACCGTCGGCCTTCAAGCCGTTGTCCAGGTGGTAATCCTTGCCCTGGATGCCGACCACCGACAACTGCCCGAAAGGCTCGACGAAGTAGCCATCGTCCAACGCCAGGTGGCGCCCGAACTCCACCGACGCCCCCAGGCCGACGTTGTCATAATCGCCTTCGGTTCGCTGGCCATCGCTGAGGCTGACCTTGGCCTGGTTGTCGAAGCGGTTTAGCTTGACCACGCTGTCCAGGTAATAGCCGCTCTGGGCATCCAGCCAGGTGGCATACAGCCCCAGGTAGTAGCTTTTCACCTCACCCGAGGCGCCACGGGTCAGGTTCAGGTCCGAGCTGCTGTAGCCGGCCATCACCCCGGCCAGCCATTGGCCGTCACCCCACGGCAACGGGGTATCGGCACCCAGCGAGAAGCCCTGTTGCACCTGGCTGTACGGCGTACCGGTAGAAGAAGAAACGTTGTACTTGTTGCCATAGCTACGCGCCCACAGGCCTGATTTACGCTCGTCGAGGCGCAGCTCCCCCATGCGGCTGCGCAGGGATGACAGCTCGCCATACCACACGGTCGGCGCGGTATTGAACAAGGCCATGGCCGCCTCGGTGCTTGGGCTTACCACCTTGGTCGCGCCATCCAGATACCAGTCATTGCCACGCTGCACCAGGTCATAAGAGAACGCCCCCAGGTCCACCGGCCCGTTAAGCAGGGAGAACTGCGCATCCCCCGCCGCGGCGTGAACCAGGTGCAAGCTGTTTGCCTGGGTGGGTTCGCTGCCGCTGCTGCCCACCAGCAGGCTGTGGTTGCCGGTGGCCGTGCCGGTAATGTCGAGGAAGTCGCTTTGGGCGCTGCTGAAGTCGGCGTCCATGATGAACGTACCACTGCCCGACAGGCTGCCCAGGGTAAGGCGCTGGTACTGCGTGGCCTCACCGAACCGCACCGAGCCCCCCGCCATGGTCAGTTGCCCGAGTTCACTGTCCTCCACCATGTTCCAGCGGCCGCCATCACTCAGCGCCAGGCGTTCGACATTGGTCAGGCGCCCGGTCAGGCTGGCCTGGTTGCCCAAAGTCAGATTGGCACTGGAACCGGCCTCCACCCACACATCACCCACCAGGTTGCTGCCCTCGACCTGCATCGTGGCATTCGAGCTGTTTGCCACTTCCAGCAGGTTGCCATTGCTGCCGAGCAGCGTAGTACCGCCCGTGACGATGATCGTCGCATCGCCGGGCGCCTGGTTTGCACTCCCCACCCGGATGGCGGCGCCATTCTGGCCTTCCACGTGCGTGCCCTGCAGATTGATCGATGCAGGTTTAGTCGAAAGGCCATCGCCAACCACCCGGATGCCATCCTTGGCGCCGGTCAGCCGGCTGTTGGTCGCATCCAGCCGGGCATCGCCAAACAGCAAGGCAGCACCGGCCGCCCCTTTACTCACCAGGGTACTGTCAGTCAGAGAAAGATGAGAGCTGCCGGCCACCCTGGCGCCGCCTATACCCCCTTCGATATGGCTGCCATTTACCGACACACTGGCACCAGCCGTCGCACTGCGCAGCACATCGAGGCCGAACAGGTTGCTGGTCAGGCGCGAGCCACTGGCGATGGTTGCCGAAGCACCGCCGTTGACCATCACCGCAGCGACCCCCGTGGCTGACACCGTGGAGCCCTCAAGGTGCAAACCACCGCCTGTACGCACGTCGATCTGCTGTGTGGTAGCGCCCTCGGCTACCAAGCGCCCGCCGTCAGTGACCCTGTAGCTGTCAACAGGGGTGCCGGCACCGATAGTTTTCTCATGGTCCACCAACGTCAAGGCATTTGCCGGCCCGACAAGAAATACGGCCGAAGCGCCCAGTAATAATTGCCCAAAGGCTAGCGCCAAGGGGGTCTGGGTAAAACTGCGTTGCTTGATCATTGCACCTTTGCCTCATCGATTTACCCGTGAACGGGCAGCAGAAACGTGAGCAAGGCTATTAAGAAATCGCCTAAAACCATGTAGGAAAAGCCTGATGATCAATGCGACTTTTCAACAACCATGCTCAATATGCTGTGCCGCCAACGCTCAAGGGCGAACGAGAGGGCATTCCTCACCAAAACTGTGCATTGATACCACCGCCCCGGCAGGGTCGGATGTGACCGTTTTACCACTGCGTTCAAATGCATAAGTAAATGACGCCAGCCCGTCATAACTGGCTCCAGGATCGAATTCGATAATTGGCTTCAGGCCGTCAGCGTAAGGGATACGCCACACGAACCCGGTCGGCGGATTGTCTGTATCCAACTCGATAGTTTGCTCATACCTGGCACCTGGTATATCGGGCCCACCGGGAGACGTACCGTGCGTCACCGTCCAGGTCAGCGTCAATTGCTCACCAACGGCCAACCACTCGCTCAAGTCAGGGATATCAATACGTACACCGGGTTGGGTATCCGTTGGATCTGCAAGATCAAACAAGGCGGTACAATTCAGCCAGACGCGCCCTCCGCTATTGAACCCACCCTGGAACTGCCCAGCTTCAGGGTGCAGGACAATAGCCTCCACCTGAATAGACTGAGGGTTGGATACGGCTTTGTTCGGCACGTCTTTACGGCTGACCACGTAGTGAGCGGAGCGGTCGCCATTATCGTGCTGCCAAATGTATACCCACGGAATCGTCACTTCTATTTCGTTGCCGAGATCAGCCGCCTTGAGTACATAATCCGCCTCGGATACATGCTCATCCGAATAGTAGAACTCGACCAGATCACCTTCCATGAACGCGGTATCGATCGTTACTTTAAGTGCGGCATCGGCCAGTTCATCCGCCTCGGTCAGCCGGTTTTTCAGGTTCTCGTTACCCCCATAAACATCCGGCAGGACCATTTCCGGGTTCACAGGCCCCGGCCATTCCGGGTCCGGATCAGGTACAACTGGGCCAATGCGCTCGAGGTTGACGTTGAAGGAATCCTTTTCGCCACCTAACAGGTAGTCACCGCGGTGCACCTCATACGTGACTTCGACCGGTTTCACGCCGGTAGAGCCTTTTCCATAAATAGCCAGGACAACGCTAGCAGGGATGGCCAGCTTGACCGGGAACGTGCCGACAGTCCGCGTTTCGAAAGTATGCGTACCCCACTTGATCGTGATCAGGTCAGTCGCCTTGAAATGCAGGAAGGCACCAATTTCCACCGTAATACCGTTGAACACGGCATCCTGGTCCACCACTCCGCCGTTCATGCCCAAGACCAGGGGCCTTTTGAAGTCCGCCGGGGTAGGCAAATTGCCAGTCGCCACCGTAACGCGCGTGGGCACTGACACGGCACTCACATTGCCGGCAATGTCCTTTAAAAGGTAGGCAATATGGATGCCGCCATCCCCTGCATCCCGAATGACCTTCTCAGGCACCGGTATCGACAATGGCACTGCAGAGACAGGCGTGAAGCCGTCAGGCACCAGGTCGCCCGGGTCGCTGGGCACTTCCCTGCGCCAGATCCACGCCACGATGTCTCTGGCATCCCAATCCGGATAGGCGGGCAACGTAAGCTTGACCGCACCAATATTGGCATCCAGCACAGCGGCAATAGCCGGGAAAGCTGTCGGAAGTCGATTTGGATAAGGAGCCACACGATCGAAAATCAGGTTCAACGGGAGGAAATCAACAGGCAAGGGACTATTGTAAGGAATCACCCTGATAAAAAAACCATGTTTGCCTTCACCCCATGATTTTACCTTTGCCTTATCCAACTTCACCTGGAAGGGAAAAGTACTGTCCTTATCATATTGACCACTGTGGAGCTCCTCCTCCACCCCGCCCTCTGGCAGGTGATACAGCCACATCTGGTCAAACTCTCCCATGGTGGGATCACCTGCGGCATTCCAGCTCTTGATCGTCAAAGAAATCTCGATGGTATCGTCGGTCAAAACCTCACTGCGCATCGTACCGTCGGATGTGTCTGCCAAGAGCTTCAGGTCGATTTCAGGTGAGACAGGCGCAAATACAACATCAGCCACGGTCACGCTTTCTATTTTCATTTTGGCGCCTCAGCAGTTCAAGAGGGAGTTGTCGAAAAAAACACATGAATATTTAGAACCGAGGCTACCCCCCACACAACTGACAGTTTTATCAGTTGCCAGAAAGACCTCTTTGCTTTCCATGCACAGACTGGAAATTAAAAAGCTCGCGCTAACGCGTAATGCTGTTCACTCAAGCGATTGGGGCCGCCTTGCGGCCCTTCGCGGGCAAGCCCGCGCCTACAGGATTGTGCGTACCTTGAGGCTTGCACCGTACCTGTGGGAGCGGGCTTGCCCGCGAAGGGCTGCAAGGCAGCCCCAATCGATGTCACATCAGACTTGAGTGAACAACATTACACACTAACGCGGGCTTTCACTGTAAGAGACCAGACACTCAGCCTCCACTTTGACCACTCAGGCGGTCGACACCATCGTAATGATAGCTCGACATCAAACCAGCCTTTTCGACTGACCTCAAACGACCGGTTGCATCATAGTCCATCAACATGCCCTCACCATCGTCGGTCAGGTTCCCGTCGGGATCGTAGATCAACTTCGCCGTGGCGGGGTAGCCCGGGTAGCTATTGGTTATGCTACTGAGCTGCGCAGGGTCTTCATTGTCGAAGAAGTACTCGGCCACATTTTCTCCTGGCTGATCAGTTTCTTTGTCTGTCAGCTGGGTGATAACCAGGATAATGTTGTCCAAGGGATCGAACTCGAACGCCTGGGCACGGATCACATGCCCTTGTGGGTCGACCGGGGACAGTGGCCCGCTGCACTGGTAATCATACAGACGGCCACGCGCATCGTAGGCAAAGGTTTCCTCTCTGAGCAGCTCCCCCGTTTCCTGCTCGCCGAGTTTCAATGCCTTCAGTTCAATCCGGTCGCAGACATCGTAGTCCTGCTTCAATGTCTGTATCTCGCTTGGCATGTCAAAACGGCGAAGGGTTTCACGATCGAACTCGTCATACTCCAACCAGGTGATCAGGTAGTTATCACCATCACGGGTTTCGATCTTCGATGTTCGGCCCAGCTTGTCGTACTCGAACATCGCCACTGTCGTGCCCAGGGTAGTCTTCTGCAGCCGCCCGGCATCGTCATACTGATAGTCCTGCACTTGGCCCAGTACATCGGTGTAGCTCAACATACGGTCGCGATAGCTGTACGCATACGTCATTTCGAACGTTTCGTTGCCCTCGGTGCGCTTCTCCCATTTCATCTGCCCGGTACTGAAATAATCCCGTTCCAGGGTTTGCCCATCTTCTGTACAGCGCAGCAACCGGGCATTCTCCGGGTCATACGTGTAGTCAGCCGTGAACCGACTGGATGTCCGTTTGAGCGGCTCTTCGCCCAACACCGGGTTATATTCATACTCGACCCATTGCCTGGAAGGCGTGAACACCTTCTCTGGTCGGTTATACCCAGGCTTGTAGTGCAGAATGCGCTCTCGCCCACCGGTGACAGACCGGTAAAGCCGCTTCAGGCCATCGAACGTTTGCGTGCCCAGCACAATGCCATCGACATCGATGCTCTCCGGAAGGTCGTCACTGTCAAACGTGGCGTAGCGGCGAGTTACCACCGACCTGTCGGGGAGCGTCTGTGTCAGCAACCGGCCAAAGGTGTCGTACGTGCTCAGCGTGGTGGACTTGTCGGCAGCCACTTCCCGGGCCACACGCCCCAGGCCATCGTAATGATAGGTATGCTGGCTGTACGCAACGGTGTCGTCCTTCTTCCTGAAGCGCCTGACGTGCGTGGCCTCTTCGAAGCGGTTGAGCCAGGTCTCGGTCACGCCGCTTGCAACCGTGCCATCCGCCGACTCACGCCAGCTACGCGTGATGGGCAGTTGGGCCGACGCCTCGGTGCCAACCGGGTCCGTCACCTCGAAATGGCAGATGCCGTCCGGCCCCCTTTGCCATGCTTGCTGGCCCCAGTCGTCGTAGCCGTATGTTGTCTGCAGCGTCAGGTCCACTGCGTGGTGGATACCCGGCTCGGTAACCACATCGGCCATCCAGTCGTACTCGGTTTCTTCGGCAAGCTGGCCATAAGCGTTGTAGGTGGCCAGGTAGGTCTTGCGGTACCGCTGGCGCCGCCAGATTTCGACACTGTCGGCCTCCATACGCTGTTCTTCGAACACACGGCCAAGGCCGTCGAGCAGGGTGCGGGTGGTCACGCCCTTGACATCGGTCGAGGTCTGCACCGCCGGGCTGTCCCCCACCGCCAGCACGTAGCTGTATTTGCGGGAAGCCTTGTAAATCTTGTCGTTTGGCGCAACCGTCTCGACAGTCACACGGCCCAGCAGATCATAGGCATAGGCGATTTCCACATCGTTGTCATCGCGGTTGAGCAACGGCTCTGCGGTCAATGCCGAGTGCTTCAAGGCAAAGGTTTTCTGCACATTGCGAACGGTTCCATCTTCCAGCGCCTGCCCATGATCGAAACCCGTCACTACCTGATTGACGACCAGGGCTGGATGGTTTTCCACCACCTCTGTCGTGTAGCTGTACGAGGTGGTCGTAGGCTTTGCGCCCATGGTCATGATCGTCTCGGCCGGCCGCCCATAACTCAGCAGGTCTTCTTTGGACTCATGGTAATGGGTAATCGTCTGGCTCAGCGGCACCTTCATCTCACCCGCCATGACGAAGGCTTGTTCTTCTTTCAACACGAGCCACGGCTTGGCGACAGGGTCGGGCGTGCCCTCAGGCAGGGGAACCGGGTCAAGGGCCTTGTATACGAATTCGGTACGCTCGGTCGCGGCTGCGCCCTCACCTTTGGCCGATGGCTTGATGGTTTGGCTCTTGCGCCAGCGTACAAAACCCTGGGGGTCGGCCGGGCACTTGCCGGGCTCTCCGTCAACGGGGAAGTACTCGTACACCGTTTCGACGCCAGTGACTGCAACTTCTCTGATCAGGTTGCCGAACAGGTCATACTCGGTGGTGTGTACGGCAGTGCCCGGCTTACCATTCGCTTTTTGCCAGCTCTGAGTCGAAAGTTGCTGCAACTGGAAGTTTTCAGGTTGCTTGCCGAACGGCTCAGCCGAATTGCCTGGGTATTGGCTAACCGTGGTAATGACGCAACTGCCCTGAACTTGTTTTTCCTCGACCATACGATGGAAGCGGTCGAAGGTTCTCAGCACGGTGCGGTCAGCTTGCCCGGGGCAGCGTTCGGTGGTTTTACTCCAGTAGGAATAGTTGGCGTCGGCCACATCGTAGAGGTTATCGCGGCCATTATTGTTCCAGACAACAGAGCTGCCATTACCCACGAAGTTGGTCGAAGAGTACTCGTAGTCGGTAACCTGTTCGGCCTGGCCAAAACCCGGAACGATGCGGTGACGCTTGACCCGCGGCAAGTACTGATCGACGCCTGGGAGCTTGTGGCCCGGATCACCGTCTATGCCATATTCGATATGTTCCACCGCACCGGTCGGCCTGCGCACCCGGGTCACACAGGTTTGCCCGTGCACCTGTTGATAAGCGAACTCCCAATAAGCCGCATCATCGGTGGGCAGGACTATACGCTCGAGCTGCCGCCCTTTGAACTTGAGGGTATAACTGGCTCGCGCCGCAGGTTGATCGGGGTACAAGGTGATGATCATATCGCCCGGGTACTCGATCAACAGCAGGCGACGCCCCTGTTGCCCATCTATCCCGGAGTCACGCACTTCACTCAAGCAGGGGTTGCCTGGCAATTGCGGGTTGTCACGGTAGACAAATTCGAGCCAGCGCTTCGAATCGGAGTAAATCTTTGTGGGCAGCGCCAGTTTTTTGGTACCGATCTGTACAAGTTCCAGAATTTCTGTCAACTGAGCATCTTTATGCTCGACTCGAAACACCCCATCGCCATCCTTGTGAAAATGGAAAGTATCCAGTTTTTTCTCACTGATACTCTCGACACCGTCTACCGTGAAACGCTCACCGGTGTACAACGATAGCGCACTCCCGCCTTCAGGATAAGCATGCTCGATGAAGCTGCTAAGATTGATATCCCAGCCTTGCCCATAGCCGAAGTCACCTGCGCCCACCGAACTGTATGTAAACGATGGCGGGAAGCTTACGCCACCCAAATAGTCGCCACGCAAGACAGGTAATACAATACTCAGGCCATACTGGCCGGTACGCGGGTCAACACGATTACTGATGAAACTGGAGAAGTTGAAAGCCCCCGAATGCAGTGCCGTTTTGCCGGACATACTGATTTACCTCAAAAAATATCAATATTAACGGACCGAGAAAGACAGCTTGTCGCGGCTACCTTTCACACCACTGGCAAGGTGGAAATCAACCTTGAGCCGATGCCAATTGCCGAATTGATCCATCAGACGGAATAATAATGGCCGTTCCAGTGGCGCTCGCCATTTCTCGCGCTTATCTTTCTCACTGTCATAAAAGAGCGGCAGGTTCGATACCCGATGGAGCGCAAAACAAACATCGCCCCGCCCAGGCTTGGCGCTCTCGACCAGTTCAGTATCCAGGAAGTCAGGGTCGCCGACTTGGGCCTTCACCAACGCTTGCAACAGACCGTCATACACCAGGTACTTTTCCGGATCCTCCGGGTTTTCGGCATTCTGGGGATATTGCATGACTGCGGGTTTCAATGGCGTAAACGCAAAGCTCGTGAAACTGCAATACTTCTCTTTGCGCTGGTTTGACTCCCAACGGATCATCGATACCTTGTTGTCGTCGTCAAACTTCAACCTTAGAAAACTCAGCGTCTTGAATTCATCGCTCTTCGCCCCAGCCAGTACCCAGTAGTCGGTGGTGTCATCGGTTTTGTCGAAGTCTTCGGTGTTCTCGCCTTCCCAACCTTTGACCGGGATACGCTTGAAGGTATAGGCATCTTCAGTATATTTTTCTGGCGGCGCCTCACCGGTCACCTTGACTTTCGAATTACCATCGTTATAGCTAGTGGATTTGTAAGGGATTCTATCGTCACCGGTGAACTGAGCCCCCACGAACAGGGTCCCCACACTGTTGGTCAGCAAGAACAAATGCTTGGTTCTGGTACTGGCGTCCATGGGCAACGTTTCACCCTGCGTGGCCCCCGGCCGTGTTCCTACCCGGTTACGGTCTTTGCTCACTGCCCAGGTCCCGGGCTTCGATGGGTCATCAGGCTCCAAACCTTCTTCACCGGCAGGCAGGAACTCGATCACCTTTCCGCCTTCAGTGTTGAATAGCTTGAGGCTGGCCAGTTCTGTGTCGCTGATCGGCGGCGAAACTCCCAACCCATCCACTTTTGTCTTGATGGTTATCAGCACTTCAATTTGCTGCATACCGTTGGCGAAACACACGCCAGGGCTAAGCAACTCGATGCTGAAAACGGCAAGATCATCCCAGCCACTGGTCGCCGGGCTGGCCAATACGACCGGGCGGTGCTCGATGATTGCGTAGCCGCTGTTCAGGTTTTGCCAATCGGCCATGACCACAGTAACTGGCAGTTTGGCTGCCAGGGGTGGCGTATAGATACCGTCCTGGCCTATTTCGCCCTCGCCAAACCAATGCCACGTCAGGCCAGGGGGGGTGCCCTTGACACTGAACGGCACCGTGCCGTTCGGTTTGTAGTCCGCTACATAAAATGGGTCAACAGAAAAGTATTGCGGCCTGGTCACGATCACGACTGTCGCGTCGGCAAATGCGCCTGAGCGGGTGTCCGTAGCCCGAATGACCTGGAACAGGATTTCAGGGGTGTCCTGCTCGATCTTTGCCGGGGTAAACCTGGCCTTCCCGTTACCCAGATCCTCGAGTTTTCCCAGGTCGGCCGAGTAAGCACCCGTAAGGTCGTGCTTCTCATGGTTACCGACCCGCTGCGGCCCCCGTGAAGCACGAAGCGATTGCGGTGTATCGACCTTTTCCCAGCGAAGGGTGCCGCCATCTACGCTTGAAGCGGCAAGCTGGATCGGCACACCATTGGCGCCAGTGGTCATCACCCGTGGGGAAATCTGTACCGGCCTGACATGCTCGATCAGCAACGCAGCACGTTGCTGGTCGCCGTCACTGCCATAGCGCCCCGTCACCAATGAGATCTGGCTATCCGCTGTGAACGCGTCGGCATCGCGAGACGTATACACACCCGCATCCGTAATGTCGCCGCTGGCAGCAGTGCTCCTGATGTTTGTCGTATTCCACCCCTCGGCGGGCGTGCTGCCTTCGAGTTTGAACGGCAGTGTCTCTTGCGCAACGATACTCTTGATACCTGGCTCGACCCGACAGGTACCTTCAGTGGGCGAGATATGACCAAAACCGACCACATCGGCCGGCACGAACTTGTCACCAGCACTGTACGTGTACCGATGTGCATTGGGCATGCGCACCGGCCTCAACACTTGGGTCAACGGCTCGGCGCGCTTCCCCTCGTTGACCGGGTCAAGCAACAGGGTACATGAGTACTCGGCACCTGCCGCGACCGTGCCGGGAAGCAGGAAAGGGAAATCGTGACCTGGCTGTGGAAGCGTGCCGGGCAGCAAATGCGAGCGCGTCTGCATCAGCAAGAGCACGGCACCATCGCCTTCGCTGGCAGCCTTGTCCTTGGACGCCTTGTCGGTCTTGCCTCCCCAGGGCGCCATCTGGGTCAATACCTTGATCCCCATGGGCGACATCGACGCGTAGTCTTCACGATCGAACTGGGCCAGGATATAAACCTGACGATAGCCGGGTTGCTCAAGCCAATGGCTGAATACCGCCTGGCCAATCTGTTTCGAGGCGTAAGGGGTTGTGCCAAGCTCACACTCCAGCGTATCGGGTCTGGCGTCGGAAAGCGCCAGCATCAACTGGGTGTACTGCCCGCTCGCACTCTGCTGCAACTTCAGCTCGACCTGCGCACTGACCGCATACCCCATGGCCTCGTCCACACTATAGGCCCGCAGCAAAATCGGGGGGCTGCCCGGCAGGTGAGCATGCTGCACATAATCACCTGAAAGAATACTCATCCGCACCGTTGTAACCGCCGAGAGCAAGGTTGCATCTTCGAATGAAAGCTGTGGCGGCCCGAATACCAGGTTGCGGAATTCGCCACGTAATTCGCCACCTTCATCCAGGTCGAACTGGCTACTCATGGGCGCGATGAACGACTGGTCGGTGTACCCCTGCAGGAACTGGTCGCGAAGCAACAGGTTGATGTGGCTTCGTGCCAACGCACCAACAGCGCTCCAGTCCCTAATGACAGTGCCAGAGGCCAAGCGCTTCAGGATTTGTTCTTTTGTAAGGTCTGTCATGATCAAACCCTCGATTGTTTGGTTAAATTAAGTGCCATGTATTGTTTGGCGTCGGCAAAAGATATTGGCCGAATCATGTTGACGACCCCGGCGGTGGAGCATGCCAAGGCTTGCCATGTTTTCGAAAAAGTCATCCGGCGTGCGCCTTGGAATAGTGTTCACCTTTTGAGTGTCAGATCCAGCTCTGGAAAATCCCACCATTGAGTTCCGTCAAAACTGACACTGGCCCAGACACGAAACTTGGCATCCGATTTCAGCGTGTCCAGCACAGCGTAAGAAAGTGCATCGATGACACCTGCCTCAACCTCCGACTGGCTAACCGGCACACTGTCCCGCAAAACTTCCGCCACAGGCTTATCATCAGATCCAACACCGCTTAAATGAATGCTCAGCAGTTGGTTTTCATCAATGAAAGCCCAAGGAGCCAACGTCAGCGTTGCACCACCTGGCACCAACACCAACTCTTCTTCAGCCGTTGCATCCGGGCAGTCAACGCGGTGATATCTTTCTTTTTCCAAGGGTAAAACCAGTAGTTTCACTGGCTTGCTTTCCAAGTAAAGGTTTGTCTTCCTGTCAACGATCCGGTAAAACACTTCAAATCGCTTCGACGGCGTAGTACCCATATTGGACGCGACAAAATCGGCTGGCACGTTGAATACCCGCGTGCCTTCCGCATCCGAGTCTTCAATGATCACCCGCCCCGCGTTCGCCTCGCCCTGCCAATGCACTTCAAAGTATTCACCCACCAGAAGATCGGCTTCGGCGGGAATGATGACGTATGCACCACTTTTCCTGATATCGAAGGCATTTATATTGTATTCGTCTGCTGCCCCGGTCGACGAACTGCCCCTGACTGTGGGCATAGGGGGAATTAGGCGAGGCCTCGTAACCTTCAGCGGCAATACCTCTGACGTCAGCGAGTGACCTTCACGGACATACTGGTAAAACACCTGCACCGCACCCAAACTGGCAACTAGCCATTCATGTGCAATGCGCAGGACAAACTGCTTTGCCACCAGGCTGC
This sequence comes from Pseudomonas sp. UYEF17, assembly GCF_040546125.1. Classification (NCBI taxonomy): domain Bacteria; kingdom Pseudomonadati; phylum Pseudomonadota; class Gammaproteobacteria; order Pseudomonadales; family Pseudomonadaceae; genus Pseudomonas; species Pseudomonas sp. UYEF17. The sequence continues at coordinate 61,650 of NZ_JBEPNE010000022.1, forward strand.
TTTGATCCACACGGACAACTTGCACGTGCGCTTCACCCGACGCCAACACCCAGGCCAGCATCATGTAGTCGCCAACAGCACGCTGCGGATAGGCGTCAATGGCAACCGGCAGACCGTTGGCGTAATTGCCAGGATCAATCTCGTCACTGCCGCCATTTTCTACACGGGGGGCTGGCAGTAGTGTAGCGATGGCGCTAGTGTCACGGATCGTGAACTTCTGGCTTCGCGAAGCCTCGAGTTCGCTGCCGTCCTTGAGTTTGATTTTGTAACTGATTTGCAGGTACCCCCCCGTATCGACAGTATTCAACTGGGCCTTGGGTATATACCATTCGAGCGGTTCCCCCTCAAACTTCTGCTGACTGATCAAGCCCGTTTCAAACTGCTTCAATTCCCTGCCATCGCTTCTGAAGCGACGCACTGTCAGCTCAACCGTGTCACCTTCTTGTATGGCTTGATAAGCTGCTGTCACCACGTGAGCATGTTGCTGTATCTCTTTCTTGTCGATCTCCAGATCATGGGATTGCAATACCTGCACCACTGGCAATCGGTTGACGGAACGCAACCCTACATAGCAGAACTGCCGTTGCGACTCGTCGCTTGCACTATCATTGACTTGATAAGACAAGAACGCATACCCGCCGCGGGCAGCGGTCACTATTTTGTTGTCTATCTCTACAATCACGTTATCCGGGTCGGTTACCACTGTGCCATCCGCTACCAGATCAAATGCACCCCCCTCTGCATCCAGGCCTCGCCAGTTGGAAAGCACCACGTCACCCGTTTGCAGATTCGCCCCTCGGATAGAGGCCTTTAGATTGGCGCCGCCCAACGCATCCAGATCCACTTCAAGGTCTTGAGTCAACCCTGCAATAACGGGTTTCGGGTTACTCGAATGTGGGCGCTGCCCCAGGCTGGCAATGGGGCTGTTATCAGCCGTTGAACTCATTACTGTCACTCCGTATCAAGCGTTCCGGAATGAAGTTCTACGCCTGCCGGCTCGTTTCCACTACTGGCAAAAATAACAGGTCCAAGCGGCATGCAGAGGTAACACGCAGCCACGCTGCTCCAGCAGCCATACCTGTCATTTCTGCCAGGTGCCAACCTGCGCCTCGTATTTTAGCCTGAGCATAACCAGCCCGCTCCTGCGAACACTTGCGGCCTGCGCCAACAACTTCTTCAAAACCGAAGGAACTCGACCATGACCCATACGGTAAGGCGAAGCCTGCCCCGCCTCGCTTCAACGACAATCCTTTTCCCAGTTTTCACACTTATGCTTTTTGGCTTGACTGCACCCCATGCCAACGCCGGAACCCTTACTCTGGTTTCAAAGGAGACGGAAGATCATGGCGAGCGTCGGTGCAACGTGGACATCCCCGCTGCCGGGGCCGGCAAGACATTGAAACTTTCCCTGGCCGATAGAGGTGGTATCGGCACAGGGAACTGCTATGACATGCAACCCACTGAAATCATCATGCAGGATATTCCCTCCGCAGCAGAAATCCTGCTGACCGACGACTGGTTGTGCAATACGAAACTGGACGGTACCTTCTACACGGAAGATGACCCGGAAGATAACAAGAGCTTTGTCATCCGGCTCGAAACCACACGCAATCCTTCACAACTTCCAGAAATTGGCATTGACCGGCTGGTGGAGTTCGAAACCGGCAAATACATAGACTACGTCAACGACAGAAACGAGAAGTCGGTGGGATTCAAACTTACTGAAAAAACCAGCAATGGCGCAGGGCGAATCACGCGCAGGCTAAGCTGTATTGAAATAAAAATTTCGGACGATGATGAAATACCGGAATTGAAAGCCGTAACACTCGGAGCCACTAAAACCGTCACCGTGAAAGAAAAAGATAGCGATGTCACCTGCGAAAAAAATATGGTCATGACTCGCCGAAAGCATATCGGCGACGAGAACAAAGACACAACATACGGCTGCACCGAAGTCAAAGGTAACGGCACCGAAAAAATCCTGATGAAGAATAGCTTCACCTCCGCAAGCATATCTGAATGCGGCAGACGTAAACCCAGCAGCGTGAGTGCCGAGCCACCGGACAAAAACTGCACAGAAGCCGTGACCTACAATAAAGATCAGGTAGACTACATTTATTTCACCTGCCCGACAGACAGTGTGATGATCGGACGAAAACATGAAGGCGACGAGAACGGTTATACCACCTACACCTGCGCCGAGTTTTATAAAGACGAAATAGATAATGACAAAAAGAACAGGATGATCGTAGAGCCCGGTGAGTGGCTAGACGGTAAATTGGAATACCAATTCGATTTTACCTGCGGCGCTGGCGAAGTCATGATCGGCCGTACCCACAAGTCCGATGAAAACGGCTACACCCGATACCGTTGCGGCACGCTGTACTACCCAACCAATACCAAATCACAGGTGACCCCATGAGCAACATGGCCGCGCATTCCAACGCCAACAACTTCGCGGTCGAAAACCGCGTCGAAGAACGTACCGGGCAATATGGGCTAAGCATCACGATCCCTGAACTGGTCGCCAACAGCGGCGCAGGGCCCAATCTGAAGCCGGTCCTCAATTACAACTCAATGGGTGGGGGCGATGTCGGTTACGGCGAATGCTGGGACATGAACGGTACCCGCTTTGTCGAACACGCCTACTCTGAAGGCGGCGGCGCCTTGTCACTGTCTACCGGCGAACAGTTCACCGTGGATGGCATCGAGAGCATCAGCGAGAAGAAACTCGATAGCTTTCATTTCCACAAGGACGGTGAAGGTCTCTTCCGCGTCGTGCACCGTACCGGCGTGGTCGAAGTGCTCGAAAGCATGGGCGAAGGAAAACAGCGTGTGGCCTTGCCAACGCGCATCTACGCACCGACCGGGCAATGGATCGAACTGACGTATGCCAGTAACCCGAATGCGCCTGGCTGGTTCTGCTTGACTGAAGTACGCGACGGCCACCCCGACGGCCCCGGCAAAGGCCGCCGGCTGCTGGAGGTGACATATGGCGGTACTACCGTGTTCACCCGCTACCCTGACGCCGAGGATGTACGGGCCAGCCATGTGCTCAAATTCAATGGGCGGCAGCTGCAGCACATAGTCATGCCCGACCAGACCCAGTGGCAGTTCGATTACCAGGAGGTGCATGGGCAAACCTGTGTAACCAGAGTGATCTGGCCAACGGGTGCCGTGGAACACGTGGATTATGGCGTTGACGGTGACCCTGGCCATTCATTGCCGGGTGTCGACAAGAAATTGCCACGGGTCAAGCGCCATCGCGTTCTGCCAGGGCATGACCAGCCTGAAATGCGCACAGACTATGACTACTCCGCTGAAAACTACATGGGCAACGGCAGCGGCATTAAATGGCGCAACAACGGCCGCGACAATTTGTACGACATCGTCGACCCAGGCTACAGCTATTGGTCCACGGCTACCCGGCGTTGTGCGGGCCAGGCCGACCGTATCGTCACGACCGAGTACGACCGTTTCCACCGCGCCACCCTGGAAACCCGTGTTCAGGGCAAGGAGGTCACCCTGACCCGAATAGCCTATCACGGCGAGTTGGGCACCCCCTTCGACGATCAGCCAAGCAATTTCCTGATGGCCAAAACAGTCAAGACAACCTGGGGAATGGTGGATGATGCCAATAAAGAGCGCTCCGAATGCATCACCACCGAATACAGCCCCGAAGGCAATCTCATCAAGGAAATCAGAGCGGATGGCTCGTACACCTTGCTGGAATACTTCGAGGCCACGGGCGAAGCTGGCAGATGCCCTGCCGAGCCTAACGGCTTCAGGAAACATGTGAAAAGCCAGACAGTCTACCCGAGTGCGCGCGCCAAGGTTGTACAAGGGGCGATTCCGCTGCGCACGGATTTCACCTATAAAGCGCTGGTTGTTCTGGAAGGCCGTACCGACCTGCCCGAACACGGTAAAATCGCCTCGACATGGCTGGCCATCGACCAGGAAGTGCTGTCGGACGCGTCCAATCCGCAAGCCCTGCGCCCCCTCAGCACGGTCAGGCGTAGCTACCTCGACAACCCAGGGAATGCGCGTTTGCATGGGCGCATGAGCAAACGCGAAACCACGCTGCATGGCGAGCATGACGGGACAAGCCTGGGCAAAGTGCTGGCCGACACCACCACCACGCTTGAGTGGAAGTTCAGCCGCGACCTTCACAAGGCATTCGGCGATGTCTTGCAGACCACACAGACGACCACCGGGCACAACCTGAGCAAAAAGGTCGCGAAACAAAGCCAGCATCCGCTGACAGGCCAGGTGCTGGAAAACGTCGACATTCACCACACTGTCACGCGCTTCAGCTATGACACAAGCAATCGGCTGACCAGCGAAACCTCCGCACCGGACGATGCCGAGCGGCGCGCTACGATCCACTATCGCTATGTAGTGTCGGCTGCGCAGAATTATCAGGAAACCGAAGACAACCAGGGCGTGATCAGCCGCATGCTGTTCGACGGCCTCAACCGCACCGTCAAGGAAGAGCGGGTATGCGAGGAGGTGGCCTCACGCAGCAGGCAAAAGCAGACGTATCAGGTGTACTCGGCCGCGTACAACGCCTTCGGCCAGCTGGAAGCAGAAACCACCTACGACCACCTGCCCGGCCGCAACCTGGCCCTGACCAGCCAGCATCGATACGACAACTGGGGTAACCGGTGCGCCACCGTCCGCCCGGACCAGGTGACCGTGTTCACCGAACGCTCCCCGTTCGGCACCGATGGGGATATCGTCACCTCCTGGGAGGAATACCCGGATCAACCCGGTGTGCGTAAAAACCAGAACGTCACCACCTTCAACCACTTCGACAAACCCGAGCACGTGCAAACGCTAGACGAAGAAGGCGTCGCGGCGTCGACACGCGCATACCGCTATGACGGTTTTGGGCGTAGCGTCGAAGAAACCTTTACCTTCGGCGTGCCGGCAAGCGGCAAGCGAACAGCGCGCGCCGAACACAAACGCACCACCGGTTACAAGTACGACGTCTGGGGACGGATGGCGCGCACCGACCGCGCCGATGGCTCCGCGCTAAGCCGCAAGTTCGCCCGCCACAGTACCGATGAGCTGGCTACCAGCCTACTGGTGCACCCGCAGCGGGACGCTGAAGGGCTTTCGGTGTGCGAGCGTGAGTTCGACGACATCGACCGCCTGGTCTCGATGACCATTGGCCCACTTCAGGAAACGCGGGAGTACCTGGGCTCGCGGTTACTGCCGGAAAAACGGGTCATGAAATCGGGCCGTACCTTCAACTACGAATACGATCTGGCGGTCGGCACCTCGCCAACGCGTATCACCGCCGGGAAAAACCAGAAGCCTTCCCACTTCAAGTACAGCATGGCCTCGGCAGACATTACCGAAGCCGAAAACGAGCACGGTAAACGCAACTACAGCTACACCGACCAAGGCTACCTGCTCAGTGAAAGCTGGGCAGACAAGCAATCGGGCGAAACCTACACGCGTGATTTCCTCACCTCGCTGCAAGGGCGCATGCTGGAGAACAGCGACAGCGACAACAGCCGAAAGGCCTACGAGTACGATGACCTCGGCAGGCTGGTCTCGATCACTCAGGGCTCGCTGCGGGCAGTGTTCACTTACAACAGTGCTGGCCTGTTGCATACGACACTGACCACCAACAGCGCCGAGGCCACCCACAAACAGCAACTGCTGTGCACGCAAGCCTATGACCATCGGGGCCGGGAAACTTCGCGCACCCTCAAGCTGAGCCGTGTTGAAACCACCACCGATAAGCGCGAGCTGGAAACCATTATCGATGAGCGCACGATCGACCAGTTGTGGCGCGACGATGACATGCTGCACCGCCGCAGGCTGATCAAAGCGGGCGAGCCGGTACTGACGGAAACCTTTGAATATGATGACCGTGATCGCTTGTACAACCACAGGTGTGAAGGCAGCGTATTGCCGACCAATAGCAAGGGCCGTGAAATCGTCAATCAGGCATTTGAATTTGATGACTACGACAACATCTACATCTGCCTGACCGAGTTCGCAGACGGCGAAATCGACGAAGCCTTCTACGATTTCTTCGAAGATTCGCCCTTCCAGCTGAAAAGCGTGAGCCACACGCTGACGGCCGATTACCCGGCACTGGTGACGTTCACCAAGGACGATTACGACGCCGACGGCAACATGCTGAAGGACGAACAGGGCAACAGCCTGGTGTACGACGAGGATACCGGCCAACTGGCCAGCGTAACGACCCCCGATGGCAAGGCCCTGGCCAGCTTCCGCTATGACGGCCACGGGCAGCTGCTGGGCGTGCGCCACGGCGCGCAGGCCGAGGAGCAACGGCGTTACGAGGGTTATCGCGTCAGCAGCACCCTGCGCGATGGCGTGCTTACCGAGTACCTGTATAGCGGCGTGACACCGCTGGGGATGCAACAGTCGGGCAACGGCAGCGCAACAAACCTGTACATGGCCAGTAACAACAACAGTGTTATCGCTGAATGCGCGGCCAATGACGAGGTGCATGAAGTGACCTACAGTGCCTATGGCGAACTGCAGGAAGGCAAGCTGCAGGGCCTGCTGGGGTTCAATGCCGAAGCCCTCGAGTGGTTCCTGGGCTGGTACATGCTGGGGCGTGGTTACCGCGCCTACAACCCAGGCCTGATGCGCTTCAACAGCCCGGACAACATGGACCCTGAAATGGCGGGCATCAACCCTTACGTGTACTGCCTTGGCAACCCGGTGATGTGGCAGGACCCCACCGGGCATTACAGCCGCGGCTGGGGATCGAACGATGACCCGAAGAAAGAGAAGAAGAAACGTGGGGTTGAATTCGGGCTGAACATTGCCGTTGTGGCGATGAACCTGGCGTTGACCATCGGCTTTGCCGTAGCCACAGGGGGGGCCGCCACCCCGCTGGCCCTGACAGTGCTGGCTGTAGGTATAACCGCGACGGTAGCATCGGCAGCTACGCAGGTTGCTGTAGAGTTCACCAAAGACCCGAAAAAGCAACAGAAGCTCAGAATCGCGTCCTTGTCATTGTCTATCCTTGGTACGCTGGCGTTGACGACCGCGATGATCAAAGGAGGCAGGGATAGGAGAGCGGCCGATAACGCACGACGTAATGCGGCGGCGGAAGTCGATGGTGGTGATGGCGGGCCCGTGAAACTCACAGGTATGGTACCCAACGCTGATACAGAAACGAGATCTATCGATTCGCCAATATTGGATTCAAACATCGGTGAACTCAATCAACCCGCTCGTCGTACGAGTCTATCAAGCACTTCGGAATCTCTAGCCCGCCCTAGGACTCCGTCAATAGACTACGAAACTTCACCCAGCAACAATGGGTTCGCTCCGGGTGGCGAAGCGCAAGTAGACAGCCAGGGTATACCTCTAGCACCTCACGGAACCAGGCCATTGAAAGTTGAAGGAGCAACGGTATATACACATGTAATGGACAAAGGGTTCTATAAAAATAACTTTAATAACCACGAAGAAGCTGTCGACTTTTCTAATTGGCTGAAAAGCTAGACGAATAACAACTATTCCGGTGATGCAGATTTTATCTGCATCACCGCCTTTCTCAATCACCTCATTTCCCCTTCAATTTGACACAATCTCGCCGACTTATCCCTTCTTCCCCCAGACTAGCCCTACAGCCCCTCCCCACCTTTCTCCTTATCCTCCCTCCCCACCAAGCGACCGCCTCGCACTAGCCAATCACGCCTCGCTTGCCACTGCCGGCACCGCCTAACCGCCGCGCTCCAACGTTCAACCCAGGCATCCGTCATGCTCAAGCCCTTCAAACGCCGGCAGGCGCTGTCACGCCTGCGCTTTTTGCCCCTCCCCGCGCTCGGCGCAAGCCTGCTGAGCCTGCCAGCCGTGGCCGCCCCGCCCGATCTGCAGTTCGAGCCCGGCTTCATCCGCCAAAGCCCGGGCCAACCCGCCGATGCCGGCGCCCTCGCCCTGCGTGCCCTGGCCGAGCACCGCCCCCTCGCAGCAGGCCGCTACACCCTGGATCTGTACGTCAACCTCAGCCCAATGGGCAAACGGGAGATCACGGTCAACGAGAGCAGCGACGGCCAGGCCCTGGTGCCATGCCTGAGCGCCGGACTGCTGGGTGAAATCGGTGTGCGGGAACAGCACCTGGCCGTCAGGCAACCCGGTAACGAAGGCAACTGCATCGACCTTGCCGCACAGCTGGACGGCGCCAGTGCCGACCTGGATGCCGGCAAGCTGCGCCTGAACCTGTCGATACCGCAGTCCTACCTGCGCCGCGACACCAGCGGCGCCATCGCCGAAAGCCACTGGGACGATGGCATCAATGCCGCTTTCGTCAATTACCAGGCCTCGGTCCAGCACAGCAACCGGCGTGGCAGCGGCAGCCGCAACAGCCAGGACCTGTACCTTAACAGCGGTATCAACCTGTATGGCTGGCGCCTGCGCAGCCAGCAAGCCCTGCGCGAAAACCAGCAGGGCGACCTGCGCTGGACGCGCAGCAATACCTACGCCCAGCGCGACCTGCCGGCGCGCTGGGGCACCCTCACCCTCGGCGAAACCTTCACCCAGGGTGAGGTCTTCCGCAGCCTGCCGTTCAAGGGCGTGAAGCTGGCCTCCGACACCGGGATGCTGCCCGACACCATGCAGAACTACGCCCCCGTGTTGCGCGGGGTGGCGCAAACCTACGCCAAGCTTGAGGTACTGCAGAACGGTTACCCGCTGTACTCCACTTTCGTCGCCCCCGGGCCGTACGAAATCGATGACCTGGCCGTTGGCGCCAGCAGCGGCGAGCTGGAGGTGGTACTGACCGAAGCCGATGGCCAGGTGCGCCGCTTCATCCAGCCTTACTCCACACTCAGCAACCTGATGCGTGCCGGCGTGTGGCGCTACGACCTGGCCCTGGGCCGCTACCACGGCACCGGCCAGGCCGATACACCGGCGCTATGGCAGGGTGCGCTGGCCCGCGGCATCGGCTGGGACAGCACGCTGTATACCGGCATACTCGGTGGCGACTACTACCGCGCTGCCACCCTGGGCCTGGCACGGGACTTCGGGGCACTCGGCGCATTGTCGCTGGACATCACGCAAGCCACCACCGACCTTGGCCCGGCGCTGGGCGAAGTGAAGGGCAACAGCCTCTCGGCCCGCTACGGCAAGGCCTTCGACAGCGGTACCAGCCTGCGCTTTGCCGGCTACCGCTATTCCACCGTCGGCTACCGCGACTACGACGAAGCCGTCCTGCAGCGCAACGCCTCCAACCGGTACCTGGGCAGCCGCCGCAGCCGGGTGGAGGCCTCGGTGTACCAGCACTTCGGCAATGCCGGCGCGCTCAGCCTCACCCTGTCACAGGACGACTACTGGCACAGCCGCCTGCAACGGCGCCAATATCAGCTGCAATACAACACGCAATTGCCGCACAACATCAGCCTCAACCTGTTTGCCTCGCAATCACTCACTTCGTCGCGCAGCAACGACCGCATCATCGGCCTGGGCATCACCCTGCCCCTGGACTTCGCCCATGCCTCCAGCGCCACGTTCGACCTGCAACACAGTGCAGGCAAGTACAGCGAACGCGCCAGCCTCAGCGGCCACTTCGACGAACGGCGCCTGAACTACCGGGCCACGCTGGCCAACGACACTCAGCAAAGTGGCAGCCTGTCGCTGGCCTATCAGGGCCGCCACGCCAACTACGGCGTGGGCTACAGCGAAGCCTCCGACTACCGCAGCCTGTCACTGAGCACCAGCGGCGCCCTGCTGGCACACGGCGGCGGCATGCTGTTGGCACCGTTCATAGGCGAAACCAACGCCGTGGTGCATGTGCCGGATATCGCCGGGATCGGGGTCAGCCAGACACAACAGGGCAAAACCAACCGCGACGGCTATGTCCTGGCACCTTATATGCGCCCGTACCGGGCCAACCCCGTGGTGCTGCAACTGGACCAGCTCGACCCGGAAATCGAAATCGACAACGGCGCCACGCAGGTGGTACCACGCCGCGGTGCTGTAGTACTGGCGGAATTCGCGGCGCGCCGGGTCAACCGCCTGGTGCTGACACTGTTGCAAGCAGACGGCCGCCCCTTGCCGTTCGGCGCACAAGTCAGCGATGCCCAAGGCCAGGAACTGGCGGTGGTCGGCCAAGGTGGCCAGGCACTGGTGGCCACCCACCTTGAGCAACAGCAACTGCTGGCCAGATGGACCGCAGGCAATGAGCAGCAATGCAGCTTCGATATCACGCCCGCCAACTTGCCGCTTGAACAAGGCTACCGCATGCAGACCTTGCGCTGCCAAGCCCCCTCCGACTGGAACAACCAATGAACACTTTCACTCGCCCGCGCCTGCTGACGGCCCTGCTGTTCGCCAGCCTGCCTCTGATTCCCCTGCAAGCCGCCTATGCCGCATCAGGCTGCGTCACCCAGAACGGCTCTGGCCCCGCGCTGTTCTCGGCAGATTTCACAGACGTATGGGTGCCAAGGGATCTGCCAGTCGGTGAACCCATCGCCAGCAAATTCTTTGGCGGGCTGCTCGACCCATCAACCACCCGCGTCCAATGCACCAACGCCGACGATCGACTGCTGGAAGCACACGTCGATTACACCACCCCATTCGTCCACAACCTGCCTATGCGGCTGGGCAACGGGCGCCTGGCCAGCAGGGTCGTCAGGACAAGAATCGCAGGGGTTGGCGCGGTGATCGAGATGGGCTGGCCGTTCGCCGCACAAGCCAACAACAACTTCAGATCGGCCAGCGGCGATAATAACGTGCCTTACTACGGTACCAACATGACCACCATGGCCACCCCTCTGTTTATCGGCCCGATAAACATGAGGGTCACGCTGGTCAAGACCGGGCCGATTGCGGCGGGGCCGGTCGTGCTGGATGAAGAACTGGCCCATGGCAGCACCACGGATTTGCCTGACGCCTTTCGCCTGCGGGCAAGCGCCACCTTGCACCAGGCACAATGCACGCTGGAAAGCGATGCCGTGAGTGCCGACCCTGTGGACCTGGGTAGCCACACAGTGGCGGACTTCCCGGGAAAGGACAGCACAACAACCAGCATGCCGTTCCATATCAAGTTGAGTAACTGCGACGACGACCCCGCAGCGAGCACCGCCACCGCCTACATCTACCTGACAGGTACCGACGGCTCGGTGGCGATCGACCCGAAAAAGGGCCTGTTCAGCCTGGGCAATGGTTCGACGGCGAAAGGCATCGGCATCCAGATAACCGATGATCTGGGGGTTCCCGTCCCCCTGCAGGAACACGTCTCGAGCAAAAAAAAACTCGAACTCCCTGAGACCCGCCTGCCCTATCGTGCGCATTTCTACCAGACCGACGACCGGGTTACGCCTGGCCTGGCCAAAGGCGCACTCGACTTCACCATCAGTTATCGCTGAGTACCGATATGCCTGCGCACCGGTGTTCGCGCAGGCATCGCCGGAAATCAGGCATGCGAAAACGCAGAAAGGAACCCGAAGGTTCCTTTCTGCGTTACATATTTGGAGCGGGAAACGAGACTCGAACTCGCGACCCCGACCTTGGCAAGGTCGTGCTCTACCAACTGAGCTATTCCCGCAATTTGAAGCTTTACCACTATCGGCGTGAAGCGCCTTGAAGACCTTCACCACCACTGCACCGCATAGACGCCACAGTATTTAAACTGGAGCGGGAAACGAGACTCGAACTCGCGACCCCGACCTTGGCAAGGTCGTGCTCTACCAACTGAGCTATTCCCGCAAATGGCGTCCCCTAGGGGACTCGAACCCCTGTTACCGCCGTGAAAGGGCGGTGTCCTAGGCCACTAGACGAAGGGGACACACAACACTTTTCAGTGCACCAGGTTTGAACCTCACGATTCAGCCTGGATTTTCTTTTCCTGCCCCGCCCTTAGGCGCTGCCGGAGAAACTGGAGCGGGAAACGAGACTCGAACTCGCGACCCCGACCTTGGCAAGGTCGTGCTCTACCAACTGAGCTATTCCCGCAATTTGGCGTCCCCTAGGGGACTCGAACCCCTGTTACCGCCGTGAAAGGGCGGTGTCCTAGGCCACTAGACGAAGGGGACACGCTGCTGGCATTACTGCCTGCTTTCACTCCCTGCCGCGTTTCGCTGTGTGCTTTACGCTGCAAGTGGCGCGCATTCTATGGATGGTTCGGACAGGCGTCAACCCCTTTGTAGAAATTTATTTAAATCAATGACTTCCGGTTGAGTTGGGGTGCAGATGCGGGATGGGTTGCCGATATAGAGAGAAGCAATCCTGTGCCGGCCCTTTCGCGGCTAAAGCCGCTCCCACAGGGACCGTGCGCAGCTTGAAGGCGGTGCCGTACCTGTGGGAGCGGCTTTAGCCGCGAAAGGGCCGGTACAGGCATATAGCCGCTATTCGCCCCCCGGCAAACTCACTACACTCAAAGCTGTAATTCTTCTTCAATGAGGCATTAACGGTGACACCACTTCTGATCACCCTGCTCATCGTGGCGGGTATCGCGCTGCTGATCGTGATCGGCTACCTAAACAATGTGGTCGAGAACGGCAAGCTCGAACGCGCCCGGATGAAGATCGAGCTGGCCGACCGCCTGCGCCGCTGTGGCGAAATCACCGAGACCTTCCCCGGCCAGTTCATGACCCCCGCGCTGAAGTTGCTGCTGACCCGCCTGGAGCTCAACCTCAACCAGCGTCAATTGGCGATGGACAAGCACAATGCCGAGATCAAGGCGCGCATCGCCGAACTGGAGAGGCTGATTGCCCAAGGCGGGGAGATTCCGGTAAACAACCCGCCCAACCCGATCCAGACCGAGATCAAGGCCAAGGATGTGCGCTTCCTGCTGGAGGCGCTGCACAACCAGGTGACCCGCGCCGCCCAGGAGGGCTTCCTGCCCACGCCCGAGGCCAAGCAATGGGTCAAGGAAATCCGCCATATCCTGGTGCTGCTGCATATCGAGTTCTTCAACAACCTCGGCCAGCAGGCCCTGCAACAGAACCAGCCAGGCCAGGCGCGCCTGGCCTTCGAGCGCGGCGTGCAGTACCTGCGCAAGCAGCCGGAACCGAAGGTGTATGAAGAGCAGCTGACGTACCTGGAGAAGCTGCTGGCCCGGGCCAACGCCCAGGTGCTGGACCGCATGGCCCCGGCGGAGGACGAGCAGAATGAACTGACCCAGGGGCTCAAGACCGATGAGGAAGAGACCTGGAAGAAGAAGGTGATGTACGACTGATGCTTTAACCTGTACCGGCCTCTTCGCGGCTAAAGCCGCTCCCACAGGGACCGCATCGCCCTCAGGCTTGGTGCGATCCCTGTGGGAGCGGCTTTAGCCGCGAAAAGGCCGGTACAGGCAACAAATATCAGCAGTCGGTCAACTCCAGAAAAATCGCCGCCAACCGCTCCAACCCCACCTGATCCGCCTCACTGAAGCGCCCAAGCTTCGGGCTGTCCAGGTCCAGCACACCAATCAACCTGCCCTCCTTCACCAGCGGGATCACCAGCTCGCTGTTGGACGCGCTGTCACAGGCAATGTGCCCCGGGAACGCATGCACGTCCTCTACCCGCTGGGTCTGCCGGGTGGCCGCTGCCGCCCCGCATACGCCCTTGCTGAACGGGATGCGCACGCACGCCACCTGGCCCTGGAACGGGCCCAGCACCAGCTCTTCGTTGCGGTTGAGGTAGAACCCCGCCCAGTTCAGGTCGTCCACCTGGTTATAGAGGAATGCCGAAAACTGCGCGGCGTTGGCGATGAAGTCACGCTCGTCGGCAAACAGCGCCTGCACTTGCGCCGCCAGCAGGTTGTAGCCGTCGAGGCCGGCGCCACTGGCATTGAGGTCGATCATTTACTTTTGCTCCAGCAATTGCAGCCCGACCCAGTAGCGGGCGAACTGATAGGCACAACGGCCATTACGGTTACCGCGGCCGGTGGCCCAGCGCACGGCGAGGATGTCGAGTTCTTCGCTGCGCTGCCAGGCCAGGCCGGCAGTTTGCGCGAGCTGGCCGATCCAGTGCTCGACCACGTTCAGGAAGTGTTCCTGGGTGAAGGGGTAGAACGACAGCCACAGGCCAAAACGGTCGGACAGGGCAATCTTGTCTTCCACCGCTTCACTGGGATGCAGCTCGCCGTCCACGCGCTTCCAGTTCTCGTTGTCGCTCTCCTTTTCCGGCACCAGGTGGCGGCGGTTGGAGGTGGCGTACAACAGCACGTTGTCGGGGGCCTGCTCGAGCGAGCCGTCGAGCACGCTCTTGAGCACCCGGTAGTCGCCCTCCCCGGCTTCGAACGACAGGTCGTCGCAGAACAGGATGAAGCGCTGCGGCAGCTTCTGCAGCTGCTCGACCACCCGTGGCAGGTCGGCCAGGTGGTCGCGTTCGATTTCGATCAGGCGCAGGCCGGCACCGGCGTGCTCGGCCAGCAGGGCACGTACCAGCGACGACTTGCCGGTGCCGCGCGAGCCCCACAGCAGTGCATGGTTGGCCGGCATGCCGTTGATGAACTGATGGGTGTTGCGGCCCAGTTGGTCACGCTGCTGGTCGACGCCGATCAGGTCGCTCAGGCGGATGTCCAGGCTGACTTCCAGCGGCAGCAGGTAGCCGCTGCGGCCATCGCGCTGCCAGCGCGCGGCCAGGGTGGTGGCCCAGTCGATGTTCGGGCGCTGGGCCGGCAACAGGGGTTCGAGGCGGGCCAGTACCGATTCGGCGCGGTCCAGGAAAGCAATCAAGCGAGCGTCCATGACGACTCCTACGAATTTCAGTTTTTTGGGGCCGCTGCGCGCCCCTTCGCGGGCTTGCCCGCTCCCACAGGCACACTGCAAATCTCGAGGGCAGTGATATACCTGTGGCAGCGGGCAAGCCCGCGAAGGGGCGCAAAGCGGCCCCCACTTGGCAATCAACTGAAATGAACAGACAGACCCACCAGCAGCCGGGGCTATTCGGCTATGCTTGCGCAGCGCAAGGGACGTGAAACCGGCTCGGGACACATGGATATCAAGTTCACCAATCGCCTGTCATACAAGCAAGCCCGGTTGACAGTCCTGGTCGGCTTCATCCTGGGAACATTGCTCAGTCTCATCCAGATCGGCATCGATTATGCCAGCGAAGACGCGTCCATCAACCGTGAAGTGCGCGCCTTACTGCAAATCAGCCACAACCCGGCCTCGCGCATCGCCTACAACATCGACTCGGAACTGGCCCTGGAGCTGACCCGCGGCCTGCTGCAGTCGCCGGCGATCATCCGTGCGCGGCTGATCGACAACAACGAAACAGTGCTGGCCGACGTCGAACGGCCGCGCCTGCAGGACCGCTACCGGCCGCTCAGCGACTTCCTGTTCGGCGACCAGCGCCAGTTCAAGGAACGCCTGTACCTGACCCACATGCCCGAGGAATACCTCGGCACCCTGTACCTGGAGGTGGACACCTACGCCTTCGGCAGCCGCTTTCTCGACCGTGCCGGCATCACCCTGCTCAACGGTTTCGCCCGCAGCCTGGTGCTGACCGGCATCCTCCTGGCGCTGTTCTACATGATGCTGACCAAGCCGCTGGTGACGGTGATCGGCGCGCTCAGCGGCAGCGATCCGCGCAAGCCCCGGCAAACCCGCGTGGCCTGCCCGCACGGCCACGAACACGACGAGATCGGCGTACTGGTGAAGGTCGCCAACCAGCAGTTCGTCAGCATGGCCACCGAGATCGAGCAGCGGCGCACCGCAGAAAACCGCCTTACCCAGTACCTCAACGAGCTGGAAGATATCGTCTCGGCACGCACCAACGAGCTGAAGGCCAGCAACAGCAGCCTGAGCCTGTCCAACCAGGAGCTGGAAGAAGCCCGTCGCCGGGCGCTGGACATGGCCCAGGCACGCGCCGCCTTCCTCGCCAACATGAGCCACGAAATCCGTACCCCGCTCAACGGCATGCTCGGCATGATCGCCCTTGCCCTGGACAGCCCGCTGCCCAGCGAGCAACGCCAACAGCTGGCGATAGCCCATGACTCGGGCAAGGTGCTGGTGGAGTTGCTCAACGATATTCTCGACCTGTCCAAGTTCGATGCCGGCCAGCTGGAGCTGGAGCGCATTCCGTTCGACATGGGCTCGATGGTCGAGGACACTGCCAACCTGCTGTCGCAGAACACCGCGCAAAGCGTGGAGCTGACCTGCCTGATCGCCCGCGACTTCCCCAGCAGCGTGCTTGGCGACCCCACGCGGGTACGGCAGATCGTCAGCAACCTGCTGTCCAACGCCCTCAAGTTCACCCGCTTCGGCCGCGTGGATGTGCGCCTGTCGACCATCGTCGGCGGTGTGCGCCTGGAAGTGCGCGACACCGGCATCGGCATCCCCGAAGAAGCCCAGGCGCGGATCTTCCAGCCGTTCACCCAGGCCGGCGCCGGCATCACCCGCCAGTACGGCGGCACCGGCCTGGGCCTGGCGCTGACACGCAACCTGTGCAAGGCCATGCAGGGCCACCTGCATATCAAGTCCGACCCGGGCTTCGGCAGCCGCTTCACCGCCGAGCTGCCGCTGGCGGTGCACACCGAAGCCATCCCGCCGGCACCGTTGCACGGGCGCGTGGCGGCGCTGAGCGCGGCCGGCAGCGGGCTCGATGAACTGTTGCAGGATCTTTTGCCCGCCTGGGGCCTTGCCTATCAGCACCATGACAGCAGCGCGGGGCTGGACGCCACGGCCATCGACCTGCTGATCACCGACAGCCTGGACCAGCTGTTCGAACTGCGCCCGGCACTGAAGACACCGATCTTGCTGGTGACCGCCTACGGCAACTTTCTGCCCAGCGAACAGTCGATCACCCTCGCCCCCCTGCACCAGCTGGCCCGGCCGCTGGCGCGCAACGCCCTGTACCAGACCTTGCGCCGCACCTTGCAGGGCCATGAGCCCGAACACCCGCTGGCGACCCCGGCCATCACCCTGGAACAAGGCCGCGCGCGCATCCTGCTGGTGGAGGACAACCCGGTGAACCAGCTGGTGGCCAAGGGCATGCTGGCCAAGCTCGGCTGCCAGGTACAACTGGCCACCCAGGGCGCCGAGGCCCTGGAGCTATTGGAACAGGACGAGTTCGACCTGGTACTGATGGACTGCAACATGCCGGTGATGGATGGCTACGAGGCCAGCCGGCGCATCCGCCAGAGCGGCCGCTGGCCCGACCTGCCGATCGTTGCCCTTACCGCCAACGCCATGCCCGAGGAGCGCGAGCGCTGCCGGGCAGCGGGCATGAACGACTACCTGGCCAAACCCTTCCGCCGTGAAGAGCTGCTGGCGCTGGTCGACCACTGGGTGCCGGTCAACGGTTGAGCAGGCGCTCGATGTCCGCTTCCAGGGCCTGCGGCTTGGTGGTGGGGGCGTAGCGCGTTACCTGGCCAGAGGCCGGGTCGACCAGGAACTTGGTGAAGTTCCACTTGATTTTCTGGCTACCCAGAATGCCCGGGGCGCGCTGCTTGAGTTCGACGAACAGCGGGTGGCTGCCGGGGCCGTTGACCTCGACCTTGCGGAACAGCGGGAAGCTCACGCCGAAATTGCGCTCGCAGAACTGGGCAATTTCCCGTGCATCGCCCGGCTCCTGCTTGCCGAACTGGTTGCAGGGGAAGCCCAGCACCACCAGGCCGCGTGCGCGGTAGGCCTGCCACAGTTGCTCCAGGCCCTTGTACTGCGGGGTAAAGCCGCACTGGCTGGCGGTATTGACCACCAGCAGCGCCTTGCCGGGGAAGTCGCCGAGCTTCTTGTGCTCGCCGCCCAGGGTCACGCAGGGGATGTCCAGTATCGATCCAGCCATGGTCGGGCTCCGGTCAGTCGCGCGGGCGCAGGTCGATGCACACCGAGTTGATGCAGTAGCGCAGGCCGGTCGGTGGCGGGCCATCGGGGAACACGTGGCCCAGGTGCGCATCGCAGCGGGCACAGGTGACTTCGGTGCGGATCATGCCGTGGGAGGTGTCGCGGATCTCGATCATCGCGCTTTCCTCGATGGGCGCGTAGAAGCTCGGCCAGCCACAGCCGGAATCGAACTTGGTCTGCGCATCGAACAGTGCCAGGCCGCAGCAGATGCAGTGGTAGATGCCGTCGCGGCGCTCGCTGTTGTACTTGCCGCTGAACGGCCGCTCGGTGCCCTTGAGGCGGCACACCTGGTACTGCTCGGGGTCGAGCATCGACCGCCATTGTTCCAGGGTTTTCTCGATCTTTTGCATGTAGGGACCTCGGCAGGCTGAATTTCACTGCGCACCGTCTTTTCCGGGGCGCGGGTGGCACGTATATTAGTTGGCTTCGTGTGCCAGGCGTTCAGTCTGGCACCCGCTTCCTGCCCTTTCAAACCTTTCGGCGGGGCGTAGCGCGTTTTCTCAATCGGGATCCCATCATGCAGTTCAGCAAATCGAACAAGCTCGCCAATGTCTGCTACGACATTCGCGGCCCAGTGCTCAAGCACGCCAAGCGCCTGGAAGAGGAAGGCCACCGCATCCTCAAGCTGAACATCGGCAACCCGGCGCCGTTTGGCTTCGAGGCGCCTGACGAAATCCTTCAGGATGTGATCCGCAACCTGCCCACCGCGCAGGGCTACAGCGACTCCAAGGGCCTGTTCAGCGCGCGCAAGGCGGTGATGCAGTACTGCCAGCAGAAGCAGATCGAAGGCGTCGGCATCGAGGACATCTACCTGGGTAACGGTGTGTCCGAGCTGATCGTGATGTCGATGCAGGCGCTGCTCAACAACGGCGACGAAGTGCTGATCCCGGCCCCCGACTACCCGCTGTGGACCGCCGCGGTGAGCCTGGCCGGCGGCAAGCCGGTGCACTACCTGTGCGACGAGCAGGCCGACTGGTTCCCCGACCTTGAGGACATCAAGGCCAAGATCACCCCGAACACCAAGGCCCTGGTGATCATCAACCCGAACAACCCGACCGGCGCGGTGTACTCCAAAGAGCTGCTGCTGGGCATGCTGGAATTGGCCCGCCAGCACAACCTGGTGGTGTTCTCCGACGAGATCTACGACAAGATCCTGTACGACGAAGCCGTGCACATCAGCACCGCCTCGCTGGCCCCCGACCTGCTGTGCCTGACTTTCAACGGCCTGTCCAAGTCGTACCGGGTGGCGGGCTTCCGCTCCGGCTGGCTGATCATCTCCGGGCCCAAGCACCACGCGCAAAGCTACATCGAAGGCATCGACATGCTGGCCAACATGCGCCTGTGCGCCAACGTACCGGCCCAGCATGCCATCCAGACCGCGCTGGGCGGCTACCAGAGCATCAACGACCTGGTGCTGCCACCGGGCCGCCTGCTGGAGCAGCGCAACCGCACCTACGAACTGCTGAACGACATCCCGGGCGTGAGCTGCGTGAAGCCGATGGGTGCGCTGTATGCATTCCCGAAAATCGACCCGAAGGTTTGCCCGATTCACAACGACGAGAAGTTCGTGCTCGACCTGCTGCTGTCGGAGAAGCTGCTGATCGTTCAGGGCACGGCGTTCAACTGGCCGTGGCCGGACCACTTCCGTGTGGTGACCTTGCCGCGGGTGGATGACCTGGAGGCGGCGATTGGCCGGATCGGGAATTTCCTGAAGGGTTATTCGCAGTAAGTGATGGCCTCTTCGCAGCGCAAGGCTGCTCCTACAGGAGAACGCATGCCCCTGTAGGAGCAGCCTTGTGCTGCGAATGGGCTGCAAAGCAGCCCCAAAACCCCACAGGATGTTTCTTACATCCTGCAACGCTCTATCCCACAGCCCCCGCGCCATCCTCTGCCATACTCCGCCGTACACAGTTTGAAATAGTCGCCCGATTGAATCGGCACGGCAGGCCCCTTATATACCCCGCAGTAAGCGACAACTCATCCGTCAGGAGAACGTAACAACCATGATGCGCATTCTGTTGTTTGTAGCCACCAACCTCGCGGTGGTGCTGGTTGCAAGCATTACCCTGAGCCTGTTCGGTTTCAACGGGTTCATGGCCGCCAACGGGGTCGACCTGAACCTCAGCAGCCTGCTGGTGTTCTGCGCCGTGTTCGGCTTTGCCGGCTCCCTCGTCTCGCTGTTCATCTCCAAGTGGATGGCGAAGATGACCACCGGCACCCAGATCATCAGCCAGCCGCGCACCCGCCACGAACAGTGGCTGCTGCAAACGGTCGAAGAGCTGTCCCGTGAAGCGGGCATCAAGATGCCCGAGGTGGGTATCTTCCCGGCGTACGAGGCCAACGCCTTCGCCACCGGCTGGAACCGCAACGACGCGCTGGTCGCCGTTTCCCAGGGCCTGCTGGAGCGTTTCTCGCCCGATGAAGTGCGCGCAGTGCTGGCCCACGAGATCGGCCACGTGGCCAACGGCGACATGGTCACCCTGGCGCTGGTGCAAGGCGTGGTGAACACCTTCGTGATGTTCTTCGCACGCATCATCGGCAACTTCGTCGACAAGGTGATCTTCAAGAACGAAGAAGGCCAGGGCATTGCCTACTACGTGGCGACCATCGTTGCCGAGCTGATCCTGGGCATCCTGGCCAGCATGATCGTGATGTGGTTCTCGCGCCGCCGCGAATACCGCGCCGACGAAGCCGGTGCACAGCTGGCCGGTACCGCAGCAATGATCGGCGCCCTGCAGCGCCTGCGCGTGGAGCAAGGCCTGCCGGTGCACATGCCCGACACCATGAAGGCCTTCGGCATCAATGGTGGCCTGAAGCACGGCCTGGCCGGGCTGCTGATGAGCCACCCGCCGCTGGAAGACCGTATCGAGGCCCTGCGCCGTCGCGGTTGATCCAACCGGTAAAACAAAAGGGCGACTTCGGTCGCCCTTTTTTTGTACACCTGTGCCGGCCTCTTCGCGGGTAAACCCGCCCCCACAGGTTCACCACACACCTTGAGGATTGTGCAGTACCTGTGGGAGCGGGTTCACCCGCGAAAGGGCCGGTGCAGGCTACACACCTGTCAGCGGCTGACCCGGTAAACCCGCTCCAACAAACTCGATACCCCGGCCTGCAAGAACTTCGGGCTTTCCTCAATCACTTCCACAGCCTCCAGCTCATCCACCTGCCACCCGGCAAACCCTTGCCGCAGCTCCTCATCCCCCACCGAAAACGGCGGCCCGCCCAGCAAAGCCTGGTCATAACCCAGAGTCACCACCACCCCCTGGCAACCCGCCGGCAGCAAGCCCGACAACAACTGCATGTAAGCCACACGCATCTGCGGCGGCAAGGCAATCAGCGCCGCCCGGTCATACAGCCCCGCGCAGTCGCCGATATCCTCGACCTTCAACGCAAAAAAATCCCCACACCAGAGCTCAACGTCACCACTGCGCCAAACCTCGAAAGCCCCGCGCTGTTGCACCTCGGCTTCAAGCCCATGCTCGCGGAAGAATGCCTCCACCGCCCGCCGCGACAGCTCTACGCCCAACACGCGGTACCCCTGCCCGGCCAGCCAGGCCAGGTCCAGGCTCTTGCCGCACAATGGCACCAGCACGCGGCTACCCGGCGCCAGGCCAAGCGCTGGCCAATACTTCTGCAGATAGGGGTTCACCTGCGCCTGGTGAAAGCCGATCTGGTTGTCGGCCCACCGCTGCTGCCAGAACGCTGGCTCCATGATCACTCCCGATTTTTAGATGGTTTGTCGGTAAAAGTTGGTTTGGATTTCGATCTGTAGTTGATCGAAGATGAGTGCATCTTAACCGTCAGGACCCTGCCATGCTGCCCAGCCTGTTCATTTCCCATGGTTCCCCCATGCTTGCCCTGCAACCCGGCGCCAGCGGGCCGGCGCTGGCCGGGCTGGCCAACGCCCTGCCCCGGCCGAAAGCGATCGTGGTGGTGTCGGCGCACTGGGAAAGCAGCGAACTGCTGGTCACTGGTAGCGCGCAGCCAGAGACCTGGCATGACTTCTACGGTTTCCCACCGGCGCTGTATGCGGTGCAGTACCCGGCGCCGGGTGACCCCACCCTTGCCGACCAGGTCAGTGAATTGCTGAAGGCTGCCGGGCTGCCTGCCCGGCTGGACGCGCAGCGGCCGTTCGACCACGGCGCCTGGGTACCGCTGTCGCTGATGTACCCGGATGCGAATATTCCGGTGGTGCAGGTTTCACTGCCCAGCCACATGGGGCCGGCGCTGCAGGTCAAGGTAGGCCAGGCGCTGGCGGGTTTGCGCGACCAGGGCGTGCTGCTGATCGGCTCGGGCAGCATTACCCATAACCTGGGCGAACTGGACTGGCATGCCGGGCCGGATGTGATCGAGCCTTGGGCGCTGACGTTCAGGGATTGGGTGGTGGAAAAGCTGCGGGCGGATGATCAGGAAGCGCTGCTGGGTTATCGGCAGCAGGCGCCGTTTGCGGTGCGCAACCATCCCAGTGATGAGCATTTCCTGCCGCTGTTCTTTGCCCTGGGGGCTGGGGGCAAGTTCGGGGTGGTGCACCAAGGGTTTACCATGGGGGCGTTGGGGATGGACATTTATCGGTTCGACTGAAGATAGCCGGGGGCGCTTTGCGCCCCTTTCGCGACACAGGCCGCTCCTACAGAGGTTACGCGTCACCATGGGGTACGCGATCCCTTGTAGGAGCGGCCTTGTGTCGCGATGGGCTGCAAAGCAGCCCCAAAATGGCACAAGCAAAAAAAATCCCCAGCCAAAGCCGGGGATTTTTTCATTGCGCCAGGATCAATCCTCGCGGTAGCGACGCAGCTTCAGCTGCTTGCCGGCCACGCGGGTGTCCTTGAGCTTGGACAGCAGCTTCTCCAGGCCATCTTCCGGCAGCTCGACCAGGCTGAAGCTGTCGCGCACCTGGATGCGGCCGATGGCGTCACGGGCCAGGCCACCTTCGTTGAGGATCGCGCCCAGCAGGTTCTTGGCAGCGATGCCGTCACGGGCACCCAGGGCAGTACGGCAACGCACACGGCCTTCGGCCAGCGGCATCGGCGCACGGCGCTCGCGGTCACCACGCTCCGGACGCTCGCCACGCTCACCACGTTCGGTACGCTCACCACGCGGGGCGAAGCTCGGCACCAGCGGCTGCTCACGCTCTACCGCAGCCAGGTCCAGCGCCTGGCCATTGGTGGCCTTGCGCAGCAGGGCAGCAGCCAGGGCACGCGCGCTGCAACCCAGGTCGGCGGTCAGGCGGTCGAACAGCTCGCCGTGGGTGGCTTCCGCTTCGGCAACCAGTGGCGCCAGGCTCGAGGTCAGCTTCTTGATGCGGGCGTCCAGCACGGCCTGGGCATTCGGCAAGCGGGCTTCGGCAACTTTCTGCCCGGTTACGCGCTCGATCACCTGCAGCATGCGGCGCTCACGCGGGGTGACCAGCAGCAGTGCACGGCCATCGCGACCGGCACGGCCGGTACGGCCGATACGGTGTACGTAGGACTCCGGGTCGTACGGCATGTCGACGTTGAACACGTGAGTGATACGCGGAACGTCCAGGCCACGGGCAGCGACGTCGGTAGCGACAACGATGTCCAGGCGGCCATCCTTGAGCGAGTCGATCACGCGCTCACGCTGGTTCTGGGCGATGTCGCCGTTCAGCGCGGCAGCCTTGTAGCCCTTGGCTTCCAGCGCGGAGGCCAGGTCCAGGGTGGCTTGCTTGGTACGCACGAAGGCGATCAGCGCGTCGAACTCTTCCACTTCCAGCAGACGCAGCACAGCCGGGATCTTCTGGTCGGCGTGGACCATCAGGTGGGCCTGCTCGATCGCGGTAACGGTCTGGGTCTTGCTCTGGATCTTGACGTGCTTGGGCTCGCGCAGGTGGCGTTCGGCGATCGAACGGATCGACGACGGCAGGGTGGCGGAGAACAGCACGGTCTGGCGGCTGGCCGGGATGGCATCGAAGATCACTTCGAGGTCGTCCATGAAGCCCAGCTTGAGCATCTCGTCGGCTTCGTCCAGTACCAGGTACTGCACGGTCGACAGGACTTTTTCGTCACGACGCAGGTGGTCGCACAGACGGCCCGGGGTGGCCACGACGATTTGCGCGCCGTTGCGGATCGCACGCAGCTGTGGGCCCATCGGGGCACCACCGTAGACGGCGACCACGTTCACGCCCGGCATCTGCTTGGCGTAGGTTTCGAAAGCGGTAGCAACTTGCAGCGCCAACTCACGGGTTGGCGCCAGGATCAGGGCTTGCGGTTCGCGCTTGCTCACATCGATCTTGTTGAGGATCGGCAGGGCGAAGGCAGCGGTCTTGCCGGTGCCAGTCTGCGCCTGGCCGATCATGTCGTGACCGGCGAGGATGATCGGGATCGATTGTTGCTGAATGGCGGACGGCTCTTCGTAGCCGGTCGCCAGAACGGCAGCAACAATATTCGGATTGAGATCGAGAGCGGCGAAGCCGCCGGTTTCCTGGGTCATGGGTCTGCCTCTAGGTGCATCCGCAAAGACCCATGCTCCAAAGCTGCACAAGCCATGAAAGACCGACAGGTCACCCAGGCAGCTTTGGCGGCGGGGATTTGCGAAAACGATTGAAAAAGAAAACGTGGGAAAGTCCGCCTAGCGGACGTGCAGCCGAAGCTGGACTCGGAGGGTTTGCACCACCTGATTTTGCGGTCCGCTAAAAGACCGGCGCGTACTATACCCGAAATCGTGCGCAGACGTGAGGAATATTTTCAGGGTGCCTGGCCAGTGTCGGGCCATCAATCACAGCAAGCTGAATCGATAATCCCCTGGAGCCTGGCGCGGTCCTTGTAGGAGCGGCCTTGTGTCGCGAAAGGGCCGCAGAGCGGCCCCGGCAATATTTGCATTGACGCTGGAATCCGGGGCCGCTACGCGCCCCTTTCGCGACACAAGGCCGCTCCTACACGAACCGCTACAGGTATCGCATAGGCCGCGCCAGCCATTCAGGTAGCCGGCCGAATCTCGCGGATCAGCCCCTCGAGGCTATATCCCAGGCGCGGCGCCAGCGCCTCGGCCCGGGCTTTCAGCCCATCCAGGTCCAGCGTCTGCTCCAGGTCCGCCGGCACCAGCAGGATCACATTGCCCTCCTTCACCGGCAGCTCCCAGTAATGCCGGTGGTACAACCCGCGCAGCAACGCCGCGCCCAGCGGCTTGCCATCGTCGGTGGCCCACTGGTTGATCACCAGCCAACCACCCGGGTTCAGCTGCTGCTGGCAGTTCTCCAGGAAGTTCCACGCCAGGTGGCCCACCCCCGGCCCATGGTCGGTGTACAGGTCGACGAACAGCAGGTCGGCCTTCTCCGCCGTGGGCAAAAGCTCCAGGGCATCGCCGATGCGTACATACAGCCGCGGGTCGTCGTCCAGGCCCAGGTACTCCATGGCCAGGCGCGGTACGTCCGGGCGCAGTTCGATGGCCTCGATGTCGTCCAGCGGCAGGAATTTCATGCAGGCCTGGGTCAGCGTGCCGGCACCCAGGCCGAGAAACAGCGCGCTCTCCGGCTGCTCGTGGCACAGCGCCCCCACCAGCATGGCGCGGGTATAGTCGTACTCCAGCCAGCTGGGGTCGGCCGTGAACACGCAGCTCTGCTCGATCGCATCGCCGAATTCCAGAAAGCGGTAGTCGTCGACTTCATACACGCTGATGACGCCAAAGGCGTCCTCCACCCGTGCCAGTAGCCGCTCTTCCCGTTCCGCCGCCATGCTCACCACCCACCCGCGCAAAAACGCGCATTGTCCGTCAACACCCTCGATGCAACAAGCGCAGCGCCAACTGTTACCATGGCCCATAGCCTACAACCGACAAGACCGAGCCCGAGATGAACCAACCGTGGAGCCCCGACAGCTGGCGCGCCCTGCCGATCCAGCAGCAACCGACCTACCCCGATGCCGCGCACCTGCTGAAGGTCGAACAGACCCTGGCCAGCTACCCGCCGCTGGTGTTCGCGGGCGAGGCGCGCGAGCTGCGCCGGCAGTTCGCCGAGGTCACCGAAGGCCGCGCCTTCCTGCTGCAGGGTGGCGACTGCGCCGAGAGCTTCGCCGAGTTCTCGGCGGCGAAAATCCGCGACACCTTCAAGGTGCTGCTGCAGATGGCCATTGTCATGACCTTCGCCGCCGGCTGCCCGGTGGTCAAGGTCGGGCGCATGGCCGGGCAGTTCGCCAAGCCGCGCTCATCGGGCGATGAAACCATCGGCGACATCACCCTGCCCGCCTACCGTGGCGACATCGTCAACGGCATCGGCTTCGACGCGAAAAGCCGCATCCCCGACCCGGAGCGCCTGCTGCAGGCCTACCACCAGGCCACTGCCAGCCTCAACCTGCTGCGCGCCTTCGCCCAGGGCGGGTTTGCCGACCTGCACCAGGTGCACAAGTGGAACCTGGACTTCATCGCCAACTCGGCGCTGGCCGACAAGTACCACCAACTGGCCAACCGCATCGACGAAACCCTGGCATTCATGCGCGCCTGCGGCCTGGACAGCGCGCCGCAACTGCGTGAAACCAGCTTCTTCACCGCCCACGAAGCACTGCTGCTGAACTATGAAGAAGCCTTCGTGCGCCAGGACAGCCTGACCGGCGACTACTACGACTGCTCGGCGCACATGCTGTGGATCGGCGACCGCACCCGCCAGCTGGACGGTGCCCATGTGGAGTTCCTGCGCGGCGTGCACAACCCGATCGGGGTCAAGGTTGGCCCGAGCATGAACCCCGAAGAACTGATCCGCTTGATCGACACGCTGAACCCGGCCAACGACCCCGGGCGCCTGAACCTGATCGTGCGCATGGGTGCCGGCAAGGTCGGCGACCACCTGCCGGGGCTGATCCGCACGGTCGAGCGCGAAGGGCGCAAGGTGCTGTGGAGCTCCGACCCGATGCATGGCAATACCATCAAGGCCAGCAGCGGCTACAAGACCCGCGACTTTGCGCAGATCCTGGATGAGGTGAAACAGTTCTTCCAGGTGCACCAGGCAGAGGGCAGCCATGCCGGCGGCATCCACATCGAGATGACCGGGCAGAACGTCACCGAGTGCATCGGCGGCGCCCGGCCGATCACCGAGGATGCGCTGTCCGACCGCTATCACACCCACTGCGACCCGCGGATGAATGCCGACCAGTCCCTGGAGCTGGCGTTCCTGATTGCCGAAACCCTCAAGCAGGTGCGGCGCTGAGTGCTTTTCGCTTTTCGCTTTTCGCTTTTCGCTTTTGATCTTGCTTCTAGGAGCGCGATAGTTCAGGCGCCGCCGATTGCGACTTCAGGAGGCCGAGCAGAGGGCTTGCGGAGGGAGGTGACGGGCATGGATGCCCGTCAAGCGCTGAGGCCCCATGGATGGGGCCTGCAGCG
>NZ_JBEPNE010000023.1:0-76146 GCF_040546125.1 Pseudomonas sp. UYEF17
ATGCTTTTTCATGGTCTCGCCCTCGCTGCCGTTGGCTTCTTAGAACGCCACCGTGGCACTGTGATGCCTCGGCGGGGGCGAGTCCATCGATTACAAGGGATCGTGCCAAACCAACGTTAGGCGCCAGTATCAAGCGAAAAGCCGGGCCTTAGTGCCCACCCTTCATCCGCCGTGCCACCAGGTAGATCCCCAGCCCGACCAGCGCCGTAGCCGCGCCGATGTACCCGGTGCTGGTCCAGCCCATGCCTGCGGTAATCGCCATGCCACCCAGCCACGGCCCCAGCGCATTGGCCAGGTTGAACGCCGCATGGTTCGACGCCGCCGCCAGGCTTGGCGCTTCATGGGCAATGTCCATCAGGCGGATTTGCAACGGCGCCGCCAGGGCAATCATGGTGCCGACCAGGCCAATGCCCAGCAGCAGGCTCCACAGCGCCTGGGCAGCAAAGCTGAAGAACAGCAGCACGGCAATCGACCACACCAGCACCAGCCCGACGGCGCGGAACTGCAGGCGGTCGAACAGCTTGCCTCCGGCGATGTTGCCGACAATGCCACCGACGCCGAACGCCGCCAGGCCGAACGGAATCCACTGCGGCGACACCTGGGTCACCTGCAACATGGTTGGCGCCAGGTAGCTGAACACACAGAACATGCCGGCAAAGCCAATCGAGGCGATGCCCAGCGCCATCCACACCTGCGGCAGGGTGAAGGCTTGCAGTTCCTTGCGCGGGTCGCTGCGCACTTCATCGTGGCGCTGGGGCACGAAGCGCCAGACCAGGGCGATGGTGCACAGGGCGATCGCGCCAACCAGCACGAACGCCGAGCGCCAGCCGAAGTACTGGCCCAGCAAGGTGGCAACCGGGTTGCCGAGCAACATGGCCAGGGTCAGGCCCATCATCACCCGGGCCACGGCCCCCGCCCGCTGGTCCTTGGCCACCATGCTCGACGCCACCACCGCCGCGATGCCGAAGTAGGCGCCATGGGGCAGGCCGCTGATGAAGCGGAAGGCGACAAGGCCACCGAACGAGGGGGCGAAGGCGGTAGCCAGGTTGCCAAGGGCATACAGCGCCATCAGCAACAGCAGCATGTGCTTGCGCAAAAGCCGGGCACCGATGATCGCCAGTGTCGGGGCGCCGACCATCACCCCCAGTGCATAGGCGCTGATGGCATGGCCCACCTGGGGCTCGCTCAATTGCAGGTTGCTGGCGATATCGGGCATCAGGCCCATGATCGCGAACTCGCCGGTGCCAATGGCAAAGCTGCCCAGCGCCATGGCGGCTTCCATCTTGGCGACGGTAGTTTTGCTAGGGAGAGGGGGTAATTCCTGAACTGACATCTGGATCCTTGTTGAAACATGCTGAAACGTTCAAGGCGGGATCATAGTCAATCCGTGACGGTGACGTCGAGGAAGCTGGCCAGCTTCCTGGACCTGCGGCTTGAGCAGCACCTGTGGGAGCGGGCATGCCCGCGAAGAATCCAGCGCGGAGGATGGCACCGGCTGTGCCGGTGTTCGCGGGCACGCCCGCTCCCACAGTAGATCTGCGTGATGACTGTGGCAGCGGCTTTAGCCGCGAAAGGGCCGGAGCAGGGTGGAATCAGCGCTCCAGGTAATGGGTCTGCGCGGCAAAATCGATGAAGCGCTTGCTGGCCAGCGACAGGTATTCCCCCGACCGCCAGCACAAGCGGAAGCTCATCTGCTGCGCTGGCTGGAACGGTACGCCGACAATGCCCGGCGTGCGTTGTTGCACCGAGCGCAGCAGGGTCGCCACGCCCATGTTGTCCAGCGCGGCCTGTACCACCAGCGATACGAAGTTGCTCTGCAGTGCTACCTGGTACGTGATGCCATGTTCGGCGAAGAACGCATCCAGCAGGTGGCGCTGCACGAAGGTGCGGTCGAATACCACCATGTCGGTATTGCGCAGGTCCTCGGCCGTGAGGAAGGCCTTGCCGGCATAGGGATGGTCAGGGTGCATGCACGCCAGCATCTCGTCGCTGCCCAGCAGGATCGATTCCTTGTCGGGCGGCACGCGCCTGGACTCCAGCAGCGCCAGGTCGATTTCCCGTTGTTCCAGGCGATGGCCGATGTCCTCGGCACTGCCTTCGAACACGGTCATGGCAATACCCGGGTACAGCTGGCGGAAGGCGTTCATCAAGCCGGGCACATAGTGCAGGCCGAACATCGGCGGGATACCCAGGCGCACTTCGCCGCGCTTCAGGTCGGCCATGTCGCGCAGTTCTTGCCGGGCCACATCCATTTCCCGCAGGGCCGCTGCAATACGTGGCAGGAAGCGTTCGCCCTCGGCTGTGAGGATGACTTTGCGCGTGGTGCGGTTGAACAGGGTGACGCCCAGTTCTTCTTCCAGGCGGGTAACGGCCATGCTCAGTGCCGGCTGGGCGATATGCAGGTGCTGCGCGGCTTTGGTGAAGCTGCCTTGGCGCACGATCTCGACGCAGCAGCGCAATGCCTTGAGGTTCATTGAGGGGGTTTACCGTTTATAACAAACTGTGATGCCAAGCATCATAACAATATATTTATTATTATTAACCAGAGGGCCTACGATGCGCGCCACTGAGACATCCTGCAACATCTCAGTCACGCAGCTTAATAAATCTGCAATCCCACAAAGATTTTGAGGTAGTACCCCAAATGGCCAAGGCCGCCGATGTCGTTGTGCAATGCCTGGAAAACGAAGGTGTCGAGTATGTATTCGGCATTCCTGGTGAGGAAAACCTCGACCTGCTCGAATCCCTGCGCAAGTCGAAGATCAAGCTGGTACTTACCCGTCACGAGCAGTCCGCAGGTTTCATGGCTGCCACCTATGGTCGCCTGACCGGCAAGACCGGCGTCAGCCTGTCGACCCTCGGCCCTGGCGCCACCAATCTGGTCACCGCCAGCGCCTACGCCTACCTGGGCGGCATGCCGATGATGATGATCACCGGCCAGAAGCCGATCAAGAAGTCCAAGCAGGGCCGTTTCCAGATCATCGACGTGTGCGGCATGATGGACCCCATCACCAAGTACACCCACCAGTTCGCCTCCGCCGACAACATCCCGGCCCGTATGCGCGAAGCCTTCCGCCTGGCTGAAGAAGAAAAGCCGGGTGCCGTGCACCTGGAGCTGCCGGAAGACATCGCCGCCGAGCAGACCGACGCACTGCCGATCCCGCCAAGCCTGCACCGCCGTCCGCTGGCCGAGCACGTGGCGATCGACGCTGCCGTGCAAAAGCTGCTGAACGCCCGCAACCCGATCCTGGTGATCGGCGCCGGCGCCAACCGCAAGATGACCGCCAAGGTCCTCAAGCAGCTGATCGACAAGACCGGCATCCCGTTCATCACCACCCAGATGGGCAAAGGTGTGGTCGACGAGCGTCACCCGCGCTTCCTGGGCAACGCCGCGCTGTCGTCGGGTGACTTCGTGCACCGCGCCGTCGAAGCCGCCGACCTGATCGTCAACATCGGCCACGACGTGATCGAGAAGCCACCGTTCTTCATGGTCCGTGGCGGCACCGAAGTCATCCACATCAACTTCCGCTCTGCCGAAGTCGACGCCGTGTACTTCCCGCAGGTTGAAGTGATCGGCGACATCGCCAACGCCGTATGGCAGATCAGCGAAGCGCTGAACGACACTTCGCACTGGGACTTCACCCGCCTGATGGCCATCCGTGAAGCCAACGAAGCGCAGATCGCCGAAGGTGCCGATGACGACCGCTTCCCGGTCTACCCGCAGCGCATGGTCGCCGACATCCGTCGCGTGCTGCCCTCCGAAGGCATCGTTGCCCTGGACAACGGCATCTACAAGATCTGGTTCGCCCGCAACTACAAGGCGCACAAGCCGAACACCGTGCTGCTGGACAACGCCCTGGCGACCATGGGTGCCGGCCTGCCATCGGCCATGGCCGCGCACCTGGTGCACCCGGACCGCCCGGTGATTTCGGTTTGCGGCGACGGCGGCTTCATGATGAACAGCCAGGAGCTTGAAACTGCGGTACGCCTGGGCATGCACATCACCGTGGTGATCCTGCGTGACGACGGCTACGGCATGATTCGCTGGAAGCAGGCCAACATGGGCTTCACCGATTTCGGCCTGGACTACGGCAACCCGGACTTCGTCAAGTACGCCGAAGCCTACGGTGCCAACGGCCACCGCGTGGAAAGCGCCGAA
Organism: Pseudomonas sp. UYEF17; assembly: GCF_040546125.1. Taxonomy (NCBI): domain Bacteria; kingdom Pseudomonadati; phylum Pseudomonadota; class Gammaproteobacteria; order Pseudomonadales; family Pseudomonadaceae; genus Pseudomonas; species Pseudomonas sp. UYEF17. Next base: position 4,160 of record NZ_JBEPNE010000023.1, read on the forward strand.
GGCCTGCTGCCGCTGCTCGAGCACTGCATCAAGACCCCGGGCGTGCACGTGATCGACTGCCCGGTCGATTACAGCGAGAACGACCGCATCCTCAACAGCGAGCTGCGTGAGCGCGCGCTGGCGGTATAAGGCCTGACAGGATCGGCGCCACCTCAAGGCTGGCGCCGAACCTGTGTAGGAGCGGCCTTGTGTCGCGATGGGCCGCAAAGCGGCCCCCGGATTTCAGCGTCAACGCAACAATCGCCGGGGCTGCCATGCAGCCCATCGCGACACAAGGCCGCTCCTACAGGGACAGCGACTGGAGCGCCGTGCTCGGTAACCCCCGCGCGGGCCTTCGACCAGGCAATCAGTTTCAGCTGGCGCTGTAGCGAGGTGCCAGCCGGTTGCTGGAAAGCTCACCGAACAGGGCCTGACGGTTGCTCTCGTAGGATGTGTAGCGCTGCAGGTCATGCAGGGCAGGGATGGAGATCAGTACCTTGTTGTCGAAGTCCTGCAGGGCGCCTTCGACCAGGTCGTCAACCGACATCACGATACCTGGGTCGAGGTTCTCCACCGGCAAGCCGCCAATCGCCCAGAAGTCGGTGGCCGTGGCGCCAGGCAGCACGGCCTGGACCTGGATGCCGTGTGGCGAAAGTTCCTTGTACAGCGACTGGGTGAAGGCGGTGACGTACGCCTTGCTGGCGCCATAAACGCCATTTAGCAGCTCCGGGACCAGGCTGACGACCGACGAGATATTGATCACTGCACCTTGCTGGCGGGCAACGAAGCCTGGCGTCACGGCATAGGTAAGGCGGGTGAGGGCGGTGACGTTGAGGCTGATCATCTCGGCCATGCGTTCGACATCGCTTTCCAGCAGGGGGGTATGGGTGCCGATACCGGCATTGTTCACCAGCAGGGTGATGCTCGCGTCTTCACGCAACTTGCGCTCGACCCGGGCGAGTTCATCGGGGCTTGCCAGGTCTGCCGGGAAGACTTCGACACTTTGCCGGGTTTCCTGGCTGATGCGGCTGGCCAGTGCATTGAGGCGGTCACGGTTGCGTGCGACCAGCACGAGGTCATAGCCGAGGCGGGCCAGGCGCTCGGCGTATACCGCGCCGATACCCGAGGAAGCGCCGGTAATGAGGGCGGTGCCTTTGTGCGAGTGAGTCATGATTCAAGCTCCAGTGATTGGGGACTGGGGCCATGATGCGGTAGATTTTCACTGGCTCAAATGACGTATATGGTAGTGTTTCAGGACACTACCAGACGGAGCCCGGTCATGCATCGCATCGGCTATCTGATCACCGAAGGTTTTCAAATCATGGGCCTGGCCACGCAGACGGTGTTCGAGGTCGCCAACCTCGTCGCCGGGGAGGCGTTTTACCGGGTGCAGAACTTCTCGGTAGGTGGCGGCATGGTCCGCTCATCGCTGGGCATGCCCATCGAAACCCTGCCGTTGGCTGCACCAGGCCTGGCTGACACCTGGATGGTCAGCGGTACCCTGACCCCCGAGACGCCCCCGGCCGATGAGGTGCTGGCGTGCGTGCAAGGCTTTGTTGCCAGTGCGCGCAGGACCGCCGGGCTTTGTACCGGCACCTTCGTGCTGGCGCAGGCCGGCGTGCTGGACAATCGCCGGGCCACCACCCACTGGGCCTATGCCAAGGCACTGCGCACCCTGCACCCCAAGGTCGAGGTCGACGATGACCGGATCTTCATCATCGATGGGCCGGTCTGGACATCGGCGGGAATGACCGCGGCCCTCGACATGGCGCTGGCCATGGTGGAGAAAGACCTGGGGGCCGAGCTGGCAAGGTCAGTGGCGCACAAGCTGGTGATGCATCAGCGGCGCTCGGGCGGGCAGTCGCAACATTCCGAACTGCTCGCCCTGGCGCCGAAGTCGGACCGCGTCCAGAGCGCCCTGGAATACGCCCGCCAGCACCTGAACCGCCCGCTCAGTGTCGAAGAGCTGGCCGGTGTGGTGCACCTGAGCCCCAGGCAGTTCACCCGGGTGTTCACTGCCGAAACCGGGCAGTCCCCGGCCAAGGCCGTGGAGTACCTGCGCCTGGAGGCTGCCCGCCTGATGATCGAGCAAAGCCGGCACAGCCTGGACGTGGTGGCCAGGGAGACCGGCTTCAGAGACCGTCGGCACCTGCGCGAGGTGTTCATCCGCGGGTTTGGGGTGCCGCCGCAGGCGGTGCGCAGGGATGCCAGGCGAGTGGTCTAGAGGGCCGCTCAGGCTTCCTCGAAGTGCATCTCCGGTGGCTTGCGCTTGAAACCACGGGTAATCACGGTCAGGTAGAGCACGCCGAGGCAGAGCCAGCCTGCCCCCAGGTAGATCGCCAGGTGATCGAGACTCGCCATCAGCCACAAGGTGGAGGCAAAGCCCACCAGGGGGAATGCGAGGTACATCAGCAGCGCGTTGGCACCACGCTGCTGCATGGCAACCCAGTAGTGGAAGATCACCGCCAGGTTGACCAGGCTGAAGGCGAGAAAGGCACCGAAGTTGATGAACGAGGTGGAGGTCGTCACGTCCATGCGCAAGGCGAGCAGGGCGACCAGCCCGCATAGGATGATGCTGGGCACCGGCGTGCTGAAGCGCTCGCTCAGCTTGCCGAAGAATGACCTGGGCAGCACACCGTCACGCCCCATCGCATACAGCAGGCGGGAGGCGCTGGCTTGCGCCGACAGGCCCGAAGTGAACTGGCCGACGATCAGCCCCAGCAGGAAGATGCTGACGAAGATGTCGCCACCGATGTTCTGGGCAATTTCATAAGCCGCCGCGTCGGCGTTGGCAAAGTCGGTGGACGGGTGAGCGAGCTGAACGAAGTAGCTGCAGGCGATGAACAGCCCGCCGCCGATCAGGGTGATCAGCAGGATGGCTTTCGGGATGTTTTTGCGTGGTTCCCTGGTTTCTTCGGTCAGGGTGCTGACCGCGTCGAAGCCCAGGAAGGAATAGCAGGCAATCGCCGCACCGCTCATGATCAGCGGCAACTGGGTGCCTTCCTTGTAGAACGGCTCGAGTGTCCACAGCGGCACCGTGGGGTCGCCCCAGACATAGTGCACCGCGAGCGCAACGAAAGCCGCCAGCACCAGCAGCTGGATGAACATCAACAGGCCATTGACGGTCTTGGCCAGCCGCAGGCCGATCACATTGATCGTTGTGGTGATGCCGATGAATGCCAGCACCCAAATGGCTTGTGGCACGCCCGGGAACGCCGAGTGCAGATAGGCCGCGCCAATGAGCCAGATCGCCATGGGCAGGAACAGGTAGTCGAGCAACACCGCCCACCCGGTGATGAAGCCCAGCTGCGGGCTGATCGATTTGCGCACGTAGGTATAGGCGGACCCGGCGACCGGAAAGGCGCGCGCCATGTGGCCGTAGCTCAAGGCGGTAAAGAGCATGGCGATGGCAGCAGCGAGGTAGGCTGCGGGTACCCTCCCTCCCGTGGTCTCGGCCAGGATACCGAATGTGCCCAGGACGATGATGGGGGTCATGTAGGCGATGCCGAAAAGCACCACCGAGCCCAGCGAAAGCGTTCGCTTGAGTGTGGCCATTACTGCTTGCTCCAGCTTGTGATTGTTATTCAGAGTCGAACACGCTGCCGTCCCTGGCGGCCTTGCATTCCAGTAAGAGAGCCTGGAAGGGTGGAATATTCAGGAGGGGATGATCAGTTCGCGAAGGCCGTTGGCGTGCTCGACCTGTTCACCCGGCAGCTGGATGCGGCGCTGGGCGATGTAGGTGTAGTCGCGCCGTGACTGCTGCAGTTGCTCCATGGCCAGCTCGACGGTCATGCGGCACTCGCCACGGCCGGCTTCGCACAGCAACTGGCCGTACGGGTCGACGACGGCACTGCCGCCAGCGAAGACCAGGCCGCCATCACCGTCACCCACGCGGTTGACCATGACCGCAAAGGCCTGGTTTTCCATGGCGCGTGCGGTGATGGCGGTTCTGTGGGTGGGCCCGTACGGGTCCATGTTGCCGTTGGTGACAATGATCAGTTCTGCGCCCAGCTGCCCCAGGGCACGGGCGGTTTCGGGGAATTCGATGTCAAAGCAGATCAGCAGGCCGACACGGATGCCTTTGAACAGGGCTGTCGCAAAACGGTCGCCTGGGGTGAAAACCCCGCAGTCCGATGCCCAAAGGTGGGTCTTGCGGTAGGTGAGCGCTACGCCTTCAGGCGTGACCAGCACGGTGGTGTTGTAGAAACGGCCGTCGTCTGCGGCTTCGGCCATCCCGACGACCACGGCAACGTTTTGCGCTTGTGCGGCCTGTTGGACTGCCGTGATGCTCGGGCCATCCAGTGGCTCGGCGATGCGGCCGATGTTTTCTTCGGTTGGGAAGCCCATCAGCTGGGTTTCCGGGAAGACCAGCAGATCGGTATCGGCGCCGCAGTTGCCGATCGCCTCGATGGTGCGCTGCAGGTTGTACGCGGTATCGCCATCGCGACCGGACAGTTGGACAAGCTCTACCTTCATTTCCAATCCTCGACTAACGGCTTCGACCGCCATGCCCTGGCGGCATGGGGTGTAAAAAACGATCCCGGTACAGGTTCGCTCAGCGTAAGCTAGCCCGGATTATGGGGTGGTCATCATGGCGGGGGGTATTACGCCCACGTGGTAACCCAACAGGGGTAGAGGATGAATTTTACGCTGCACGACATCGCCTGGCACCGATCGGTAGGCCAATTGATCGAAACCCTCGACAAGGACCACTTCTGGACAGCCCTGGTGCGGTTGCTGAACGAGTACGTTGCCTGCGACAGCTGGGTTGCGCTGCTGTTTTCCGCAGGGCGCCCGCAGGTGTTCGCCGAATGCCCCAGTGCAGACGGCAACCCTGACCCGCTGTTCCAGGACTACCTGAACGGCCTGTACCTGCTGGACCCGTTCTACGTGGCCAGCCGAGAGGCTGCGGTGTCCGGCCTTGTGCGCCTGGCGGATGTGGCCCCTGAGTGTTTCGAGCAGACGGACTACTACCAGCGCTATTTCCGGCTTAACGTGGTTGCCGATGAAATTCAGTTCAACGTGCAGCTGGATGCGCAGCGCACGCTGTGCCTCTCGTTGGGTAGCAAGCGCCGGTTCAGCATCGAGCAGGTCACCCTGCTGGAACTGTTGCGGCCTTGGGTCACTGCGCTGATGCGCCAGCGGATGACGTTCGAGCGGGAGTTGCTGGAAGAGGCCACCAAGCCCGCGCCGCACTGGCAAAGCCGCATGGAGGACAGGGTCGAGCAGATGGAGTCGCCGCTGACCGGGCGTGAGCTGGAGGTGGGCCGGCTGATGCTCAGCGGGTGTTCCAGCAAAGAGATCGCGCGCAAGCTTGAAATCTCCGTGGAGACAGTGAAAGTGCACCGCAAGCATATGTACAGCAAGCTGGGTATCAAATCGCAGTCGGAGCTTTTTTCGCTGTTTCTTCAGGCCCAGCTGGGTTGATTCCGGCCAACTGCATGCCCCCTCTCATGGGGCTGCACATGACTTGTTGCTTTGGCAGGGACCCTGTGTGTGGGGTTACCCGCGAACACCGGCTTGGCCGGTGCCATCCACCGCGTCGCCTGCTTCGCGGGCATGCCCGCTCCCACAAAGACCGCGCTGGCACCCAGGCCTGCGCTGTATTTTCAGATTCGACTGGTAATCAGAAATGACCCGCCCGCTGTTTGTTTCCATCGATGGGCCCAAGGGCACCGGCAAGACCACGCTTCTGGAGGCGGTTACCAAGGCCCTGAGGGCTGACAACAAGAAAGTGATCCGGCTTTGCGAGAAAAAAAGCGACCCCTACCGGGGAGAAACCATGGCCCTCGTCAACCAACTGGTCAGAAACCCCTCCCGGGACCTGGAATTGAGGGTATGCGAGCGCTTCGCCGAAAGCCGTGCCTGGATTTCCCGACATGTGCTGCCGAGGCAGCCAGTAGACAGCATCATCCTGATTGATCGCTGGTACCCGTCCGATGCCGCATTTCGCCGCAGCGTGGCGTTCGACGAGATCCTGCGTCTGAACCTCGAGCGAAATGTGCAAGTGCCCGATTTGCATGTCGGCGTTGTCACGGCCCCTGATACTTCATGGGCAAGGGCCGCGGCACGAACGCGCGGGTTGGGTAGTACGGTGATCCATAGCCTGGACGAGCAGGTTGCCTGTACCGAGGCGTTCGAACGTGCGGTAGCGGAACACGGCTGGGTACTGTGCCGTAATGAAGGGGCCATCGAGGATGCAACTAGGCAGGTAGTGGCCGAGATCGATGGCGTGCTTCAGTGTGTTGATCGGGCTGGGGGCTGGCCTGTTCGCGGTGGTAGCTGACGTACCCCGGAGGATGCTGCATCATGCCTGGCCATTTACCGCCCCAGGGAGACAGCGATGATCAAGACCGGCGATACACTGCCCGACGTAACGCTTTACCAGTACAGCAACGGCGAGGGCGGTTGTGCGATCGGCCCGAACGCGTTTTCCCTGCACGAGCGCTGCAAGCAGAAAAAAGTGGTGATCTTCGGCTTGCCTGGTGCCTTCACGCCAACCTGTTCGGAGCGGCATGTCCCGGGCTACGTGGCTGCGGCCCAGGACCTGTTCGCCGCCGGGGTTGCCGAAATTCTCTGTGTTTCGGTCAATGATGCATTCGTCATGAATGCCTGGGGCGCGAGCCTGCAGGTGGGCGAGGAGGTCAGGATGATTGGCGATGGCAATGGTGAGTTCAGCGAGGCGCTGGGCCTGATCCAGGACCTCTCGGCACGCGGCATGGGCCGGCGTTCGCAACGCTATGCCATGTTGGTCGACGACCTGGTGGTCAGGCACATCGCGGTTGAAACACCTGGCAAATTCGAGCGCAGCGACGCTGCGAGCATGTTGGCTGTTTGTAAGCCCTGAAGGCATACACAGGTCCTGTGGGAGATTGCCCAGCCCTTTGGGCCGCGCTGTCGCACAGATAACGGAGTTCGCAAGCGATCCTCGTACCCTGTGGGAGCGGCTTTAGCCGCGAAAAATCCAACGCGGTGCATGGCACCGGCTGCGCCGGTGTTCGCGGCTAAAGCCGCTCCCACAGGGTCCCTGCTAATTCAATGAGTTATGTGCAGTTCTATGGGAGCGCATGCGGTGTAACGGCTACGCGGCAAAGTCGGTAGAGAGCGACAGGTCCCGCCACTGGGCCAGTTCTTGCTCGACCGCGCTGTTCTTGGCCTCGATGCGCGCGACTGCGTCGCTGCCCAGCGCCAGGCGCAGTGGCGGGTTCGCTGCATTGGCCAGGGCCAGCAGGGCTTCGGCCAGCTTCGCAGGGTTGCCGGGCTGGGCATGATTGGCCGCCTCGGCGTAGTGGCGCATGACGCCAACGGTGGCTGCGTAGTCAGGCAACTCCAGGGCTGTCTTCACCAGCGATTGGTCATCCAGGAAGTCGGTACGGAAGAAGCCCGGCTCGACCACCGTCACCTTGATCCCCAAGGGGGCCAGTTCCTGGTGCATCGCTTCGCTGATGCCTTCGACTGCGAACTTGGTCGAACCGTACACCCCCCAGCCCATGTAGGCCTGGTAGCCGCCGAGCGACGAGATGTTGATCACGTGGCCACTGCGTTGGCGACGCATGTGGGGCAGTACGGCGCGGGTTACGTTGAGCAGCCCGAAAACGTTGGTGGCGAACAGCCGTTCGGTTTCGCTGGCGCTGGTTTCTTCTACCGCGCCGAGCACGCCAAAACCGGCGTTGTTGACCAGCACGTCGATTTGCCCGAAATGCTTGATGCCAGCAGCGACCGCCGCAAGGGCGTCCTCTTCGCGGGTCACATCCAGCCGCACGGCCAGCAGATTCGGGTGCCGGCCAAGGCGAGCCTCGATGTCTTCCGGGTTACGCGCCGTTGCGATGACGGCGTCACCCGCTGCCAGGGCCTGTTGGGCGATCAGGGTGCCGAAACCGCGGGAAGCGCCAGTAATGAGCCAGGTACGCATGTCAACTCCTCCTGTATCCGACCCTGCACCATGCGGGCCTTCTCGATGAGTTGAGCGAACTTTAAAATCTTCGGATTGATGTGATAATCCCATGAATATTACATAGGCCTTTGAGTAGCTTTCAGCAATGAAGCCAACCAGCACCGCCGACCTGTCCCTGTTCCTGTGTATTGCCCGCCACCTGAACTTCAGCCGCGCGGCGGTCGAGCTGGGCCTTACGCCTTCGGCCCTCAGCCATGCGCTGCGGGCTTTGGAAACCCGTCTTGATGTTCGCCTGTTCAACCGCACCACGCGCAGTGTGGCGCTTACCGAGGCAGGGGAGCGTCTTTACCAGAGGCTGCAACCGGCCTTTCGGGACATCGCCGACGCGCTGGAGGACCTCAACAACTTCCGCGACAAACCGTCAGGCAACCTGCGCATCACCGCCGGGCGCGCCGCAGTAGAGCTCGCACTACTGCCACTGGCCAATCGCTTTCTGCAGGCGTATCCGGATATACGCCTGGAAATCGTCAGTGACGATGCACTGGTCGACATGGTGGGCACCGGCTTTGACGCCGGCGTGCGCCTGGGGGAGCGACTCCAGGCGGACATGGTTTCGCTGCCCATCGGCCCTTACCTTCGTTCGGTGGTGGTAGCGGCGCCCGCGTTCTTTGATCGATATCCTGTTCCACAGCACCCGCAAGACTTGAAGCAGCTACCTTGCATCGGGCACCGCTTCCCTGGTGGCGCACTTTATCGATGGGAATTCGAGCGCGGGGGCGTGCAACTGGAGGTCGATGTCCAGGGGCCCTTGGTATTGGGTGACGTCAGCCTGATGCTGGCGCCTGCCTTGCAAGGGCTCGGCCTGGCCTATGTGTTCGAAGACATGGCCAAGGAGCACCTGGAGCGTGGCCATCTGCAGCAGGTGCTGGGGGACTGGTGTCACTACTACCCGGGGCTGTATCTGTACTACCCGAGCCGCCGCCAGGTGCCTGCGGCGTTGCGGGCCTTCATCGAGTTCGTACGGGAGCAACGCTAGCGTGAGCGTGGCTTTTGGAGGCAGGTAGGGAAGGGCTAAACTGGCGCCAGTTCCAGCGCGTTTCGCTTTGCCGTCGCTGCCTGCGATGCCATATGCCAAACCACTGTTTCAAGGGTATTGGTGTTTCGCCGGGCAGATGTGTAAGGCCCCGCTGCCGCGCACGTCTCATTTCTTGCCCGGCAATACCGAACCGAGAACTTGCCTGGCCGTCTGCACGATGACCCCAGCCTGGTCCGGGTCGCCCTTGAGCAGGCTGCTGGCGAACTTCTTCGCCTGTTCAAGCTTGATGTGCGGCGGCAAGGGCGGTACGTCCGGATCGGTCTTGAACTCGATCAACACCGGCCGGTCAGCCGCCAGGGCTCGCTCCCAGGCGTCGGCAATGTCTTCTTCGCGTTCCACATAGATGCCTTGCAAGCCGATGGAGATGGCGAACAGATGGTAGGGCACATCAGGAATCGTCTGTGAGGCCTCGAACTTGGGGTCGCCCTCCATTACCCGTTGCTCCCAGGTCACCTGGTTGAGGTCTTCGTTGTTGAACACCGCGCAGATCCACTGTGGGTTTTCCCACAGGCGCCAGTACTTGGCGACGGTGATCAGCTCGGCCAGGTTGTTCATCTGCATCGCCCCGTCACCCACCAATGCCACCACGCTGCGCCGCGGATGGGCGAACTTGGCGGCGATGGCATAGGGTACCGCCGCGCCCATGCTGGCCAGGCCACCGGACAACGAGCACTGCATGCCCTGGCGTATCTGCAGGTCGCGGGCAAACCAGTTGGCGCAGGACCCGGAGTCGCTGGTGACGATGGCGTGGTCGGGCAGGCGAGGGGAGAGTTCGTGCACCACGCGCTGGGGGTTGATCGGGTCGGCCTTGACCAAGGCGCGTTTCTGCAAGGTCTTGTCCCAGTCTGTGCGCCAGCCTTCGACCTTGTCGCGCCAACGGCGCTCGGTCTTGTGTTCGAGCAATGGCAGCAGTGCCCGCAGCGTTTCGCTGGCGTCACCGACCAGGTTGACCTCCATGGGGTAGCGCAGGCTGAGCATGTCTGGCTGCAAATCGATCTGCACGCCACGGGCCTGGCCTTCCTCAGGCAGGAACTCGGCGTAGGGGAAGCCGGAACCGATCATCAGCAAGGTGTCGCATTCGCTCATCAACCGATAACTCGGTTCGGTACCTAGCAGCCCGATGGCGCCGGTGACCCAGGGCAGGTCGTCTGGCACTACGGCCTTGCCCAGCAGCGCCTTGGCCACGCCTGCACCAAGCGTTTCAGCTACCGCGATCACCTGTTCGGTGGCTTGCAGTGCACCGGCTCCGACCAGGATCGCCACTTTTCGTCCAGCGTTGAGTACCTCGGCGGCACGTTGCAGGTCCCGCTCGAAAGGCACCACCCTGGGCCTGCTGTAGCCGATGCCGGAATGCACCGTGCCATGGGCTTTCGGTGGTTCGTGGTAGGGCAGGTCCTGCAGGTCGTTGGGCAGGATGATGGCGGTGACCCGGCGTTCGCCGACGGCGGTACGTACGGCGCGATCGAGCAAGTGGCGCACCTGTTCCGGGGTCGAAGCCTGCTGGACGAAGGCACCTGCGACGTCCTTGAACATCGACAGCAGGTCCAGCTCCTGCTGGTAATGCCCGCCAAGCGCTGCTCGCGCCTGCTGGCCGACGATGGCCAGCACTGGCTGGTGATCCATGCGCGCGTCATACAGGCCGGTAAGCAGATGTGAAGCGCCGGGGCCGGAGGTGGCAATGCACACGCCCAATTCGCCGGTGAACTTGGCATGGGCGCTGGCCATGAAGGCTGCCATTTCCTCGTGGCGTGCCTGGATGAACTGGATCTTGCCCTCGGCCCGGCTCAACGCCCCGAATACCCCGTTGATGCCGTCGCCGGGGTAACCGAAGATGCGCCGCACCCCCCATTGATACAAGCGCTCCACCAGAAAGTCGCCTACCGTGCTGGTCATTGCCTTCTCCCGTCCTGTGACCGATAGGGTCTGGACTTGGCGCGGATCGGGAAAGTTTCAAGCGTGTGCGCACTGGTCTACCGACTGGAACCTTGCATGGGCCATCGGGTTCGCAAGTGAACGGACAACAGGATCAGGATGCTCGACATGAATGCGACAGACACTGCGGGTGCCACCGTGCAGACCTTGTATTTCAAGGACGACGGCGCAACGCCGAACAGCCGTTTCCCGGTATTGCTGTACCGCTTGCAACTCAACCCGTCGCAAGACTGCGCCAGTGCCTTCGAGGCGCTGTTCACCGCACACCAGTGGGTGCCGCTGTGGCGCGGCGGGATCTTCGATTACCATCACTTCCACCCCAATGCTCATGAAGTTCTGGGCGTCGCATGCGGCCGGGCGCGGGTGACGCTGGGCGGCGAAGCGGGGCAGACAATAAGCGTGAAGTGCGGCGACGTACTGGTACTGCCGGCAGGAACTGGCCATCGCTGCGTCGAGAGCAGCGATGATTTTCTGGTGGTCGGCGCCTATCCCAAGGGGCAGGAAAACTACGATATCCAGCGCCCAGAAAGCGCAGCGCACCAGCAGGCGCTGGCGCGAATCGCTTCCGTGCCCGACCCCGCACAAGACCCGGTCAACGGCACGCGTGGCGCCCTGATGACGGCCTGGCGCTGAGTTCCTGAGCCGGTCGTCGTCGCTGCTGAACGGCTGCACTCAAGCCAGGATCAATCGAGCTGAGTCGCCCGATTTCATTCAGCCAGCAGGAGTTACAGCGATGGCCAAGTACCTGTACCTGATCAGCTACATCCTCGACAACCAACCCGGCACCTGCGAGTTGCGCAGCGACCAGGAGGACCTGAGCCGCGAAGCGGCGCGCGATTACCTGCAAGGCATGCACCGCAACGAAGCGTCATCTTTCACTGACGTGCAGGTGCAGCGTCTTGAGCACGACCATGAGCCAGGTACATCGCCGGGGCATTATCAGCAGCCATGAAAAGGTGAGGGCTGGCAGATGAAACGAAGAGGTGAAACCTACAGACGGTGGTGCGACCCGATCCTGCACCATCAAACACATGAAGAAACGCTCGGCACCGGCACCTGCCTGGAGGTGCAGACACGCTTGTCACGCACAGGCGCCACGCAGTTGTTCATCGGTGTCTATCGCACCGACGGTTCCGTGCTGTGCGAACGGATCTACGACCAGCGCGCGGGGGAAACCATGAGGCGGGCGCTGCTGTGGGGTGTGGGGTATGCCCGGCGCGTCGCGGGTGAGGGCGAGGCGTTGCGTGGCGAACCGGCTGGAAGCGCTGCAGCGTCTGGCTGAACGCTTGCGGCACCGCCGTGGAAAAGAGCGATGACCAACCAGTCAAAATAAATGAATCTTTTTACACGTTGCTCGCTCCATTAGTCTGAATTGGTGAAGGAGAGTGCAATGGCTGGACAGCAGTTGTATGTGATCGAGTACGAGCTTCATGGGGAATTTCGCACCTTCATCATCCGGCTCGAGCGTATGGACAACGCCGAAGCCTGGCACTGGGCAAGTTGCGATGCCGGCGTGGGTATCATCCCGCGGTTCGGCCAGCACAAGATCAAGAAGGTCAGCCGGCCGATGGCTGAGCGCTACGGCATCAACAATGTGCGCTGGCGGGTATCGGGCGACGGGCCGGAGTTCGTCGCACCGACCATTGATGTAAAGAAATTCTCCAATAGCGGTACCGGCGGTACCTGAAGCTTGATGTGACCAGGGCCTGCCTGAAATCCTCAGGCAGGCCTTCACTCATGGGTTCGCTTCTCAAGTTTCGAGGCACCATCATTCTCACTTTCAGGAGCCAGTACGTGCCGCGAATCATCACTCCAGGCACCCCTGAACACGAGATCAGCGAGCGGAACGCCCGCATGTTCGGTTCGCCAAAAGAGCGCCTTGATTTCTACCGCCGTGAAATCCAGTACGAGACCAGCATCCTCGCCAACCGCACTGACGCCTATCTTGCCGCGCAGTCGTTTCTGGTGATCGCGTTCGTATCGTCGATGGGTAACCTCAATCAGAGCTGGGGCGAGATGTTCACGCTGGTGGTTCCGCCGTTTCTCGCATTGCTGGGCGTGTTGAGTTCACTCAATGCGTGGCCGGGCATTCGCGCGGCCTACAAGATCATCGAGCACTGGCAATTGAAACAGAGCCACCTTCTGCGCAGCGAGCCACTGATGGGGCTGGCATATGACGAATCGCCACTGTTCAGCGAGGCGGAAACCTCCCTGGCCGGGCACCGCAAGTCGTTGTTGTTTTCGCTGCGTACACCTTGGATATTCCTGGTCTTCTGGATGATTCTCGGTATTTACGCGGTATTCATCCAGCTGGCCTGAGCAGCGCGGCTGCATCCCCGAGACAACGCGGTGCTCCAATCGTTGTCGACTCTGATTACCGCCCCCTTCAAAGCCTTTGCTCCGGTACCAATAACTAGGTTTGATTGCGCCATTTTCTCTGGGCCTCCAAGCAAATGTCATAGATCACAAACGCTGAACTCCTGCCGCCTCACCTGCGTCCCTCGAATGAATGCCCCAGTAAAGGCGGCACTCACCCAACTATCAGCTTCGAGGGCGAAACGATGGACAAGACCAATCAAAGCTCGACCTCTCCACCCGGCAGCACCCAGGAACATGCCTTGATCGATGACGCCGGTGCGCTGCTTGGCGAGGCCAGGCACAAAGGTACCGAGCAGTTCGAACACTACCGTGATAACGCAGCCGATCAGCTTGATTCGCTCGAGGAAGGAGCGCGTTCGGCGGCTGCTGCGCTGCAAGGCAACGACAGTCTCGGGCTGTCGCAGTACCTGAACCAGGCAGCAGAGTGCGTGGGTGAGTTTGCCGAGCAGGTACGCCATGAAAGTGCCGAAAGCCTGCTGCAGCGTGGTGCTCAGTTGGCCAGGAGCAACCCGGCGCTCTTTTTGGCCGGTAGCGTCGCCATCGGGTTTGCTGTGTCGCGCTTCATGCGAGCCAGCACCAGCCATGAGTCCACCACCCCTGCGTCGTCCGCTGATTGGCAACAGTCCGGCCCCGCGCAGCCAGTGCCTGATCGTGGTAGCGACGTATCCACCCGTGAACCTTTCACCCCCGTCGACCCAGTCGGCCCCGGTGCAGGCACGCCGGTCAGTGGCAGCCCGTTCGAGCGCGATCCACTCAAAGGAGGTGAATGATGAACAAAGACCCCTTGCATACCACCCCAGGCCTGCACACGGTGGAAGACGACGCCGTCGGTGTTGGCGGTTTGTTGCGCCAGCTGATGCGGGAAGTACCGGACCTGTTCACCAAAGAGCTGGCGCTGGCCAAGGCGGAGCTGCAGCAGAACCTCGCCACCCTCAAGGCCGGCACGGCTGCAGTGGCAGCGGGCGCGATCGTAATGCTGGCGGGCTTCGTCATCCTGTTGCTGGCGGCAGTCTACGCCCTGGCGATGGTGGTCGAGCCTTGGCTGGCCGCCTTGATCGTGGGCGCGGTCACCTTGGTGATCGGGTTCATCATGTTGCAGTCGGGCAAGAAACGGTTCGAACCCACGCATCTGGCCCCTGACCGCACCTTGCATGCCATGCAGCAGGACAAGGACACGCTGAAGAGGAAACTGCCATGACCACTTCCTTCGAACATGAAGCGCACAAAGACCCTGACTTGCTCGAGCAGGAAATCAACGCCAAGCGCGAGCACATCAGCGATCTGGTGGACGCCCTCGAACAGCGCCTGAGCCCGGGCCAGATGGTCGACCGAGTCCTGGCCTATGCCAAAGGCAATGGCGGCGAGTTCTTCCAGAACCTGGGCACCACCCTCAAGAACAACCCCGTACCCACTACCCTGACGGTACTGGGCCTGGCCTGGCTGGGCCTGAACCAGAACCGCCCCTTCAACCCCGGGCCTGCGCACCAGGGCCCGGGGTTGGGCGAAAAGCTCGGCGACGCGGTGGACACGGTGAAGGGCGCTTTCGCGCAGGCAGGGGAGGCAGTGCACGACGCCAGCCAGAAGGTGCGCATGAAAGCCCATGACATGCGCGATCGGGCCAGCGAACTTGGCAGCGGCGCCCGCGACTCCGTGGGGGCTTCTGCGGATACCCTGCGCCATTCGGCACACAAGGCCGCAGACCAGGCCACGGCTCTGAAAGGCCAGTTCGATCATCTGCTTCAGGAGCAACCGCTGGTATTGGCCGCTTTGGGGATAGCACTGGGTGCGGCATTGGGGGCGGCGCTACCCAGTACCCGCAAGGAAGACCAGCTGATGGGCGCCAGCAGCGATCGCTTGACCGACACACTCAAGGCCAAGGGCCGCGAGGTGAAGGCGTCGGTCGAAGAGTCGCTCGATCAGGCGGGTGGTAAAGCGTCGACACAGGCAGAGCGCAGGCCTGGAGACTCCGACCTTTCCTCGGGGTTGGGCTTCAATTCCTGATCCTGCGGCATCTTCGTCGTCGGCCCGACTGCCCCGGCAGAGGGCCGGCGGCTATCTGTGTGCAGGACAATCGCTTGCAGCTTGAATCAGGGAGGCTCTGCTTTGAAGATCGACGCGTTGTTGACCGAACGCCTCAATGCCCGTGGACCTCTAGCGCTGCAGGTTGTCCCGAGCGGCATCGTCTGCCTGCTGTTCGCGAGGCGACTGTGGGGCCGTTTCGCAGTTTCGGCCCATCGCCTGATACTCCTTGCGAAGTTGATGGATCTCTCGGTTGTCGAGAGATTCGAGACCTAGTACCGATTGCTCTGCGGACTTTGTAGCGCGGATCAGTTCGTCGAGCTTCACGTGGATGATGTCGTTGTCACGGTTCTGGGTGTTCTGAATCAGAAAGACCATCAGGAAAGTGATGATGGTCGTCGATGTGTTGACGATCAGTTGCCAGGTGTCGTTGTAGTGAAACCAGGGCCCGGACGCAGCCCACAGGGTGATGAGCACCACGGCGATGAGGAAGGTACTGGGTTTACCAGCGTGCTTGGCGAGCCATTGGCAGAACAGCGCGAATTTCATGGTGTTATCTCCACTGCTATCTACGATTCTGACCGCAGCGGTGCGCTGAAATCTTTTTTGCTTTTTCGCCTGGATGACGGGATACACCTGGCGCGCTGCAATTCCTGCAAGCCGACGCTGGGCACGTATCAGCATTGCCGCTACCCTTTGATCCTCGCGCCAGGTCAAGAATTTTCCACAGTGAAGAAAACAGTTCGGGTTGATGATCTTCAGGTCTTCGTCACAACAGCCTCTGCCGGCAGCTTCTCGGCAGCGGCCAGGTTGTTGGATATTTCACCGGCCTTGGCCAGCGGCGCAGTCCAGCGCCTGGAAAGCTGCCTGGGTGCCAGGTTGTTCGTGCGTTCCACGAGGCGTTTGCGGCTTTCGGATGATGGCGAGCGATACCTGCCTCATGCCCGTCAGGCCTTGGAGGCACTGGACAACGGTGAGGTGGCGCTGACCGAGGGGCGAGATGAGATCGCGGGTACACTTCGCCTGTCCATGCCCTCGGATATTGGCAGGAATCTGCTGCTGCCCTGGTTGGACGATTTCCAGCGATTGCACCCCAAGGTGATGCTGCAACTGCGGATCAGCGATCAGGTGGCCGACCTTGTCGGCCAGCAACTGGATGCGAGTATCCGATATGGGCAGCTGGCAGATTCCAGCCTTGTTTCACTGATGCTTGCCCCTGGAAATCGCAGAACGGTCTGCGCCTCGCCACATTACCTGGCACGACATGGGGCACCAGGGGCCTTGGAAGATCTGGGCAGGCATAATTGCCTGCGTTATGTGATGGGCGAGCAAACCTACGAGCGATGGAGCTTCCATTTGCCCGATGGCGTCAAGACCGTGCAAGTCACAGGCGACCGCGTGAGCGATGACGCCGATATCGTTCGGCGTTGGGGTGTTGACGGATTGGGGGTCGTTTACAAATCCAGGCTGGACGTGCTGGCGGACATACGTGCCGGGCGGCTGATCGAGTTGTTTCCCGGGGATTACGGTCAACCTGCGCCGTTGCAGCTGGTGTGCGCGCATCGAACATCGCTCACGCCTGCTGTGCAGGTGCTCAGAGCGTTTCTGGCGGAGCGTTTCGAGCAGCTCATCGCTGCTGATGGATAAGGTGACGGGGCTCATGGCCCCGCCTTCGTTGCGTTGACCGGGCGAGTGATCAGAAGCCTTCCAGAACGATCTTGCCTTTTGCCTTGCCGCTTTCGATCAGGGCATGGGCGCGTTTAAGGTTGCTGGCACTGATGCTGCCGAAGTGCTCGCCAACGGTGGTCTTGATGACCCCCTCGTCGACCAGCGCCGATACCTTTTCCAGCAGGTGGTGCTGCTTGATCATGTCCTCGGTCTGGTACAGCGAGCGTGTGAACATGAGCTCCCAGTGCACCGACAGCGATTTGCGCTTGAACGGCACGATATCGAGATGCTGAGGGTCATCGATCAGCGCGAGCTTGCCCTGTGGGCGCAGCACTTCGACGATCTGCGCGAGGTACGCATCGGTGTGGGTCAGGCTGATGACGTAATCCACCGAGTTGAACTGAAGTTGTTCCAGTTGCAGGGCAAAGGATGCCGAATGGTCGATGACATGATGTGCCCCGAGTTCGCTGACCCAGGCCTGGGTTTCAGGGCGTGACGCGGTACCGATCACCTTGAGCTGGGTAAGCTTGCGTGCAAGCTGTACCAGGATCGAACCAACACCGCCGCCGGCACCGATGATCAGCAGGCTCTTGCCAGCGCCGCCATTTTCCTCCACACCCAGGCGGTCGAACAGCAATTCCCAGGCGGTGATGGATGTGAGCGGCAAGGCTGCGGCGCTGGCATTGTCCAGACTACGAGGCTTGTGCCCGACGATTCGCTCGTCGACCAGGTGATATTCGCTGTAACTGCCCGGGCGGTCGATTGCACCGGCGTAGAACACTTCGTCGCCAGGCTGGAACAACGACACCTCGGCGCCGACTTCGCGAACGATCCCCACGGCATCCCATCCCAACACTTGAGGGTGGTCACCGCTGCGGCTGGCTCTGACCTTGGTGTCGACAGGGTTTACCGCGATGGCTTTGATTTCCACCAACAGGTCCCTGGCACCGGGTGTGGGCTTGGGCAGTTCGTGCTCGTACAACGATCGGGAATCCTGGATCGGGAGGCCGGGGGTGTCATAGACGATTGCTTTCATTGAGATGTGACCTTTCAGGTGAGCAGTGGTGGCAGGTTAATCGCGTCGAGCCCCCTGAAAAACCAGGTTGGTGCCGGAACACTTTCCGCGTTTCGCTGATAATCGGGTACCTGTACACAGGGAGCAGGTGCTCTCGTTCAAGCAGCTGGATGTTGGACGGCTTGATCTGCACTTCGTGAAGTTCAGGCGCTGTAAACCAGCGGCACTCCACGATCTCGTGATTTGCGGTAGGCTTTGCGCCAGTTTCGACAGGCAGTTGATAGAGATAGTGTTCCTCGCCAGCGAGCACATAGTGGTTGAGGAATCGAGCACCATTGAAGGGTAGGCAAGTCTCCTCCATCAGCTCGCGCTGCGCGGCGTCCAGATGATGCTCGCCTGGATCTATTTTCCCGCCTGGCAACGACCATTCAGCGCTTTGCTTGCGCACGAAAAGGATGCGTCCTGCTTGCAGGCAAATGACCGTCGAATGCCGTTCTCTGGGGTTGTTCATCAGGAACCTCCCGTACGTTGGAGGTGGCATCAGGGCAAACTCACCCTGATGCCGGCTGCGGATGATCAGCGATCTTTATCCCACTGCTGGTCATCTGCCTGGTTTTGCTGGCCGCCCATGCGGTCCTTGTCTGTCAGGTTCTGGTTCTGCTTGTCGGTCGTACGTTGGCCGCCTTGGCTCCCTGTGTCACGGGAACGTTCCCAGTCCTTGTTCATCTTGTCCTCAGGTTTCTGGCCGGACTGGCTGCCACCTTGCTGCTGTTGGCCGGGCATCCGGCCGCCCGAACCCTGGCCGCCTTGCTGGCCGGTGCCGGCAGTGTTGTTACCCATGCCGGTGTCAGCATTGCCTTGGTTGCCACCCTTGTCTTGATTGTTTGCCATGATCGCTTACCTCAGGTCAGACACAGGAAGGTCTGTGTGTACTGTTATGACCGAAGCCCGTTCCCGCGGTGTGCAAGGAATATTTGGCAAGCTGACTAAACGCATTAATTTCAAGGGTGCGAAATTTTGGTGTGAGGCCAGGCACCTACTTGAAGGGCAAAGCGCGATAGGCGAACCCCTGTTCGGGGCGATCGGTGATCGCCCCTTTTGCGGTTCAGGGGCGGTCCTTGAGGGTTTCGAAAGCCTTGACGCTTTTGATCAGGCTTTTGTTGCTGGCGGAGCCGGCACTGTTGAACAGGAAGGAGAAGTCCGAGGCCAACGAGGGGCTGCCGGCAATCGTCGCGTACTGATGGCACTGGTTGCAGTCGTCACCCTGCACGTAGGTCTCCATGGTGGTGTTGGCCACCGGCACATTGCCCTGGCTGATGAACGGCCCGTACGACAACGGCACTTGCGCGTTGGCGCCCGGTTCCGGGCTGGGCGGATTGGGGGCGAGGGTCCAGAGTACGTTGATCAGCTTGTAGTACTGGAACACCGACTTGCCTTGGCTGTGCTGCGCGAAGTTGGCTTGTACCGCACTGTTCAGGGCTTGCAGGTCGCCGGGCACGGGGTGTTCGCGGGTGGTCTGTACCGGCTGGTCGCGTGGGAAGAGATCGGTGCAGTCCTTGTCGGGATGCGTTTGCTTGCACTGGATACGGGCTTGGTTTGGTGTGCACTCGGGGCCGTTGCCACAGTCAGGGTTGTTGAAGGCAAACCCGTTCGGCGGGGTTTGTTGCGGCGGGACCTGGGCCGGTTCGGGCACGTTGTCCACCTGCTCGAAGGTGGTCCAGATGAAGTTGGGCGAAGCCTGGGTCTTGTTGATGATATGCAGGCCCACCAGCCCCACCACCTCCTGGGTACACTCCAGCGTGTCGGGGCGTTTGAGCCAGGCGACGGTAGTCAGGTAGCGCCCGAACAGCTCGGGTTTGCCGGTCAGCACCCGCCAGGCGGCCTTGAGCTCGATCGCGCCCAGTTGCTCCTGTGGCACTGGGGAGGTCGGCAGTGAGCGCATCGGTTCGCCGATGGGCAGCGACAGGCCCTCCGGTGTCTGGCCGTCGAGGTTTTGCGCGACCTTCAACTGGTTGGCGGCGTCGTAGAGCCCCTTGTCGACGATGTAGTCGAACTCGGCCTTGCCCACCTTGCGTTCGAAAAACACCAGTTTGCCCGCCTGGTCCGTCAGCCAGCCGCCGGACGCCTCCATGACCGGGTCGGGAATGGACGCAAGTGTCCCGGTCGACAGGTGGAAACCGTGCAAGGCATTGATCGCGCCTTCGGAGGTGGCGTTCATGAACTTGCGGGCGCCGACCTTTAGGGCCTTGAGGCTACCCTGGGTGCTGCAGCCGGATGGCACCAGGGTTTGCACGCCCCAGCCGGTGGGCGTGGGTGCGCCGGGCAGGAAGATGTCGTTGGCGTCCTTGTAGCTGGCCCATACCGGCGCCACGCTCATGGGTTGACCCGGTGCGGAGGGGACCCCGAACTGCGCCAGCGTGCTTTGCATGTCGGGTTCGCCCGCCAGGCTGGCGGTGGCCGGCCAACCGGGGTTCACCGGCCAGTTCAAGGCAATGAACAGCTGCCAGCCAAAGCAGTTCATGAACGCCTGGCTGGTGGCATTGAAGTTGTTGACCGGCAGGAATCCCCCGCTGGCCGGGTTGAACACCAATTGCTGCTGCACACAGGTATCGGCGTCCGACAGCGTGGCCGCCCTGGCGGGTTGCAGGGTCGACAGGCACAGCAGAATGCCGCACAGCAGCGACAGAAGACTCAAGCGTGACCTGGACATCATTGCGCTCCTTGCAAGCTGTGAAGCCGCACCCGAAGGTGCGGCGGTAGAGGGGCGTAAGTGGGGTGACTGGCGTGACTCAGGCCCCCGGCACCAGCGCCAGGCCGGACTCCCAAGGGTGGTCTGTCGCGCTCACGTTCACATCTTCACCCGGGTTGAGGGCACGCACTGTCACCAGGCCGGGTGCTGCGGAGGGGCTGACCGTGATGGTCAGAATGTAGGCCTGGGTGCCGCCCGAGTTGGTCTGGCCGGGAATGGCCGACGCGTCGGGCAGGTACTGGGTGACCTGCGCCGTCACCCCAGGGTTGGAGAATTGCACCCTGGCATTCTGCGCCGTGGTAGTCGGGTCGGCGCCTTGCACCACCAGCACGAACTGGTTGCTGCTGCCCGGTGCAAGCCAGGCGGGCAGGTCGGTTGGGGATTGCCCGTAGAACAGGTCCAGCGGCAGAAGCTGCACTGGCCAGGGTTGCAGGCCGCCCACCCGGTCCTGCACGCATGGGAACGCTTGAGGCGTGGTGCTGAGCGGCTTGACGGTGACGCTCAGGCCAACCAGCAGTTGTTGGGCGATGACCCACACATAGTTGACCTTCTGGTTGTTGATGGTGATGTCATTGATCGAGAAGCCGGCGCTTTCCGGCACCTCGAACACCGCCTGCAGGATCTGGTCGGAACCGTTGGCAGCCGACTTGGCCGTACCACGCGTGATGCGCCAGTACTGGCTCACGTCCTGGCCTTGCGGGCCCTTCCAGGCGCTGAAATCGGTGGGCTGTTGCAAGTACAGGCCAATGGGGTTGGTCAGCGACAGTCGGTTGTTCACCGCCGTGGTATTGGCCATGAAACCGATGTGCGGATCAGAGTTGCGATAGTTCTGCCCGTACTGCGCGCAGCAGATCAACGATTGGGCGTTCTGGCTGCTGCTCACCGGGCGCAGGATGGTGGCGGCAGCGGCCAGGTACACCTCGGCGCTGAGGGTATTGGGGCCGGAGGTCAGGTGCATCGCACCGCCGAACTGGCCGGGCACACAGGCCGTTCCGGCGTTCCATTTGTTGACGGTGTCATAGGCCGGCTTGCCGGTGGTGGGGTCGATGACCGGGTCACCGGCCTTGCCGGTCGGGCCGTCGGCGGTGTAGCGAAGGTACAGGTCTTCGAGTTGCACGTTCGGGTCGATGTAGTCGCGGTACAGGCCCAGTACTGCGTTCGGGTCGATACGCCACATGGTCAGGAAGTACGCGGGGTTTTCGCAGGTGAAGGTGATCTTGCGCATGTTGCCGTTGGCATCGCGCACGATCGACCACTCGCAGTACTCGTCGAGCCAGCCCCGTGGGCCGGAAGGCGAGAACGCCGTGTACTTGCCGTTCCAGTCGATGCTCGGGCAGCGCTTGGCCGGCAGTTGCAGCACGGTACCTTGTTTGTTGGGGTCGTAGAGCATGTAGAGGGTGTTGTCGAGGGTGATCTGGCCGTGGTCGGTCAACTCCATCACCTGGTCCAGGGTCATGGCCTTGCCTCCCAACTGGGGAATGACCGCCGCACCGTTGTTGTAGAAGAACGTCCAGAGCCGGTTGGGGAAGGGCGCCCAGGTGATCGCCGGGGCGGTCACGTCGCCGAAACCTTCCACCAGCGGGTTGTAGTAACCCGAGCGGGGGGCGTCGTTCAGGCCCGACCAAGGGTTGCCGATGATGGACGATTCGGTCCAGCCGGTGAGGTTGTTGTTCCAGTCGGTTTCAAACTGCGGCAACTGGTCTTCCAGGCCCAGCTTGTTGTAGTCCTTGGGGGCTTGGCCGGCGGGAGAGGTGAACTGCTTGAAGGGCGTGCTCATGTCGGTTCTCCTGGTGTGCGTGAGGTGGAAGCAGAGCAGCAGCCGGCGACCGGGGGCGGGCCGGCGAGGGTCTGGCGCGGGTCGTCCCACACCAGTTGGGCGATGAAACCGGGCAGGGTCGTGTATTCGTCAGGCGTCAGCACGCGGCCGCTGTCGAGGTGAGTCACCACCAGCGACAACTGCACCGCATCGCCGCGGCCAAGGCCCAGCGCAGCGGCGTTGCGGGCCGCATTCAGTGCGCGGGACACGCCGTGGGTGATGCAGCGGCCCTTGTCGTCCACCAGCCCCATGCCGATACGGCTGAAGCGCCCCACGTAATGGGGGTTGTCGGCGCTGACGTGCTGCGTGGCAGCGTCGGGCTGGTCGAGAAAGACATCGATCAGATAGGTGTCATGGGTGCAGCGCACATGATCGAACACCACCCACGGCCCGGGCCCTGCGGCGTTGCCCGCGGCAGGCCCGGCTTTTGCGCTGTGCTTGCAGCAGGCGCCGGTGGCCGCCTTGGGCGCGCCGAACTGTGGGGCCACCGGCACGCCGTAGTC
This sequence comes from Pseudomonas sp. UYEF17, assembly GCF_040546125.1. NCBI lineage: Bacteria > Pseudomonadati > Pseudomonadota > Gammaproteobacteria > Pseudomonadales > Pseudomonadaceae > Pseudomonas > Pseudomonas sp. UYEF17. The sequence continues at coordinate 27,210 of NZ_JBEPNE010000023.1, forward strand.
GTAGCCGATGTGCCGGCTGTCCTGGGCCATGTCGCCGATGGTGGTGTAGCGCCAGGCGTCGGCGCTGGTGAAGGTAAGCTGCGTGGCGTCGTGGCCGGAGAACGGCTGGAGCAGGCACTGCGTGGTGTATTGCGCCCCGGGGTTGGCCCTGATCCAGACCTCGAGCATGCGGTCGATGTTGGCGTGGTAGGAGCAGAACACCGGGTCGAAGGCGGTGTAGGCGTTGTCGGCCATGTCGCCGCCGATCCAGCCGTGATAGTTGTCGTGGGGTTGCTCGTAAAGGCCGTCGAAGTTGAGGGCACGATTGGGGTACAGGCTGTCCTTCTGGGGCGGGTCGAACACCGGGATGTTGGCCCACGGATAACCGGGCACACCCTGTGGTTGGCTGAAGGTGGTGAACTTCAGGGCATCCACCACCTGTTGCTGGAAAATCCGGCTCATGCCGTACAAACGGGCGCGCTCCGAACGCGAGTCGTCACCGTGGGTGTAGAACAACCGGTCGCGTTGCACATAGCGGCAGTCCACCCCCTTGGCCGCGCCGCTGGCGCACACCTTGGAACAACCGTCCTTGGCGGCCGCGTAGCGCAGGGGATTGGGCCGGGTTTCGCCGGTGTGCGGGTGCACATAGGTTTCATCGAGAAACGCCTGGGGCAGGCCGGCCTGTGGGCTGCCGTCGACGCTGGCATCTTCGGCCATCCAGTCCCAGTAAGGAATGGCGCAGTCGATCAGTTGTTCCAGGTACAACAGGTAGGCCCGGTGCCAGAGGGCAAACGCCTCCTGGTAATGCAGGCACCAGTTGGTGTGGATGTAGGCGTAACGTTGCCAGGGCGAGCCACTGTCGGGGTCGCCCACCTGCATCACGTCGTCCAGGCGGGCGCGGTACAGGTTCAGTTCCTCAAGGCTCAGGGCGCGGATGTCCTTTCTCACCCGCCTGACCGATTGGGGCAGGTCTGGTGGCGGGATGCGTTCGGCCAGATCGAAGGGAGAATCGGCGTCCAGGCGCCAGCCCTGGTTGACCCACAACCTGAAGGTTTCCAGGGCATCGATCGGCCAGAACTGTTGCTGGTCGAGGGTCAGCGGCATGTTGCGCGAGGCCAGGTGCTGGTAGATGGTTTCTGACCAGGTTTTGACCGACTCGGGGTCGTCCAGGTAGACGAAATAGGCGTTCATGCACCCGGTCCAGGAGGCTGCCACGGCCGCGCGCTGCGCAGCGGGGATCCAGTAGGGAGCGGTAAAAAGGCCGTGGATGTCCGCGGCCCATGTCGGTTTCGCGATGATCATAAGGTCCCTCTCATGCGCCCCGCAGGCGGGCTGCTAAGCTCAGTTGATGGTAAAGAGCTGGCACGCAGGGAATCGTGCAAATTGGCGCGTCCTTGCGGCGGATTCATTGCAGTTTTTCAAGGAAGACACGTGAAAAATGACAGACGCCATGGATCTGAAGATTCTGGGAAAGCTGCAAAAGGATTGCAGCCAGAATCTGGAGTTGCTGAGTGACAGCGTCGGGCTGTCTTCCACCAGTTGCTACCGGCGTATCAGGCGCCTGGAGAGCGCAGGCATCATCAAGGCCAAGGTCGCGATACTGGACGAGCGCAAGCTTGGCATTCAGGTGACTGCCTTTTTTCTGGTGAAGCTAGACCGCGACAGCAACGACATTGACCGCAAGATGCAGCACATCCTGGCCAGCCACCCGGAGATTCAGGACTGCTACCTGATGACAGGCGAGTTCGACTTCGTGATGATTGCCAAGTTTCGCGATGCCACAGAGTACACCGACTATATCTACCGGTTTCTCGACACTTACCGGGATATTCCGATTCGCACTTATTCCTCGACGTTGGTGGTGCGTACGGTGAAGAAATCGTATGAATTGCCGCTGGGAGGAGGGCTGCAGCAGGCTGTCGATGCCTGACAGAAAGCCATGGCAGCGCAACGCGGTCAGCTGTAGGAGCGGCCTTGTGTCGCGAAAGGGCTGCAAGGCAGCCCCAGGGTTTCAGCGCAGATGCACCAATTGCCGGGGCTGCTTCGCAGCCCTTTCGCGACACAAGGCCGCTCCTACAAGGACCCGCGCAGGCCAGAAGATTGTTGCAAGGCACGCATGCCCGCAAGTGAAGCTATTTCGTAGTCAAAGGCCAAGGAAGGCAGTCGCCCTGTTCCATTCTTTCTGCACCCAGGCGCAATTCCGAAATATCGCGTTTCGGCGGCGTACCGAATTGCCGCCCATATTCGCGACTGAACTGCGAAGGGCTTTCATAGCCGACCTTGAAGGCTGCCGTGGCAGCATCCAGGTGTTCATTGAGCATCAGCCGTTTTGCCTCGTTTAACCTCAACCATTTCTGATACTGCAGCGGGCTCATCGCGGTGAGCTGGCGGAAGTGCTGATGGAAGGTTGAAAGCCCCATCTGCACCCGAGAGGCCAATTCATCTACCCGCAACGGCGCGGCGTAGTTCAGCTTCAGCCAGTCGATGGCCTTCGCGATTCGATGCCCCTTGCTGCCGACCGAGGCGATGTAGCGGAGCAGGGGCGCCTGGTCGCTCTGTAGCAACCGATAGTGGATTTCTCGCTGAATCAGCGGCCAGAGCACGGGTATCGCATCAGGCTCTTCCAAAAGCTCGATCAGTCGGCTGAAGCTCTCCTGCAGCTTCGGGCTTAGCAAACCCACGCCGGCGCTTGTGTGAACAGACTGGCTGCCCGCCGGCAGGCGGCCGTCTTGCGCGATCAACTCTGCCAGTGTGCGCAGATCGAGCTTGAACACCAGGCCCAGGCAAGGTGCGCCTTCGCTGGCCATCGTCACTGCCGAATGGGCAGGGATGTTCAGCGAGGTGACCAGGAACCGGGTCGAGTCATAAGGGAACACGTCGCCGCCGATGACCATTTCCTTGGCGCCCTGCACGACCAGCACGATGCTTGGCTCGACGATACAGGTGATCGGTGGGGCCGGTGCGTTGCGTCGATAGACGCTGAGGTCTGCGATGCGTGTCGCGAAATCGCCAGCCGTTGGCGCGTGCGCGCCGATGACCTTGCACAGCGTGGCCATCGGGTGCGCGTGTGAGGTCGGTTGTGTGGTGGCGGACATAGGAAGCCTCAGGTCATCTCTTGGAAAGACACTACTCGTGGGTAACTTACGCTGTCCATGCCCCGTCGACAGGGTCTGGAGAATCAGGCAAGAAAACTGGTCGTTTGATCTACTGATACGCCGTTTTTCGCGAGGAAGATGGGCGGCAGGCAATGTTGCCAAAGTGCTCGAGTAACGCGAGGGCACCCGCTTTTTCATAACCTGCTGCACGAGAACCACCATGACCAGCTCAGCGATCCCCCTTCAACATTCCAGCAGGCAGGTCTGGGGCGCCGTGCTGGCAATGTCACTCTGCGCCTTTGCCCTGGTAGCGTCCGAATTTCTGCCGGTGAGCCTGCTTACACCACTTGCAACTGATTTGTCGCTTACCGAAGGCCATGCCGGCCAAGCCATTTCGATCTCGGGCTTTTTCGCCGTAGTCACCAGTTTGTTGCTGTCCACCCTGACGCAGGGTATTGATCGAAAACCTGTCCTGTTGGCCACCACGGCGCTAATGCTGGTTTCCGGTGCAATGGTGGCGTTTGCCCCGAACTACCCGACCTTGATGTTGGGGCGGGCCGTGCTTGGGATCGCCATCGGTGGATATTGGTCGATGTCCACCGCAGTGATGATGCGTATCGCGCCTGAAGCCCTCGTTCCCAAGGCCATTGCCGTGATGCAGGGCGGTACTGCGCTGGCTACGGCGATCGCGGCCCCGGTCGGCAGTTACCTGGGCGGCCTGATCGGCTGGAGAGGGGCCTTCTTCTGCGTCGTACCTTTGGCCGCAATTGCGTTGATCTGGCAGGCCTTCACGCTGCCGGCGATGCCTGGCGAGCGTGGTACGGCTTCGGCGACCGCATCCCTGCGTTTGCTGCTGGACAGCAAGGTTGCGCTTGGCATGGCTGCAGTTGCATTCCTCTTCATGGGGCAGTTCACGCTGTTCACCTACCTTCGCCCGTTCCTGGAAACCGTGACACAGGTGGACGTGCCCACGTTGTCGCTGCTTCTGCTGATCATCGGCGTCGCGGGGCTGGTGGGAACGATGATGGTAGGTTCGCTCGTAGGCCGGCATCTGTTCAGAGTGCTGCCCGGTATTCCACTGCTCATGGCCGTCATCGCATTCGCTGTGATTTCGACAGGTTCCTGGGTCGTCCCGACGGCGGTGCTGCTTGGTGGCTGGGGCTTGATTGCCACTTGTGCGCCAGTGGGCTGGTTCACCTGGCTGGCCAGGATGCTGCCCGAGGACGCCGAGGCCGGGGGAGGCCTGATGGTCGCGGTGATACAACTGGCGATCACCGTAGGTGCGACCTTAGGTGGGGTGCTATATGACGGCGTTGGGTACCAGGCGACCTTCATCACCAGTGGGATGATGCTCTTGGTAGCGACTGCCTTGACCATGAGGGTAGGGCGGCATCGATAGAGTACAAATGTGCTCCCTAATTGAGCAAAGGCTCAGCCAGCATGGACGCCTGTCGCTGCCAAGCCTGCGGCGACATCCCCTCGGCCTTCACGAATGTGCGACAGAAGTGGGACTGATCGCAGAAACCGCACTCCAGTGCGATCTCAGCGAGCATCATTCCCGAGCCCCCCAGTAGTTCCTTGCTTTTGCGCAACCGTTGTTCACGCATCCACTGCTGCGGGGGCACATGCAGGGTATCCCTGAACATTCGTGTGAAATGGCTACGCGACAGCGAGCAGGCTTGGGCGAGTTCCGTAACAGTTATGCCGGTGTCCAGGTTCTCCAGCATCAACCTCTTGGCAGTCGTGACCTGCCAGGGCTTGAGCAGCCCGGTCGTTTTCAGTGCGACAGTCGCCAGCACAGTGCAGTGATCGCTGTTCATACAAATCCATTAATCAATGAAGTGGGCACGCACACTTCGAGTGGGCAGAGCAGGCCACTGCAGCCTCGGGCGGGCTACAGACGATAACGCTCGATTCGATGGCCTGGCTCAGCCAGCCGGCGTACCCATCAGCGGGTCAATGAACAGCCCCTGGATGCAGGGGCTGGCAATGGTCAGACAGCGGCAGCGACCGGGGCCAGGGTTGGGCCGTGCTGAACGCGCTCTGGTGCTTTGTGCACCATGGTGTAGGCATAGTCGACACCCATGCCGTAGGCGCCGGAGTGTTCTTTCACCAGTTCCATGACGGCATCGTAGGTGTCGCGGTTTTTCCAGTCGCGCTGCCACTCCAGCAGCACTTGTTGCCAGGTCACCGGAACCACGCCTGCCTGAATCATGCGCTGCATGGCGTAGTCGTGGGCTTCCTTGGTGGTGCCACCGGAGGCGTCGGCAACCATGTAGATTTCATAGCCGGCATCGTTCATCGCCGACAGCGCGAAGGTGGTGTTGCACACCTCCGTCCACAGGCCGGAAACGATGATCTTGTTGCGCCCGTTTTTCTTCAGCGCGTCACGCACCTTCTGGTCATCCCAGGAATTCATGGAGGTTCGCTCCAGCAGCGGAGCGTCGGGGAAGACGGCGAGCAGCTCGGGGTAGGTGTGCCCAGAGAAGCTTTCAGTCTCGACCGTCGTGATGGTGGTGGGCACATTGAAGATCCTGGCTGCCTTGGCCAGGCCTACGGTGTTGTTTTTCAGGGTCTGGCGATCGATGCTCTGAACGCCGAAGGCCATCTGTGGCTGCTGATCGATGAAGATCAGTTGGCTGTTGAATGGGGTCAGTACTTCAGTTTTTGGATTGTTCATTTGTGTTCCCTGTCAGCTGGATGATGGTCATCGCACAAGTCACGGCGCCTGCTTTTCGCAGGCTGTGCTGAGGCACTGGATGACGTCCTCAGTGATGCCCGTTGCTTGAGTCCGAGAACAAGATAGCCAATCGCAGAGCGAAGCGGTGGCGCACCTTTGCGCTCTCAAAGGCGCATTAATGCGCCCTTCGTTTGTTCATCCTGTTGCTAGTATTCGCACGCAAACGCGGATCTACCTGATCCGGTTTACGCCAGGAGAATGCGATGGCAGCTTCACAACCACTCAACAGACTAACCGCCTATTGGGGCGTGCCGTGGGAGAATTCTTACGGGTATCCGCAGGCCCGGCGGGTAGGGAACGAGATCTACGTATCGGGCCAGTTCAATCATGACGAAGAAGGCAACCTGGTCGCGCCGGCACCCCTGGATCGTGACGGCAGGCCCTGTGATTTCTCTTCGATGGGGGATCAGATGCGCGCCGCCTACGACAATATCGCCAAGCTGCTCGCGCTGTATGGAGCGACGCTTGAAGATGTCGTGGAAGAGACGCTCTACGTACTGGACATGGACGCGGCCTTTGCCGTGGTAGGCAAGGTGCGCAAGGCCGCCTACGGCACGGAACGGCCTCAATGCGCCAGCAACATCATCGGCGTCTCGAGGCTTGCCCAGCGCCCACAGCTGATCGAAATCGCCTGCAAAGCGGTACTTGGCTCACACGCTGAGTGACCCGCACTCCCGGTTTCGCTCTACGTGACCGGGAGTACCAGTTGGCCCTCGATCAACGGCTTCTGGTTGGCAACGGCAGCTGCACAGAAAGTCATGAATGCTTTGACCCGCCACGATTTGCGGATGTCCTGGTGCGTCAGCAGCCACAGCTCATCCTGCAGCTCCGGCACCACCGGGCCGACGCGTTCAAGCCCTGGCGTGATATCACCCAGCATGCAGGGCAAAAACCCCACCCCCAGGCCTGCCGCGATTGCAACACTAGCCGCCGCGACCGAATCGGTGCGGTACGAGATGCACTCGGCAGCGACCCTGTTTTCGACATAGCTCGTTGCCTTGAGCCCGCGTAGCGCCGCGGAATAGGAAACCCATGCCTGGCCTTCAGTGAACAGAGGAGTAGGCGATGTGTGGTTGCTGCTGCCGTAGGGAGCCCAGGCGATTGTGGCCAGTTTGCGGCCCACCAGGCTTTCGGCGGGTTTCCTGGTCGCCCGAACCGCAATATCCGATTCGTCTCGCGCAAGGCTCAGTGATTCGTTGCCCACCAGCACCTCGATCGTGATGCCTTCATTGAGGGCCTTGAAGTCCGCGATGATGGGGGTGAGGAAGTAAAGCAGCAGTGAGTCGCTGGTGGTGATACGAAGCTTTCCGAGTGGCCCCTGGCCGGCACGTGAGACCCGCCGCGTCACGCTGACGATGTCCAGCTCCACGCGCTCGGCGAGGGCACGCAATTCCGCGCCCTCGATGGTGAGCAGATAGCCTGATTTGCGGTGATCGAACAAGGCTACGCCAAGTGTTTTTTCAACCTGGGAGACCCTGCGGGAGACAGTGGACACGTTGATGCCGAGCTTCTTGGCCGTGGCAGCGCGATTGCCACACTCACTGAGCGTTTTGATGATCCGCAGGTCGTCCCATGAGAGCTGGTTGGCAGCCTCGCCCACGTTCCATTTCACGTCCTTGGGGGCAACCGGGGTAATTGGGACATTTCCAGGTAACGACTTCACGAAATCCGTTCCAGATCAGATTGCGACGATCATACGAGAAGGGGCTGCGTGAACCAAGTATCAGCATGAAGGCGAAGGAGGGGGCTTCGGTCGTCCCTTCATGCGCACATCGACACTTGTCGGCGTTATCCTGAATAGTGAGCCCAGGAGCCTTTGGGGAACTACCCATGCGCAAGTTGACACTGTTGTTCGCGATCGCTGCATTGGCGGGTTGCCAGGCGCCGATGCCCACTGCCAACCCACAGATGGCTTGGGTCGATCTCTCGACGCCATTCCCGAATGACCGTGTGCTGTTGGCCGAACGCCTGGATAAACAACGCCTGCGCGACGGGCGCTTCTTTGAGGTCAGCCCCGGCAGCCATGAATTGGTCGTCAGGTTCGACTACGAAGTAAATGGTGGCGGTGGCATCAGCCTGATGGGAGGTACCACGGTAAGGCAATGCTACCTGACCCTCGACTACGAGCATTTCAAGGCTGGGCAGCGCTACGTGCTCGAGGCCCGCTCCATGGCCATGACGCCAGAGGCGAGGCTTTATGATGCGAAGGGAGAGATTGTGGCAGAGGTTAGGGAATTCTATTGCCTGATGTGATGGTGAATCGTTCGGTGTTCATTGATTACAACTAGCCTCGAAAAATCAGATTTTTTCGCTTTCTTGTAGGGCATTTCCCAAAGATACTGTTGCCGCCTATTTTCCGTTGCGGGTGCCCTGGCAGGGCTCTAGTCTGGGCCTGTCGCTGCTCATCAGTGACACGGCTTTGACAGGCCGTAACGGTATGTAGGTTCTGCAGCGCTGTTAATGGCAGCTGCGTGTGGGGCACGCTTGCGTGCGCCGGAACTTCCTATGTCCGCCGGTCTGTCAACCCGCACACAGCTGCCACCCAACCTGTTTGACAGCGGGATCGGTGCAGCCCATTTGGAGATATAGGAATGTTGAAGATGGTCCCCGATCCACCCCAAAGCCTCCACTCCCTCGAAGACACCCTCATCCAGGCCACGTACTACGTCCAGATACAGTTGCCGAACGAACCGCGAACGCTGCACTGAGCCTAAACCAGGTATTGCCTGGGCTGGGCTGATCACCCGCGAAGCTGTCCGCCCAGGCGCTAGACGATCAGGGAGATGGACCCATGACTACTGACGAATCGAACGAGAAAACCACCGTAGGCAAGACCACGTTCTACCAAGGTGAAAACCAGACCCATCCGTTGTTTCGCATCGAAGCCGGCATTCCTTGCAAGAGCGCTCGGGAGCAGTCTTCGGAATTGATGGGGTACGTGCGGGAACTGACGATTGTCGGGTTGATGGATGAAAAGCCGATGATGATCTGGGCTGCGCATTACCTGAGCGCGTTGGCCAAGGCGCTGATGGACGATGCCGAGTTGGGTATGATGCGCTGAGTTCACTCCACCCGTGGCGGTCCGCGAAACGCGGCCGCCATTCACAATGGCGGAGTGGGGTGCCTCGATCAGTGTGGTTGAGGTTAACCGTATTTTGTTCTGTGGGTGAGCGGCGAAGGCTGTGATAATGGAGGGGAATCACAAGGGCCATGCCATGCTGACCATCTCTAGTAACGTGCATCTGCCAGATGCCGACATCGAACTGACCTACATCCGCGCGCAAGGCGCAGGCGGGCAGAATGTCAACAAGGTGTCCAGCGCCGTGCACCTGCGCTTCGACATTCCCGCTTCGTCGCTGCCCGAGTTTTACAAGGAGCGGCTGTTGGCGCTGCGTGACAGTCGCATCACCGGCGACGGCGTGTTGATCATCAAGGCACAACAATACCGCACACAGGAGCAGAACCGCGCTGACGCACTGGCGCGTCTTGCCGAGTTGATCATCAATGCCGGCAAGACCGAGAAGAAACGCCGTCCCACCAAGCCGACCCTTGGCTCGAAGACCCGTCGCCTCGAAGGGAAAGCCAGGCGCAGCACTGTCAAGGCGGGTCGGGGCAAGGTGGAGTTCTAGGCTCTGTACAAAATGAGATGTCTCAAGCCAGTGAGACCATGGCGGCCTGGTTTTGCGAGCTCGTGGAAGCGTGTGGGGGCGTGATAGACGAAATATGAACGGGGCGTATTCACCGTCGAGCGCCATATCCGTGGCAAGTGGGTCTGCGACAATTGTGAAACGCTGACCCAGGCTCGGCTGCCGGCGCAGATGATCGACAAAGGCATCCCAACAGCGGGCTTGCTGGCCCACGTCATGATCGCAAAGTTGCCGATCATCTGCCGTTGTACCGTCAGGAGGCCATGTTTGGCCGCGCCGGCCTTGCTATCCCGCGCTCGACGCTTGCTCAATAGGTGGGCGCCTGTGGTGTGCAGTTGCAGCCACTGGTCGATGCGCTGCGCGAGGTGGTGCTTGAGCAGCCGGTCGTCCATGTGGATGAAACGCCGGTACAGGTGCTTATGCCGGGCACCAAGAAAACCCATCGATCTTACGTTTGGGCTTAAGCCACCAGCTCGTTTTGCGAAACCTCGGCGGTGGTTTACGACTTCAGCCAAAACAGCGTAGTCAGTTGCGCCGTGTTCTTAGCCAACCCACGGAAGCGGGTTTTCACATAACCGAACTGGCGCTTGATCACGCGAAAGGGATGCTCGACTTTCGCCCGTGTCTGCGCTTTGGCCTTCTCGATCTGACGTTTGGCTTTGTAGAGAACACTGCGTTTGCTCAAGTGCTTGTAGGTGCTGCGTCGCGCAGCGATCTGCCATATCACTTGCCGACCGTCGTGTTCTGGCCATTTCTCTACGCCGGTGTAAAGGGTGATGTGCAGTGCTGCGTCCGGTTTGCTTCTCACGCCATTACGGCAGTTCCGCTATGCTGGCACTTTGTCCAGTTTCAGGACTTTGGTTGCAAGGATCCAGCGATTGATGAGCTCCCCCAAATACGACCTTCACCTCTTGGGATGGCACAATTTTCAGCAGTTGTGCACGTCAGTAGCCTCCAGCGTACTAGGGCAGACGTTGACGACCTTCCTTGAGGGCAACGATCGGGGGCGCGATGGGGCCTTCACTGGAAGGTGGGCACCGCAGCCAAATGAGCTGTACGAAGGCAAGTTTGTTTTCCAGTGCAAATTCACATCACGCCGTGATCATAATTTCACTCTGTCGGATGTGGCTGATGAGCTCATAAAGGTGCGCCGACTCGTGGCAGAGGGGCAATGTGACGTTTACGTCCTCATGACGAATGGAGATTGGACGGGCGAGAGCCACCGCAAGATCGAGTCCGCATTCGAGAACGTAGGGGTCAAGCACGTTTTGCTACTGGGCTCTACCTGGATCTGCGACAAGATCCAGCTGAACAGCAATCTTCGCATGACCGTGCCGCGGCTCTATGGTCTGGGCGACTTGAGTCAGATTTTTGATGATCGAAAGTACAAGCAGACAAAGGCACTCCTGACTCAGCTTCCTGATCTCTCGAAGATGGTCGTCACTGAGGCATATCGCAAGTCGTTGAAAGCGCTCGAGCAGCATGGGTTTGTGCTTTTAGTGGGGGAGCCAGCAGTAGGCAAGACCACTATCGCTTCCTTGATGGCTATCTGTGCCATGGATGGATGGGGCAGCCAGGTACTCAAGCTCGATAGGCCCGAGCAGATCAGAGACCATTGGAATACTGAGGAACAGTCTCAGTTTTTTTGGATCGATGATGCATTCGGAGCAATGCAGTACGAGTCTGGACTGACACAAGAGTGGAATCGGATTATGCCGTCGCTCTCCTCTATGATCAGGGCCGGGCATCGCGTGGTGCTGACCAGCCGAGATTACATTTATAGGAGCGCTCGACTTGACCTGAAAAGGTCTTCGTTTCCTTTGCTCGAAGAAAGCCAGGTGGTCATCGACGTACACGGGCTCAGCACAGCAGAGCGGGAGCAGATCCTTTACAACCACATCAAGCTGGGTAATCAGACACCTGAAATTCGCGCTGACTTGAAGGCTTTCTTGCCAGGAGTGGTATCGCATAGTCGCTTTGCCCCGGAGACCGCCAGGCGGTTGGGGAACAAGGAGTTCACCAAAAGGCTTCTACTTGACCAAATCTCAATCGACAGATTTGTTGAGGAGCAAGAGGATTGGCTGGTCGAGACAATGCAGGGCTTGGATCGCCACTGTCAGGCGGCTCTTGCGCTGATCCACATGAACAAAGGTTCTATTGAAAGCCCATTTACGCTGACACCTGGGGAGGATAGGGCTCTTGAAAGGTTAGGTAGCGATCCAGGAGGTTGCATCCGTGCACTCGATAGCCTCAACGGCAGTTTTGTGCAGCTAGTGGACACCCCGGAAGGTCGTCACTGGCGCTACAAGCATCCGACCATTGGCGATGCGTTCGCGATCATTCTCGCACAGAGCCCCGAGCACCTTCAGATCTTTGTCGAGGGTACCTCCATTCAACGGTTGATGGAGATGGTTACTTGCGGCGACATGGGGCTAAAAAACGCTACGATCCTGCCCGCGAGCATGTTCTCCTTCATCGCAGACAGGCTCTATTACAATTTTGCCCTAGAGCTTGATGAGGAGAGTCCCGATGAGGAGGACTTGTACAGGTTCCTTTTGCAACGGGCTGATAAAGCCTTTCTGCTAGCGTATTCGGAAAGGGACACATCCTTCCTGAACAACCTGATCGAAGATTTTCAGCCTACCTCGTTCTCAAGCGTGGCTTACCTAGCAATCCGCCTAGAGAATCTTGGCCTACTTCCAGTAAAGCTTCATGGAGAGATCGCGCTGCAAATCTCTCGAGCCGTTTTTGAACACGATGACCTTGCCTACATCTGCGATCATCGCGTGCACCAATTCTTTGAACCGCAGGCGCTGGAAGATTTTTATCTAGAGGTTGAGAGCTTCTTGCAGACCGACCTTCGTAGGATCCGAGACGCGCACATCGCGAGCTATACAGGCGATAGAAGTCCGGACTACTACATCGCAGGCTTCTTGGAGCAACTGGACGATTTATCCAGCGAGTTTCTGGATTGCCCAGGTGTCCAGGATGAGGTCTTCATCCAGAAAAAATGGATACAGAAATGGATAGCTCGAGTCTCACATGCGCGAGTCGTGAGGCCTGCAGACGCGCAGCCCCTACCGATGCAGGCAATGGTCACATTCACTGGCTGGAATATTTTCGACGATGTTGATTTGTGAGTGCCCGTGGCCTGAGTGAAGTGATCTGAAATAGGGAAGGGATAATGTCAGCGTTTTCCGATCACGTTCTCGAACAACGTATTCTCAACGCTCAGAACGACATCAAGTCATGGGCGGAAAAAAATGACCTCTGGTATGACAGCGGCTTCACGTCCTACGCAGAGCGTGTGCAAGGAGAGCCAGGTGAGGATGCGGTGGTCTTCATCCTCCATAGCAGTGGAGATCTCGCCCACATGCTGGATGAAGACCTAAACCCACCTTTAAGGGCTGAGTTGGATGAGGTCTGTAAGTCGCATGGCTTCTGGTTCGAGAACAATGACGGCTGCTCCTACTATTTCTACGCAACGACGGACGAACTGCAGGCTGTCTACGATCAGTATTTTCACTGGAAATGGGTGTGCAGCCTGATCGTCGAGGACGTTGGCGACGTCTACGCCGAGCTCTACCAGTATTTCCAAGCTCGGCCTGAGCAGCTCCTTAATATTAGTCCCCGAGCTTTCGAGATACTGCTGTCCCGGGTTTTCCAAACCTTGGGATATGAGTCACAGGTCGGGCCTGGGGTTGGTGATGGAGGTGTCGACGTTCGCCTCCTTCAGCGAGGGCCGCAAGGCGATACCCTGACACTGGTTCAAGCCAAACGATACGACCCTAAAAGGCCAATAGGTCTCGAGGCTGTCCAAGCGTTGTTCGGCGTCGTGTCTCTTGAAAAGGCCAAAAGCGGCATATTTGTGACTACTTCGCGATATCTGCCAGGTGTCGAAGCTTTTGCCGGCCGGTGCGAAGGGAGGCTGGAGCTAAATACTTCTGCAGACGTAGCTGACTGGTGCGGGCAAGCCCAGCAAGGGATTATCCGTGACAAGTCGGTGCTCGTATCAGATCAGAACCTCCTATCGGCATTGAGCCGTTTCGAGAGGGGGAACCATGACCTGGTTGTTCATGCACATACCGGGTATCGCACGATCACCAATTCCTTCGCGCTCGTGCTCAAAGAGACCAGGCATGCCGCTTTGTTGATGTATCTACCTAGGCGGATCGTTGGTCAGGATGGGCATGGTCCTGAAGGTCATGAGGTGCCGATCCTGGACAACCGCATCCTCACCCAAAGGAGTGGCTCCACTGTCTTCCGAGCAAAGCGAAGTGTCGACTCCCAAGGACAGGTCAGCTATTGGGATGGCAGAAATTTGTATTTTAAGTGGAGTCGGCAGGCGTGCTTCTTTAGTCATATTGATTGAGTGAAGGTGTTGTGCGCAGTATTTTCAATACTGGCAAGTAATTACTGCTACTAGGCAAAACAGTTCTCAGTTAAGAATGGAAGGCGGTTTAAGCATGGATTTCTCCAAGATAAGAGGTTTGGAGGCAGGTCAGCGTCAATCTTTTGAGTCGCTGATGTGCCAGCTCGCTAAAAGTGATAGGCCGGTTGAGGCGAAAGAATTCAGGCGAATAGAGGGAGCTGGTGGCGACGGCGGTGTGGAAGCGTATTGGCTGCTCACTGACGGTTCAAAGATCGGCTATCAGGCAAAGTTTTTTACTCGCGCAGGTAGTATTGATTGGGCGCAGATTGACGAGTCCGTTGAGCAGGCAATAAAAACGCATCCGACACTGATTAAATATGTTGTCGCGCTTGCGTGTGATCTAACCGATAAGTCCGGTGTGAAGGGGAGGGGCGCTACAGGGTGGCAGCATTGGCAGGCGCGTGTGGCTAAGTGGAATGCTCATCGCGCTGAATTAGGCCAGGAAGATATTGTTTTTGTCGTATGGCCCGCGTCCGAACTTTCAGACAGGTTAACTGCTCCAGATTGCGAGGGGGTAACCCGTTACTGGTTTGGCGATGCTGAGTTTTCTGATTCTTGGTTCAAAGACCACGTCGAACGAGCGCTGACATCTCTAGAAGAGCGATATCATCCAGAAGATCATGTAGAGGTAGAGATTGAAAGGCTTTTTGAGGTTATAAGTCGTAGCGATAGCGTAAGGGGTGAAATTAAAAGCTTTGTATTGGTGGCTGAAGATAATTTTACTCGGCTTTCTTCGACAACCTCAAGGTTTATCCGGGGGCTAGAATCTGATGCGGCCGGAGTAGGTTCTGCACTCGATGAATTAAAGGGTGCTATCAAAATCGCTGATCTGAAAGAAGATTTTGATCCCTGGCCAATCGATACGTGCATTCGGCTTGCTCGCGAACTGGCCGAGAGTGTTAGGGAGTATCAGCGTAAGCTGATATCGTTAAATTCAGGTGCTGGAAATCAAGAGCTGGGGAAGGAGACCTATAAGTTTGCGCTGGAAAAGTGCAGTGGAGTTGTTGATGCCGCAGATGGTCTTGTTGGTCTGTTGACGTCTAATTACTTTAAGGCCGAAGGTGATCGTTGTGCGCTAATAGATGGAAAAGCTGGAACTGGAAAATCTCACCTGCTAGGCAGTGCAGCCGAAAAATGTCTGCAGAATAATCAGCCTGTACTTCTGGTGCTTGGGCAGCAATTAGGGGGTGGTAATATTTGGCAGCAAATTACATCCCGCCTAGAGCTCGCTGATATTTCCGCAGAGGCGTTGTTGCAAGCTCTTAATTCGAAGGCGCAAGCGCAGAGTTGCAGGGGGATGATACTTGTTGATGCAATAAATGAAGGGGCTGGGGCGGCGTTGTGGAAGAATGAGCTGGGAGAGTTTTTCTCTCGAGTTCGTAAATATCCAAACTTGGCCATTGTGGTAAGTTGTCGAACAGAATATACAAAGTATATTGTCAGTGATGCTGTATTGCGTGGTGTGAAAAAGTTTGTCGTTCACGGTTTTTCTAGCGTTGCTGAGCAGCGCAGAGCAGCCAAGGTCTATTTGAGTAAGTATGGTATTTCCCATCCTAATAACCCTTGGTTGGCATCTGAATTTGTGAATCCATTGTTTCTGCGAAGTGCTTGTATAGCGCTTGTGCAGACAGGTGCGAAGCAATTTCCTGTAGGGCTTCATGGTGCTAAAAGCATCTTCAGTTTTTACTTGAGAAGCGTCGCCGTGAATTTGGGGGCAGGTTATGATGGGAGTAGTGAACTATATCCGTCTATGATGACTGCTTTGTTGGGAATTGCGAAGGCTATGGCGTTTGGTCGGAAGGACTTTATTTCTAAGTCAAATGCCGAGGCAATCAGCAAGGCGGCTTTCCAAGATTTCCCTATTCCTGCCGGTCTTACGTGGTTGACAGTGCTGCTGCGAAATGGGCTCGTTCGCCTTGACCCTGACCCAGAAAATGAATCAGATGACCCGTTTCTTGTGGTAGATGATGTCATTCGTTTCAGTTTTCAGCGGCTTCAGGATCATTTGATTGCAGACTCTTTGCTTGGAGTTACTACTGACATCTCCGCTGAGCTTGCGTCTGGGGTTTTGAGCTTCTTTATAGATGGTACTCAAGTCGATTGGGAATGGAGCGGCTTGATAGAGGCGCTATCTATCCAGATACCAAAGAAGTTCGGGGTAGAGCTTATTGATGTGATGCCTGGCGGATCGCAGAAATGGATGCTCAGTCATATTCTTCGCCAGTCCTTTGCTGAAAGCATTCGCTGGAGAGATGTCGATGCCTTCACCGATAGGACTCTAGAGATTTTCAACAATCTGGCGTTACAGGATGAGCAATATTTTTTCATTCTGATCGAGCTTTGTGCCAGTAAGAAGCATCCGTGGAACGCAGAGTTTCTTCATAAAAATTTAATTCGGCGGAAGCTTGCTGAACGAGATGCTTTCTGGACGGTCAGGGTAAATGAGCTTCATCTTGATGAGGGCGGTGTCGTCGAGAGACTTTGGAGTTGGAGTATTCAAGATCAGACGCCCAAGACTGATGGAGAGGTGCAGTATCTGTGTGCTCTAGCTCTAGCCTGGCTTACGACGGCCTCCAATCGTGAAGTTCGTGATTGCTGTACAAAGGCTCTGACCTCTCTGTTTGTTGCTGAAGTTCGACTGTATGAAAGACTGTGCGCGGCACTTTCCGATGTTGATGACATGTATGTCTTGGAGCGCTTGCATGCGGCGGGATACGGCGCGTGCTGTATTGAGCCCTCTATTCATCGTCTCAAGTCCTACGCAGCAACAGCGTATGGACATGTCTTCAACAGAGAGCATGTCCCTCTATCTTTGCTTGTGCGCGACTACGCTTTAGGAATAGTAGAGCGGGCGGTATCACTGGATTGTTTAGATGAAGGCGTGGACTTGGAGGCCTGCCAACCTCCATATTCGTCCTCACCTGCAAAACTAAATGTTTCGGACGCAAAGCTTAGGGGTGTAGCCTCTGCTGCCGGCGACGACACAATCTACTATTCGTGCGCGTGTCTGATGGGAGATTTTGCAAGCTACGAAGTTAAACCTAGAGTTAGAGATTTTTTGGATGCTCCACTTTGCTCTCCTGCACCGCGGTCACCTAAGAAAATTGAAGAATCATTCGAAACAGAGGTTATAGCGCCGCACTCTAAGCGGGTTAAAATACTTGAAAGGATGCAAGAGCTGAGGTGGGGTAGCAATCCCTTCGTCGACCTGCTTAAGCGCGCTAGTGAAAAGCCCGGTGATAAAAAGAGGAGGCTTGATGAAACTAGGAAGGCTATGGAGGCCTGTCAGCTAGAACTCCTGGCTCTTTTGTCCGAGGAGGAACAAGCTAGATATACTGCAGAATATAGTCACAAATTTGATTTTGAGTTCAGAGGCACTCGTCAACTGGCCAGAATAGATGTAGAAGGCGCGCAACGGTGGGTTGCTCACAGAGCCTACAAGTTTGGCTGGACAGCCGAGCTATTTCCAGATGATAGCTCTAGGAGCTACGGCGGCCATACGAGACAGCGGGCGTTAACTGAACGGATCGGTAAGAAATATCAGTGGATTGCTCTTGATGAATTGCTTTGCCGGATTTCAGATAACTACTGGCTCGCTGAAACATTCAACGACGACGCCAAAGCCTATAAGAATCCGCTCGATGTAGGCTTTCATAGAGATATTGATCCTACAATGCTCACATCACCAACGGACGAGCAGACAGCTCCTTTAAAGATCTATGGTATAGATCTCTGCTCGGTAGATCTTGGCTTTACAGAGGAAGATGAGTTGTCTGCATGGCCATTTTCTGCAGATTTTACGTCTGAGTTTCCGACCTATATTTCTCGAGTTGGTGAGGACGGCCGGCAGTGGTTGACGATGTACGAACATGCCTCGAGCAGTATCAGGTACGACGATGGTCGAGTAACTCAGCATGGATTAAGGCAGGAAGAGTGGCGCTTCCTGCTTCCGGTCGTTCTGGAAAATAAGAATAAGCGTAAATTTATTCAAATTCTTGAAGGCGAGAAAAGCATTGATGTTGACACCTGGTCTCCTAGTCAGCGTACTGATGCCGGGTTTCTTCTTGAGGCTCCATGGCGGCATACCTGGCCTCAGGAAATGTACACTGAGGATAAATTCAGAACTGGAAAGTCTGTAAAGACGGCGATACCTTGTGTGAGGTACTTGTGGGAGTCACACTTGGACTGCTCGTTGCCAAATGGAGCGAGTGCTATATTGCCTGCCCCTTGGCTTGCGCGGCAGCTTACACTGAATCCAGTTCCCGGTGCATTGGGTCGCTACGGTACCAATGATGGCAAAGTTCAGTTTATTAGTAGTGATGCTGGTAGTGAGGGGTCTTATGCATTCATTGATAAGTCAATGTTTGAGGCCTACCTCAAACAAAATGAGCTTACTTGTGTTTGGGTCTTCATTGCTGAGAGGGGCGTTTGGCCTGGCGGAGCAAATGAAAACGCAGCCTGGAGACGTGTTGAGGGTGCGATTTGGCTTGATCGCGGTAAACCTAAGATGACTCAATGGGTCAAAAATGAGGCAAACGGAAAATCCAAGGAGTTTTTGCCTCCCTCAACCGATGAGTGATTACTGAAAATCAGCCACTGTTAGCCGCGCTTCCAGTCAGAAGCGCGGTTAGTTGATTGTCAGGTTGGAAGGCAAGGGCCGGGCCGTTTGAGGCGCCTGCCTTAGTCACTTATCTCGCCTAGGTTGAAGTGGTTCACCTGTTTGCCGTACACAGTCCAAGCTTTTGGCGGGTTGAGCACAAACTCTGCGTAGTTCTCAAAGTCGTTGCGGCGCCAGTCAACGAGTGACAGGCCATGAGCAAAGCTCCAATTGAGCATTTTCTCCAGACCCATAATGCAGCTGTGGTACTGACGGTGAGGATTTTCTGCGCCCCAACTGTGAGCAATCCAATTCACATTCCTGTCGACGTACCAGATGTTGATGAAGGGATGGGCTGCCGGGTCTATCTGGGCTAGCCGATCAGCCACAGCCAGATTCGTAGGAAAGGATCGAAGCTGATTTGGCCCCCCGTAAACGTAGGGAGGGAAAATCGGGAATGGGATGAACGACCGAGTCATGACAGAACCAGGGGGCTAGAATGAGTGATGGCTCCTTTAACCTGTAGCAGAAAGCTGCAGCATTGCCATGGTGGATGTCGTGGTCGAATGGGGTTCAGGGTCGAGTGGGGTCAACCGGAGGTTAATGAAGGGCCATGCGCAGAGATAGGATTATGAATGGAACCCAAGCTTTTGAATTTCTGGGAAACGGGGGTTTGTGGGGGGTTGACCGTAGGTATGTGGGATTGGACAACTCATGAACATTTCTAACATCGCACCTGATTTAACATAATACTCATTATGCGCTAGTCTATATTTGGTCACCGGACCACGAGTGAGGCACTTTGGGACCAGGGAAAGCTCCCTGGTCTAGATAATCTGTCCTGATCCATCGCTCGCTTACCATCACAAGCGCCGACCTGGTGCCAGATGCGTTGCCTTGCCTTTTGGACTGTTGGCTACCGCGACTTGGATATCAGGCCAGCCATTTGCACCTGTACCCTGAGTGCTTGAAAGAAACCTGGTACGGTTACCCTCGACCTTGTTTACCAGTACAAATTCGGCGCATGCATGACCACACTGACGACTGTTGCCACGCTGCCCATCGCCGGCAACCCAACTCCCGGTCGATCGGTTAACGCGGTCAATTGTAGGAGCGGCCTTGTGTCGCGATGGGCTGCAAGGCAGCCCCAGCAATTATGCGTCTGCTTTGAAACCTTGGGGGCTGCTGCGCAGCCCATCGCGACACAAGGCCGCTCCTACAAGGGCCCGCAGGATTGAGAAGACAGTTGTTTACATCTCTTGCAGACCTCAAGCCACGAACCATCCCTGTGGGTGCTGGCCTGCAAGCGATGTGATCAGTACAAGCGACAAAAGATACATGAGGACCGCGCGATACCCCCATTTGCCATGCTATATATGCAAATAAGGTATAACTACACTAAATGAGTATTTAGCGTAGTTATATAAAACCCGCCTCTGCACCCAATCCTCAAACAAGCCCGCCAAAACGCCTGTAAAAGCCTTCATTCACATCCGGCAACGGCCCATCAGCCGTCTCCAGCGCTGCATTCAGCCATTCTTCCGCCTTGGCAAACACCAGCCGATAGAGGTTACGGCACAACTGTCGCGCGGCCCGTCCCTCCCAATCCCCAGGCAGCAGCTCGTCCGGCAGCTGCGGGTCGCGCAGCAGCAGCCGGCGGTATTCGTGAATCAGCAGCGTACGTGCCAGGAAACAATCCTGCGCATCAAGCTGTTGCTGCTCTTTCAAACCTTGCCATAGCGGCCTGAACAGCTGGATGAACTCGCTGTACTGCTGCCCCAGTTCGTCGATACGCCAGCTTTCCCGCACCTGGGCGCGCATGGCCTTGGATGCCAGCACTTCCTGGGTGTGGGTTTCGAAGACGATGCTGTCGTCGCTCGCCTCCAGGTCACGCAAGGTGGCGGCCAGGTCGGCGCGGTCTGCCCGTGGGCAGCCCAGCAGGTTCGGCGCCATGGCCCCGAAGCCCTGCCACTCCAACTCTTCACGCAAAGCCTTGCGCTTGCCGGCCTCCAGTTGCGAGAGCAACACCAGCGTCCAGGCGCCGTCCCAGGCTGGTTGGCTGGGGCTGTAGACCCGTTTGAAGGCCTTCTCGAACCGCCGGCGGCCAGCCCCTGTCAGGCTGTAGTAACTGCGGCGGCCAACCTTTTCGGCGGTGAGCCAGCCTTCCTTGGTAAGGCGGAAGATCGATGTGCGGATCAGGCGCTCGTTGATGCCGATCGGCTCCAGCAGGTTGATCAGGCTACCCAGCCAGACGGTTCCGCCGTGGGGCTCGATGGCGTCGCCGTACAAAGTGATGATCAGGGAACTGGCGCGGATCGGCGTCTGTTCCTGGAAGCGGGTGATCAGGTTGTTCAGTGGGGCGAGATTGCTCATGGGCGAACTGTGCGCGGTTAAAGCACCGACTATACCTGCGCGGCGGGCCGCCTGACCATTGCGTGACGCTGCCAGGCTCATGCCGATGCCTGGCCTTTGGGCCTGACGCCAGTGTCTTCCATGCGTGGGCGCTCGGGCTCGATCTCGGTCAGTGGTGGGCATTCGACCATGCTGTTCATGCAGCGTTGCGCCAGGTGCTGGTACTCCGCCGTGCCGCGTTGCTTCCAGGCCAGTTCCTGTTCGGTCAGTGGGCGCTTGACCTGGGCTGGCGAGCCCATCACCAGGCTTTGTGCCGCACATTCGAAGCCCGCCTTGACGAATGCCGTGGCCGCGACGATGCAGCGCGGTGCCACATGGGCACCATCCATCACCACCGCGTTCATGCCGATCAAGGCGTCTTCGCCCACGCGGCAGCCGTGCAGCACGGCCCCATGCCCAACATGCCCGTTGCGTTCGACCACCGTATCGCCACCCGGGAAACCATGCATCACGCAGGTGTCCTGCAGGTTGGCGCCCTCCTCCAGCACGATTCGGCCGAAATCTCCTCTTAGTGATGCCAGCGGGCCGACGTAGCAACGAGGGCCGACGATGACATCACCAATCAGCACGGCGCTGGGGTGCACGTAGGCTGTCGGATGAACCACGGGCGTCAGGCCGTCCAGTCGATAGCAAGGCATGGCAAAGCTCCTGAAATGATTTCAAATGCGCCCTGATCTTGTATCACAATATTGTGATGCGTCAATCAGCATGGTCGTGTATCGCTTTTGCTGGGGTCATCGCGCTCCCATAAATTCAGCATTATGCATTGAATGCGAGGTGATGAAGCGATTCAACATCATGAAACCCTTTGCTGATGCAGTTGTCATTCACGCAAAAAGAGATACATGAAACAATTTTGAATGTTGCATAATTGTATCGCGTAATGCATATACTGGTTCCAACTGGACGTGATCCCCGGATCACGCCCCTGCAAACAATTCCAAGAAATGCCGGCCCCACGATGTGCCGTGCGTGCAGCCAGAGGAACCCGACATGCCGCGATATCTCGATGTGCAGGCGCCCGAACACGGCGTCCAGCTCATTACCCTGCAACGGCCCGAGGCGCTCAACGCCCTGTGCACTGAGCTACTGGCAGAGCTGGCCGCTGCGCTGGAAGCGGCCGGGCGAGACGAACAGATCCGTGCGGTGGTGCTCACCGGCAGCCGCAAGGCATTCGCCGCAGGCGCCGATATCCGCGAGATGGCCGAACGCGACCTGGTCGGCATCCTCAACGACCCCCGGGTGGCCCACTGGCAAAGCATCGCCGCCTTCGCCAAGCCACTGATCGCCGCCGTCAACGGCTACGCCCTGGGTGGCGGCTGCGAACTGGTGATGTGTGCCGACATCGTCATCGCCGGCTGCGACGCCCGTTTCGGCCAGCCGGAAATCAACCTCGGCATCATCCCCGGCGCCGGTGGCACCCAGCGCCTGCTGCGGGCAGTAGGCAAGCCGCTGGCCATGCAAATGGTGCTGACCGGCGAAGCCATCACCGCCCGACATGCCTTGCAGGCCGGGCTGGTCAGCGAAATCACCCAGCCGGAACTCACCTTAGAACGCGCCCTGCACATCGCCCGCAGCATCGCCGCCAAGGCCCCGCTGGCGGTGCGCCTGGCCAAGGAAGCGCTGCTCAAGGCCGGCGATACCGACCTGGCCAGCGGCCTGCGCTTCGAACGCCATGCCTTCACCTTGCTGGCCGGCACCGCCGACCGCGACGAAGGCATCCGTGCCTTCCAGGAGAAGCGCCATGCCCGCTTCCAAGGCCGCTGATCATCTTTCCCTCGACTGACGGAGCGAGTCTGTCATGACTTTCCAGCACATCCTGTTTTCCATCGAGGACGGCGTCGCCCTCCTCTCGTTGAATCGCCCCGAGCAGCTGAACAGCTTCAATACCGCCATGCACCTGGAAGTGCGCGAGGCACTCAAGCAAGTACGCCAGAGCAGCGAAGCACGGGTGTTGTTGCTGACTGCCGAAGGCCGTGGATTCTGCGCCGGCCAGGACCTGTCCGACCGCAACGTCGCCCCGGGCGCCGAGATGCCGGACCTGGGCGAATCGATCGACAAGTTCTACAACCCGCTGGTGCGCACCCTGCGCGACCTGCCGCTGCCGGTGGTCTGCGCGGTGAACGGCGTGGCTGCCGGCGCCGGTGCCAACATCCCGCTGGCCTGCGACCTGGTACTGGCCGCCCGCTCGGCCAGCTTCATCCAGGCCTTCTGCAAGATCGGCCTGGTACCCGACTCCGGCGGCACCTGGCTGCTGCCGCGCCTGGTCGGCATGGCGCGGGCCAAGGCCCTGGCCATGCTGGGCGAGCGCCTGGGCGCCGAACAGGCCCAGCAATGGGGGCTGATCCACCGCGTGGTGGACGATGCCGCGCTGCGCGACGAAGCCCTCACCCTCGCCCGCCAGCTCGCCACCCAGCCCACTTACGGCCTGGCCCTGATCAAGCGCAGCCTGAACGCCAGTTTCGACAACGGTTTCGATGAACAGCTGGAGCTGGAGCGCGACCTGCAGCGCCTGGCCGGGCGCAGCGAGGACTATCGCGAAGGCGTGAGTGCCTTCATGAACAAGCGCACGCCGGCATTCAAGGGGCGTTGATCATGAGCGCACTCGCAAGCAATGCCCAGGTGGCGGTGATCGGTGCGGGCGCCATGGGCGCAGGCATCGCCCAGGTTGCGGCCCAGGCCGGCCACCCGGTAAAGCTCTACGACAACCGCCCGGGCGCTGCCGCCCAGGCGGTGGCCGGCATAGACCGGCAACTTGCCCGCCTGGTGGAAAAAGGCAAGTTGCAGGCTGCCGAGCGGGAAGCCATCAGCGCCCGGCTGTGCCCGGTAGACGACCTCGAATCCTTGGCCGATGCCCGCCTGGTGATCGAGGCCATCGTCGAGAACCTCCAGGTCAAGCAGGCGCTGTTCAGCCAGCTGGAAGCCTTGTGCGCCAACGACTGCATCCTCGCCAGCAACACCTCGTCGCTGTCTATCACCAGCCTCGCCGCCGGGCTGCAACGCCCGCACCAGGTGGTTGGCATGCACTTCTTCAACCCGGCGCCACTGATGGCCCTGGTTGAAGTGGTCTCGGGCCTGGCCACCGCCCCGGCCGTTGCCGCGTGCATTCATGCCACCGCCCAGGCCTGGGGCAAGCAGCCGGTGCACACGCGCTCCACGCCGGGCTTCATCGTCAACCGTGTGGCGCGGCCGTTCTACGCCGAAAGCTTGCGCCTGCTGCAGGAAGGCGCAGCCGATTGCGCCAGCCTCGATGCGCTACTGCGTGATGCCGGCGGTTTCCGCATGGGCGCGTTCGAACTCACCGACCTGATCGGCCACGATGTCAATTACGCCGTTACCTGTTCGGTCTTCGATGCGTTCTACGGCGACTTCCGCTTCCAGCCTTCGCTGGTGCAAAAAGAACTGGTGGACGCAGGCCGCCTCGGGCGCAAGACCGGCCAAGGCTTCTATAGCTATGCCGAAGGCGCCGAACGCCCGCAGCCAGCCGAATTGCACAGCCCCGCCATCGTCGATGCCTGCGTCGTCGAAGGCGACCTGGGGGTGATGCAGCCGCTAATCGAACGCCTGCGCCAAAGCGGCGTCGCCGTGACCCAGCGCGCCGGCAGCGGCCTGATCCAGGTGGGCGATGCCACCTTGGCGCTGTCCGATGGCCGCCTGGCCAGCCAGCGCGCCCGGGAAGACGGCCTGCGCAACCTGGTGCTGCTCGACCTGGCCCTGGACTACACCACCGCCACCCGCCTCGCCATCAGCTGGTCGGCCGACACCAGCGACAACGCTCGTGACCAGGCGGTGGCCTTGCTGCGGCGTGCCGGCCTGAAGGTAACGGCGGTCGCCGACCTGCCCGGCCTGGTGGTGCTGCGCACCGTGGCGATGCTCGCCAACGAGGCCGCCGATGCCGTGTTGCAAGGTGTCGGCAGCGCCGCCGACATCGACCTGGCCATGCGCGCCGGCGTCAACTACCCCTGCGGCCCGCTGGCCTGGGCCGCGAACATCGGCATCGCCCACACCCTGCGCGTGCTCGACAACCTGCAGCGCAGCTACGGCGAGAGCCGTTACCGCCCTTCCCTGCTGTTACGCCGCTGCGAAGCCAAAGGAGGCACCCTGCATGACTGAAGTCGAACTGGCACAAGCCTGTGCCGAGGCCATGTACGCCCGCGACCAGGCCACCCAGGGCCTGGGCATCCGCCTGCTGGAGGCCGGCCCGGGCCAGGCACGCCTGCGCATGCCGGTACGCGCCGACATGATCCAGGGGCATGGCACCTGCCATGGCGGCTTCCTGTTCGCCCTGGCCGACTCGGCGTTTGCCTTCGCCTGCAACAGTCACGACCAGGCCACCGTCGCCCTGGGCTGCAGCATCGACTACCTGGCCCCGGCGCTGCGTGATGACGTGCTTACCGCCCGCGCCAGCGAGGTCAGCCGCAAGGGCCGCACCGGCCTGTACCACGTCCGCATCGAGAACCAGCGCGGTGAGCTGGTGGCGATGTTCCATGGCAAATCCTACAAAGTGCGCGGCACCGTGCTGGCGCAGGAGACACAAGATGACTGAACACACCCTGGCCGATGCCTTGATCATCGACGCCGTGCGCACCCCCATCGGCCGTTATGCCGGCGCCTTGAGCGGCGTGCGCGCCGATGACCTGGCCGCCATCCCGCTCAAGGCCCTGATCCAGCGCCACCCCGAACTGGACTGGAAAGCCATTGACGACGTCATCCTCGGCTGTGCCAACCAGGCTGGCGAGGACAACCGCAACGTCGCGCACATGGCCAGCTTGCTGGCCGGGCTGCCGATCGAAGTGCCGGGCACCACCATCAACCGCCTGTGTGGCTCCGGCCTGGACGCCATCGGCAATGCAGCCCGCGCCCTGCGCTGCGGCGAAGCCGGGCTGATGCTGGCCGGCGGCGTGGAGTCGATGTCACGCGCACCGTTCGTCATGGGCAAGTCGGAGCAGGCGTTCGGCCGTGCGGCCGAACTGTTCGACACCACCATCGGCTGGCGTTTCGTCAACCCACTGATGAAGGCGGCCTTCGGCACCGATTCGATGCCGGAAACGGCCGAGAACGTTGCGCAGCAATTTGCTATTTCCCGCGCCGACCAGGACGCCTTTGCCCTGCGCAGCCAGCACAAGGCCGCCGCCGCCCAGGCACGCGGGCGCCTGGCACGGGAAATCGTGCCAGTCGAGATCCCGCAGCGCAAAGGCCCGGCCAAAGTGGTCGATCACGACGAACATCCCCGCGGCGACACCACCCTGGAGCAACTGGCCAGGCTGGGTACCCCGTTCCGCGACGGCGGCAGCGTCACCGCCGGCAATGCCTCCGGGGTCAACGATGGTGCCTGCGCCCTGCTGCTCGCCAGCAGCGCCGCCGCCCGCCGTCATGGCCTGAAGGCTCGCGGCCGCATCGTCGGCATGGCGGTGGCCGGGGTCGAACCACGGCTGATGGGCATCGGCCCGGTGCCGGCTACCCGCAAGGTGCTGGAGCTTACCGGATTGTCGCTGGCCGACATGGACGTCATCGAGCTCAACGAGGCCTTTGCCGCCCAGGGCCTCGCGGTACTGCGCGAGCTCGGCCTGGCTGACGACGACGAGCGGGTCAACCGCAACGGCGGTGCCATCGCCCTGGGCCACCCGTTGGGCATGAGCGGTGCACGCCTGGTCACCACCGCGTTGCACGAGCTGGAAGAAACCGCCGGACGCTACGCCCTGTGCACCATGTGCATCGGCGTTGGCCAAGGCATCGCGATGGTCATCGAACGCCTCTGAGCGGCTCAGACCATCGGCTTGTTACCGAACCGAACGCAGCCGTATATGCTGCTTCCATGACACTCACCGCGCGGCCTGCAACCGGTACCGCGCGGCGTACAAGAACAATTTGAGTGAAGCCATGAACATGTACCATGATGCCGATCGTGCCCTGTTGGACCCGATGGAAACCGCCAGTGTCGACGCCCTGCGCCAGCACCAGCTGGAGCGCCTGCGCTGGAGCCTGAAGCACGCCTACGACAACGTGCCGCTGTACCGCCAGCGCTTTGCCGAGTGCGGCGCCCACCCCGACGACCTCAAGTGCCTGGAAGACCTGGCGAAGTTCCCCTTCACCGGCAAGAACGACCTGCGCGACAACTACCCCTACGGCATGTTCGCCGTGCCCCAGCAAGAGGTGGTGCGCCTGCACGCCTCCAGTGGCACCACCGGCAAGCCGACGGTGGTGGGCTACACCCAGAACGACATCGACACCTGGGCCAATGTGGTCGCCCGCTCGATCCGTGCCGCGGGTGGGCGCAAGGGGGACAAGGTGCATGTCTCCTACGGCTACGGCCTGTTCACCGGCGGGCTCGGCGCGCATTACGGTGCCGAGCGCCTGGGCTGCACGGTGATCCCCATGTCCGGTGGCCAGACCGAAAAGCAGGTGCAGCTGATTCGCGACTTCCAGCCCGACATCATCATGGTCACCCCCTCCTACATGCTCAACCTGGCCGACGAGATCGAGCGCCAGGGCATCGCCCCGCAAGACCTCAAGCTGCGCCTGGGCATATTCGGCGCCGAGCCGTGGACCGATGAGCTGCGCCGCTCGATCGAGCAAAGGCTGGGCATCGATGCCCTCGACATTTATGGCCTGTCGGAAATCATGGGGCCTGGGGTGGCGATGGAGTGCATTGAAACCAAGGATGGCCCGACCATCTGGGAGGACCATTTCTACCCCGAGATCATCGACCCGGTCACCGGTGCGGTGCTACCGGACGGCCAACTGGGCGAACTGGTGTTCACCTCGCTGAGCAAGGAAGCGTTGCCCATGGTGCGCTACCGCACCCGCGACCTCACTCGCCTGCTGCCCGGTACCGCCAGGCCGATGCGGCGGATCGGCAAGATCACCGGCCGCAGCGATGACATGCTGATCATTCGCGGGGTCAACGTGTTCCCGACCCAGATCGAGGAGCAGGTGCTAAAAATAAAACAGCTTTCCGAGCTTTATGAGATTCATCTGTATCGCAATGGCAACCTGGACAGCGTCGAGGTGCACGTGGAACTGCGTGCGGAGTGCCAGCACCTTGATGAAGGCCAGCGCAAGCTGTTGACCGGGGAGCTGACCAAGCAGATCAAGACCTACATCGGCATCAGCACCCAGGTGCGCCTGCAGCCCTGCGGCACGCTCAAGCGTTCCGAGGGCAAGGCCTGCCACGTGTTCGACAAACGGTTGGCCAGCTGATTCATTCGGCTGCCTTTTCGGCCCCGGCATCGTCCGGGGCTTTTTTTTTGCGCTTTTTCGGCTGGCCTCTTCGCGGGCTCGCCCGCTCCCACAGGAAATGAAGTGAAGCCCAGGCCTGCGCGGTCCCTGTGGGAGCGGGCGAGCCCGCGAAGAGGCCGGAATGCGATACACAAATCTTATTCGATACACATAAAACTGTTTGACGTTATGTTTTGTATCGCTTACAAATGACTCATGCCTTAGCAGGAGTCGGAACACATGTACGCACAGCTAGTGGAAACCGGAGTCAAGCGCGTCAAGTCGCTGGAAGAGATGTCGCCCGAGGAGCGCAACTTCCAGGAAAAGATCGACGCCGAAATCAAGATCGAAGCCAAGAACTGGATGCCCGAGGCCTATCGCCAGACCCTGATCCGGCAGATCTCCCAGCACGCCCACTCGGAAATCGTCGGCATGCTGCCCGAAGGCAACTGGGTCACCCGTGCCCCCAGCCTCAAGCGCAAGCTGCAGCTGATGGCCAAGATCCAGGACGAAGCCGGCCACGGCCTTTACCTGTACAGCGCCATGGAAACCCTGGGCGCCGACCGTGACGAAGAAATCGCCAAGCTGCACAGTGGCAAGGCCAAGTACTCGAGCATCTTCAACTACCCCACCCTCAGCTGGGCCGACATGGGCGCAGTGGGCTGGCTGGTGGACGGCGCCGCCATCGTCAACCAGGTGGTGCTGCAGCGCACCTCCTACGGCCCGTATTCGCGCGCGATGATCCGCATCTGCAAGGAAGAGAGCTTCCACCAGCGCCAGGGCTACGAAATCCTCCTGACCATGATGCGCCACGGCACCCAGGCCCAGCGCGACATGGTCCAGGACGCGATCGACCGCCTGTGGTGGCCGGCACTGATGATGTTCGGCCCCAGCGACGAGCACTCCCCCAACAGCGCCCAGTCCATGGCCTGGAAGATCAAGCGCCAGACCAACGATGAACTGCGCCAGCGCTTCATCGACCAGACCGTGCCGCAGCTCGAACTGCTCGGCTGCACCGCCCCCGACCCCGAGCTGAAGTGGAACGCCGAGCGCGGCCACTACGACTTCGGCGAAATCCAGTGGGACGAGTTCTACGAAGTGATCAAGGGCAATGGCCCGTGCAACCAGGAACGTGTCGCCACCCGGCGCAAGGCCATCGAGGACGGTGCCTGGGTACGCGAGGCCGCCGTGGCCTACGCGCGCAAGCAACAGAACAAGAACGCCGCCTGAGCGGCGATTGATGCGGAGATCGAAAATGTCTGTCTGGACCCTCTACGAAGTGTTCGTGCGCAGCAAGCACGGCCTTAACCACAAGCATGTCGGCAGCGTGCACGCCGCCGATGCCACCATGGCCATCGAAAACGCCCGCGAGCTGTACACCCGCCGCAGCGAAGGCGTGAGCCTGTGGGTGGTGCCCTCGGCACTGATCACCGCCTCTTCCCCGGACGAGAAAGACCCGCTGTTCGCCCCGGCGGACGACAAGGTCTACCGCCATGCCAGCTTCTACGAACTGCCCGACGAAGTCGGACACATGTGAGGTTGGCCATGCACAACGAAACCCTTGTCCCCTACCTGCTGCTGCTCGGCGACAGTGCCCTGGTGCAGGGCCAGCGCCTCTGCGAATGGTGTGGCCGCGCCCCGGCCATCGAAGAAGAACTGGCCCTGATGAACGTCGGTCTCGACCTGGTAGGCCAGGCGCGCAACTGGCTGGAGTACGCCGCCGAGCTGCTCAATGATGGCCGTGACGCCGACGCCCTGGCCTTCCGCCGTGACGAGCGGGCCTATCGCAACCTGTTGCTGGTCGAGCAGCCCAACGGCGATTTCGCCGTGACCATGACCAAACAGTTCTTCTATGACGCCTGGCATTTCGCCGTGCTTCAGGGCCTGGTCGGCTCGAACGACGAGCGTGTCGCCGGTATCGCCGCCAAGGCCCTGAAGGAAGTCACCTACCACCTGCGCCGCTCCAGCGAGTGGGTGCAACGCCTGGGCGGTGGCACCGAAGAAAGCCGCCAACGCATGCTCGCGGCCATCCCGGCACTGTGGCGCTTCACCGTCGAGCTGGCTGCCGGTAGCGACAATGAAGTGCACCTGGCACAGGCGGGTATCGCCGCCGACCCCGCTGCCGTCGGCGCGGCCTGGCTCAAGCAGGTTGGCGAGACCTTCGCTTCGGTCGAGCTGCCGCTGCCCAAGGCCGCCAGCCACTTCTACCTGGACGG
Source organism: Pseudomonas sp. UYEF17 (assembly GCF_040546125.1). Taxonomy (NCBI): domain Bacteria; kingdom Pseudomonadati; phylum Pseudomonadota; class Gammaproteobacteria; order Pseudomonadales; family Pseudomonadaceae; genus Pseudomonas; species Pseudomonas sp. UYEF17. The sequence goes on from NZ_JBEPNE010000023.1 coordinate 57,546, forward strand.
TCGCAAAGGCCTGCACACCGAGCACCTCGGCCTGCTGCTGGCCGAGATGCAGTTCCTGCCAAGGGCGTACCCCGATGCAACCTGGTGAGCTGATTGCCGGCGACCGTGGCGCCCGCGCGCCACGCGGCGACGACCTGGCCCGGGCCTGGGCGGTACTGGCCCAGGTCATGGACCCGGAAGTGCCCGTGGTCAGCGTGGTCGACCTGGGCATCGTGCGCGACCTCGGCTGGCGCGCCGGGCACCTGCACCTGGTCGTCACGCCGACCTACTCCGGCTGCCCGGCCACCGAGGTGATCGAAGGGGATATCCGCCAGGCGCTGGAACAGGCCGGCTTCCCCGCCCCGGCTCTGGAGCGCCGGCTGACCCCGGCCTGGAGCACCGACTGGATCAGCGAACTGGGCCGCGAGCGCCTGCGCGCCTACGGCATCGCCCCGCCACAGGGCAGCGCCAGCAAACGCAGCCTGCTCGGCGAGGCACCGCAGGTGTGCTGCCCGCAGTGCGGCAGCGCCCATACCGAATTGCTCAGCCAGTTCGGTTCCACGGCTTGCAAGGCGCTTTACCGCTGCCGCGAGTGCCTGGAGCCGTTCGACTATTTCAAATGCATTTGAGCCGTGGAGAACGCCATGAGCCAGTTTCACAGCCTGACCATCAAGCAAGTGCGCAACGAGACCCGCGATGCGGTGTCGATTGCCTTCGACGTGCCCGAGCACCTGCAGGCGCAGTTCCGTTTCACCCAGGGCCAGTACCTGGTCATGCGTACCCAGCTGGACAACGAAGAAGTCCGCCGTTCCTACTCCATCTGCAGTGCCGTGCAGGACGGCGAACTGCGTGTGGCGGTAAAGCGCGTGCCTGGCGGGCGCTTCTCGGCATTTGCCAATGACGTGCTCAAGGCCGGCCAGCAACTGGAAGTGATGCCGCCGTCGGGCAGCTTCTTCGTGCCACTGGAGCCGGCCCGCCAGGGCAACTACCTGGGCGTGGCTGCCGGCAGCGGCATCACACCGATCCTGTCGATCATCGCCACTACCCTGGCCAGCGAGCCACACAGCCGCTTCACCCTGCTGTACGGCAACCGCTCCAGCTCTGGCGCACTGTTCCGCGACAAGCTGGAAGACCTGAAGAACCGTTACCTCGACCGCCTGAACCTGATTTTCGTGTTCAGCCGCGAGCAGCAGGATGTCGACCTGTACAACGGCCGCATCGATGCCGACAAGTGTGGCCAGCTGTTCTCGCGCTGGATGGACGTTGCCAACCTGGATGCCGCATTCATCTGCGGCCCGCAGGCGATGACCGAGACGGTGCGCGACAGCCTGCGGGCCAATGGCCTGGCCAAGGAACGCATCCATTTCGAGCTGTTCGCTGCAGCTGGCAGCGAAGCCCGTCGTGAAGCCCGCGAGGCGGCGCGCCAGGTGGACTCGGCGCTCAGCCACATCACCGTGATCAGCGACGGCCGCGCCCTCACCTTCGACCTGCCACGCAACACCCAGAACGTGCTGGACGCCGGCAACGCCATCGGCGCCGAGCTGCCGTACTCGTGCAAGGCCGGCGTGTGCTCGACCTGCAAGTGCCGGGTAATCGAGGGCGAAGTGGAGATGGACAGCAACCATGCCCTGGAGGACTACGAAGTGGCGGCCGGGTACGTGCTGTCGTGCCAGACCTACCCGGTGAGCGACAAGGTGGTGCTCGATTTCGACCAGCTCTGAAACCTTGTGGGAGCGGCCTTGTGTCGCGAAAGGGCTGCGCAGCAGCCCCGGCAATCTGTGATCAAAGCCTGAATCCTGGGGCCGCGTTGCGGCCCTATCGCGACACAAGGCCGCTCCCACAGAGACCGCGTCAGCAACAAGAACCGCATTTGCAACACCGACAGGCAACACCCGCGTGACCTCAACAAAACAATTACAACACCCAGAGATCGCAACCCATGACACCCGAACGCATCGAAAGCATCGCCAACCACCCCGACTTCCAGCACCTGGTGCAGCGCAAACGCCGCCTCAACGGCAGCCTGACCCTGGCCATGCTGGTGATCTACTACGGCTTCGTCCTGCTGGTGGCGTTTTCCCCCAGCACCCTCGGCCAGTCCCTCAGCGGTGGCGTGACCACCGTCGGCATGCTGGTGGGCGTGCTGATGGTGCTGCTGTCCTTCGCCCTGACCGGTATCTACGTGCACCGTGCCAACAACGTGCTCGACCCGCTCAACGACAAGGTCAAGCAGGAGTGCGCACAATGAACTGGACCGCCATCTCGATGTTCATGGTGTTCGTCTGCTTCACCCTGCTGGTCACCCGCTGGGCTGCCATGCGCACCCGCTCGGCCAGCGATTTCTACACCGCCGGCGGGGGCCTGACCGGCATGCAGAACGGCCTGGCGATCGCCGGCGACATGATCAGCGCCGCGTCGTTCCTGGGCATTTCGGCAATGATGTTCATGAACGGCTACGACGGCCTGCTGTATGCCCTGGGCGTACTGGCCGGCTGGCCGATCATCCTGTTCCTGATCGCCGAACGCCTGCGCAACCTGGGCAAGTACACCTTCGCCGACGTGGTCAGCTACCGCCTGGCGCAAACCCCGGTGCGCCTGACCTCGGCCTTCGGCACCCTGGTGGTGGCGCTGATGTACCTGGTGGCGCAGATGGTCGGTGCCGGCAAGCTGATCGAACTGCTGTTCGGCATCAGCTACCTGTACGCGGTGATGCTGGTCGGCGTGCTGATGGTCGCCTACGTCACCTTCGGCGGCATGCTCGCCACCACCTGGGTGCAGATCATCAAGGCGGTGATGCTGCTGTCGGGCACCAGCTTCATGGCCTTCATGGTGCTCAAGCATTTCGGCTTCAGCACCGAGGCGATGTTCGCCAGCGCCGTGGCCGTGCATGCCAAGGGCCAGGCGATCATGGCCCCGGGCGGCCTGCTGTCCAACCCGGTGGACGCCATTTCCCTGGGCCTGGGCATGATGTTCGGTACCGCCGGCCTGCCGCATATCCTGATGCGCTTCTTCACCGTCAGCGATGCCAAGGAAGCGCGCAAGAGCGTGTTCTATGCCACCGGGTTCATCGGCTACTTCTACCTGCTGCTGATCGTCATCGGCTTTGGTGCCATCGTCATGGTCGGCACCGAGCCGTCCTACCGTGACGCCACCGGCGCGATCATCGGCGGCGGCAACATGGTCGCCGTGCACCTGGCCCAGGCCGTGGGTGGCAACCTGTTCCTCGGTTTCATCTCCGCCGTGGCCTTCGCCACCATCCTGGCGGTGGTCGCCGGCCTGGCGCTGTCCGGTGCATCGGCCGTTTCCCACGACCTGTATGCCTGCGTGGTGCGCCAGGGCAAGGCCAGCGAGCAAGAGGAAATGCGCGTGTCGCGTATCGCCACCCTGCTGATCGGCCTGCTGGCGGTCATCCTCGGCCTGATGTTCGAGTCGCAGAACATCGCCTTCCTCTCCGGCCTGGTGCTGGCGGTGGCCGCCTCGGTCAACTTCCCGGTGCTGCTGCTTTCGATGTTCTGGAAAGGCCTGACCACCCGCGGCGCGGTGTGCGGCAGCATGGCCGGCCTGGTTTCGGCGGTGCTGCTGGTGGTGCTGGGCCCGGCGGTATGGGTCAACGTGCTGCATCACGAAAAGGCGCTGTTCCCCTACAGCAACCCGGCGCTGTTCTCCATGAGCCTGGCCTTCCTCGGCGCCTGGGTGTTCTCGGTCACTGACAGTTCCGAACGCGCCAGCCAGGAACGTGGCCGCTACCTGGCCCAGTTCATCCGTTCTATGACCGGAATCGGCGCTGCCGGCGCCAGCAAGCACTGACTCTCAGGGAAGAACAACCATGTCGGGTAAAACAACAACAATGAACCGCACGCACTTCATTTCGGCCGCCTGGCTGGCGACCCTCGCCCTGCCGATGCCGGCGATGGCAGACTTCATCGGCGACAGCCACGCCCGGCTGGAGCTGCGCAACCACTACCTCAACCGCGACTTCCGCCAAAGCAACGCACCGCAGGCCAAGGCCGAGGAATGGGGCCAGGGCTTTACCGCCAAGCTGGAGTCGGGCTTCACCGAAGGCCCGGTCGGCTTTGGTGTCGACGCCATGGGCCAACTGGGCATCAAGCTCGACTCCAGCCGCGACCGCCGCAATACCGGCCTGCTGCCTTTCGGCCCGAACAGCCATGAACCGGTCGATGACTACAGCGAACTGGGCCTCACCGGCAAGGTGCGGGTGGCCAAGAGCACCCTGCGCCTGGGGACCTTGCAACCGATCCTGCCGGTGGTGGTGTACAACGATACCCGCCTGCTGGCCTCCACCTTCCAGGGTGGCCTGCTCACCAGCCAGGACCTGGCCGGCCTGACCTTCAACGCCGGCCGCCTGACCAAGGCCAACTTGCGTGATTCCTCGGGCCGCGACGACATCGGCTACGGCGCCGCCAGCAGCGACCACCTGGACTTCGGCGGCGGTAGCTACGCCATCACCCCGCAAACCAGCGTCAGCTACTACTACGCCAAGCTCGAGGACATCTACCGCCAGCAGTTCGTCGGCCTGATCGATACCCGCCCGCTGGGCGAAGGCCTGAGCCTGCGCACCGACCTGCGCTACTTCGACAGCCGCAACGACGGCGCCGAGCGTGCCGGCAACATCGACAACCGCAACTTCAACGCCATGTTCACCCTCGGCGTACGGGCCCACAAGTTCACCGCCGCCTGGCAGCAGATGTCCGGCGACAGTGCCTTCCCGTTCGTGAACGGCGGCGACCCGTTCACCGTCAACCTGGTCACCTACAACACCTTCACCCGCGCCGGGCTGGACTCGTGGCAGGTGCGCTACGACTACGACTTCGTCGCCATGGGTATCCCCGGCCTGAGCTTCATGACCCGCTACACCGATGGCCGCCACGCCGAAACCGCCACCGTCAGCAATGGCCGTGAACGTGAGCGCGACACCGACATCACCTATGTCATCCAGAGCGGCCCGTTCAAGGACGTCAGCCTGCGCTGGCGCAACGTCACCTTCCGTTCCGGCAATGGCCTGACCAACGCCGTGGACGAAAACCGCCTGATCATCGGCTACACCGTGGCGCTGTGGTAACAGCGCCCCCCTCTACATTGGAGAACAGCATGTCTGCCGCCCCTACCCTGCAAAGCTTCATCGCCGGCCGCTGGCTTGGCCAGCACGGCGCCCAGGCCCTGCGTAGCGCCCTGGATGGCCACGTCTTGGCCTACAGCCACGAAGAGCGCCCGGACTTCGCCGAAGCCGTGGACTTTGCCCGCGCCCGTGGCCTGGCCGCGCTGATGGCCATGGACTTCCAGCAACGCGCTGCCCGCCTTAAGGCATTGGCCCTGTACCTGGCCGAGCGCAAGGAGCAGCTCTACGCCCTGTCCCACCACAGCGGCGCCACCCGTGCCGACAGCTGGATCGACATCGAAGGCGGCAACGCCACGCTGTTCTCCTATGCGGGCATCGGCAGCCGTGAACTGCCGTCGGGCAACCTGGTGCACGAAGGCCCGGCCATCCCGCTGGGCAAGCAAGGCCATTTCGCCGGCAGCCACATCCTGGTGCCGCGCGCCGGCGTGGCGGTGCACATCAACGCCTTCAATTTCCCCATCTGGGGCATGCTGGAGAAGTTCGCCCCGACCTTCCTGGCCGGCATGCCATGCATCGTCAAGCCGGCGACCTCGACCAGCTACCTGACCGAGGCCGTGGTGCGCCTGATGAATGCATCCGGCCTGTTGCCCGAAGGCAGCCTGCAACTGGTGATCGGCAGCACCGGCGACCTGCTCGACCGCCTGCAAGGCCAGGACGTGGTGACCTTCACCGGCTCCGCCGACACCGCCGCCAAGTTGCGCGTCACGCCGAACCTGGTACGCAACTCGGTGCCGTTCACCGCCGAAGCCGATTCGCTGAACTGCGCCATCCTCGGCCCGGACGTGACCCCGGACAGCGAAGAGTTCGACCTGTACATCAAGGAGGTGGTCCGCGAAATGACCACCAAGGCCGGGCAGAAATGCACCGCCATCCGCCGCGCCATCGTACCGGCCAGGCACATCGACGCCGTTGCCACGCGCCTGCGCGAGCGGCTGGCCAAGGTAGTGGTCGGTGACCCGTCGGTGGAGGGTGTGCGCATGGGCGCCCTGGCCTCCCACGACCAGCAGCACGATGTGGCCGAGCGGGTGCGCAGCCTGTTGCAGAGCTGCGACCAGCTGTTCGGCGCCAGCGATGGCTTTGCACCGCGTGGCGAGGGCGTGGCCGAGGGCGCGTTCTTTGCCCCTACCTTGCTTCAGGCCCGTGACCCGCATGCCGAAGGCGGTGCCCACGATATCGAAGCGTTCGGCCCGGTCAGCACGCTGATGGCCTATGACGACCTCGATGAAGCCCTGGCGCTGGCCGCTCGGGGCAAAGGCAGCCTGGTGGCGACCTTGGTCACCGCCGACCGCAGCGTGGCAGCCAAGGCCATCCCGGTGGCTGCTGCCTGGCATGGCCGCCTGCTGGTACTCGACAGCGAGGCAGCCAAGGAATCCACCGGCCATGGCTCGCCATTGCCGCAGCTCAAGCACGGCGGCCCGGGCCGCGCTGGTGGTGGTGAAGAGCTGGGTGGCCTGCGTGCCGTCAAGCACTACCTGCAACGTGCCGCAGTACAGGGCTCGCCGAGCATGCTCACGGCGGTAACCGGCGAATACGTGCGCGGTGGCGAAGTGATCGAAACCGAAGTGCACCCGTTCCGCCGCTATTTCGAGCAGTTGCGCATCGGCGAGTCGCTGCTCACCCACCGGCGCACCGTGACCGAAGCCGACCTGGTCAACTTCGGCTGCCTGTCGGGTGACCATTTCTACATGCACTTCGACGAGATCGCCGCCAAGCAATCGCAGTTCGGCAAGCGCATCGCCCACGGCTATTTCGTGTTGTCGGCAGCGGCCGGGCTGTTCGTCTCCCCGGGTGCAGGCCCGGTACTGGCCAACTACGGCCTGGATACCCTGCGCTTCATCAACCCGGTGGGCATCGGCGACACCATCCAGGCGCGCCTGACCTGCAAGCGCAAGATCGACCAGGGCAAGACCAGCCCGCTGGGCCAGCCCCAGGGCGTGGTGGCGTGGGATGTGGAGGTGACTAACCAGCTGGGCGAGCTGGTCGCCAGCTACGACATTCTCACCCTGGTGCTGAAACAGCCCTGACAGTGCCGTTGGTCAGGGGCGGTGGATATCCAACCGACCTCCCCTGGCTGTTGCCGCTCTCATTCAATGAGGGGTGGTCAATGGCTTCGCCTCTCACTCCTGTATTGGGCCCGCCTGATCGCGGGCCTTTTTTTCATCGAGAGCGAGGGTTGCGAGATGAAAGACATGCTTGGCATGGGTGGCGGCAGCGCACAGGATGACTGGCCAGAGCTCGAGCCGGACCGGCGCAATGACCGGGCAGATGACCCGGATGCCGACCCCAATGTGACAGATGACGAAGAAAACCGCCCGGGCGTGCCGGCCAGCGACCCCGAGTCCGGTGCATGACCGTCATGCAGACGGTCTGCGCGATCCCCTGTGGGAGAATGCCCAGCCCTTTGGGCCGCGCTGTCGCACAGATAACGGAATTCGCAAGCGATCCTCGTACCCTGTGGGAGCGGCTTTAGCCGCGAAGAATCCAACGCGGTGCATGGCACCGGCTGCGCCGGTGTTCGCGGCTAAAGCCGCTCCCACAGAGGATCGTGCCAACTTTTAGAATTTGAGCAGGACATCTGTTCCCGCACGGATTGTGCAGTCGGGGAATCACATTGTCGCCGCAGACTGGTTCGGCTTGCCGCCGGATACCCGCCAGCTCACCGCGGTAATGCCATAGCGCTCGGCCATCGGCCTGCTGACTTTCCTGATCTTCTCCCGGCCGAACTTGGGGATGATGCCGATGCCCGCATCGCAACTTGCCCAATGCCAGGCCTCGGCATTGTCCAGCGTCTCCAGACGGATGATGAAACTGCGCGGCTGGCCATGCAGTTGGTAATCGATGATGTACAGCTGTGGGCTTGGCATCGCAGGGGCCTCCTCTTCTCCATGGATGACACCCTGATTGATCGGGCCACGGCCAGAAGATTCAAAAAATTGTCGAACAACAGGTACCAGAGGCTATTGCAGCCTCGTTACGCAGTACCTGGCCGGCACCCGGTACCTGCGGATACCGGGTGTCCAGCAACCCTTCAACTTACTGCTGGCGGCCCCCGCCGTGGCTGTTCTGGCCGCCCTTGCGACCGGCCTCCGATGCCCGTTGGCGGTCGTTGGCGAAGTTGCCGCCAGAAGCCTGCCCGCCTTTGTGCCCCGCGCGGGAGGCCCGTTCCCGGTCGTTGGCGAAATTGCCTGGGTTGGTTTCCTTGGTGCCGCCGCGCTGGCTGGTGCGCTCTTGATCCTGCGCCATGTGGTTTCTCCTTGCGATGAATGGGTCGCATGGATGTTTGCCATGCCTTGCTTCCGAGCCGCCGATCACACAGTCTGCTCAATGGTTTTGCCGGCAACTGACCAGTGGCACCAAACATAGGTCGGCAAAAGGTTTGCGTGGCGGAAGCAAGCGGGTCGCACTTTCCTTCGCAAGCAGAGGTCTCAATAACATGGCGACGGCCTATAATCCCGCCACACACACGCCCGATGATGCTGCTAAGGGCGGAACGTTCCGGTCTGCACAAGGCTCCGTCCATGAAGTCGTCCCCCAAGCAACCTGCCTCGCCCCAGAACCCGGCGCTCAGCCCCAGCCACCTGGATTTCCCGGTGGTGGGCATCGGTGCATCGGCAGGCGGCCTGGAAGCGATCTGTACGCTGTTCCGGCAAATGCCCAGCGATTGCGGCATGGCCTTCGTCGTGGTCCTGCACCTGTCCCCCGACCACCAGAGCGTCGCCGACCGCATCATCCAGGAGACCACGCAAATGCCGGTGCGCCAGGTGACCGAGCCGGTGCCCATCGAGCGCAACCACATCTACGTGATTTCACCGGCCAATCGCCTGTCCACCAACGATGGCTACCTCCGCGTGACCCCGGCCAACCGGCGCCGTGGCGACCACGTGGCCATCGACCTGTTCTTCCGTGACCTGGCTGACGTGCACAAGGACCACGCCTTCTGCGTGGTGTTGTCCGGTACCGGTGCCGACGGCGCCGTGGGCCTTTCACGGATCAAGGAGCAAGGCGGCGTGACCTTGGCGCAAAACCCGGACGACGCCCAGTACGACAGCATGCCCCGCGCCGCCATCGAGACCGGCATGGTCGACCTGGTGCTGCCAGCGGCAGAAATGCCGCAGAAGCTGCTGGAGCTTTGGCGCAATGCCCGTCAGGTCAGGCTCCCGGAAATCGAGGACGACACCCTGCCACCGGCCTTGGGCACCCGTGCCGGCGATGCCCAGGCCAGCGAGCCGATGCTCGAGGAGATCCTGCTGCAGTTGCGCAGCAATACCGGCCACGACTTCCAGCACTACAAGCGCGCCACGGTGCTGCGGCGCATCGAGCGCCGCCTGCATGTGACCGGCCAGGCAGACCTGGCGGCCTACCTGCATTACCTGGAACAGCACCCCGCGGAATCCCGGGCGTTGCTGGCCGACATGCTGATTGGCGTGACCAATTTCTTCCGCGACCGCGAAGCCTTCGAAGCCCTGGAGCGCCATGTGCTGCCGCAGCTGACCTGCGAACGCGACCCGGCCGAGGGCGCGGACGAGATACGCGTGTGGTCGGCCGGCTGCTCCACCGGCGAAGAGGCGTACAGCCTGGCCATGCTGGTTTGCGAGCAGCTGGCACTAGAGCAGCGCTCGCACAAGGTACAGGTGTTCGCCACCGACCTGGACGAACGCGCCATCGGTATCGCCCGCAGTGGTTCCTACCCCGAAGCGATTGTCACCGACGTGCCGCCCAGCCGGCTGCGCCAGTTCTTCCTCAAGGAAGACCAGCATTACCGGGTGCGCAAAGAGGTTCGCGAGAAGGTGCTGTTCGCCCGGCATAACCTGCTGTCGGACCCACCGTTCTCGCAGATCGACCTGATTGTCTGCCGCAACCTGCTGATCTACCTGGACCGCGAGGTGCAGCGTGACATCCTGCAGATGTTCCACTTCGCCCTTCGCCCGGGTGGCTACCTGTTCCTCGGGTCGTCCGAGTCGGCCGACATGGCCAGTGAACTGTTCGCCCCGGTGGACAAGCGCAATCGCATTTTCCGCGCACTCGATGCCAGCAATACCGGCCGCCGTTCCGGCCGTCAGCTGGCCGGCACATCTGCCGCCAGCATGCCCCTGGAAACGCTGGCCAAGGCCAAGCCGGGGCGCAAGCCATCGTTCGCCGACCTGCACTACCGCGCCCTGGCGCGCCGCATGCCGCCCAGCCTGATCGTCGATATCGACGGCAATATCCTGCACATGAGCGAAGGCGTGGGGCGTTTCCTGCAAGTGGCCGGTGGCGAACCGAGCCGCAGCCTGCTCAACCTGGTGCTGCCGCCCCTGCGCCTGGCCCTGCGCAGCACCTTGTTCCAGGCGCGTCAGGGGACCGAGGCGGTGACCTCGCGCCCTGTCGACCTGGCGGAAACCATGGGCAAACTGCAGGTGGAAATCACCGTGCAGCCGTACAGAGACGACCTCAGCGGTAGCGATTGCCTGCTGGTGGTATTCGAGGAGCGCGCGCCTGATCCGTCCCTGCCGATGCCTGGTGTCATCCGCCAGACCGACAGCATGGTCTTGCACAACCTCGAGCGCGAACTGCAGCGCACTCGCCTGCAACTGCAGGAAACCATCGAGCAGTCAGAGGTCTCCAGCGAGGAACTGACGGCCTCCAACGAAGAGATGCAGGCCATCAACGAGGAGTTGCGTTCGGCCAGCGAAGAACTGGAAACCAGCAAGGAAGAGCTGCAGTCGATCAACGAGGAACTGCTCACGGTCAACTACGAGCTGAAGAACAAGGTCGAGGAAACCGACAAGGTCAACGACTACCTCAGCAACCTGATCGCCTGCACCGAGATCGCCACGGTGTTCGTCGACCGCAACCTGCATATCCGCTGGTTCACCCCGCGCGCCACCGACCTGTTCAATATGCTGCCGGTCGATACCGGCCGTTCCCTGCTCGACATCACCCACCGCCTGGATTACCCGGCGCTGGCCGACGATGCCCGCGCCGTGGCCCAGGGCGAGGCCATCATCGAGCGTGAAATCGGCGGCCAGGGCGATCACTGGTACCTGGCGCGCCTGCTGCCCTACCGCTCCAGCGAGCAGAAAATCGACGGCACGGTGCTGACCTTCATCGACATCAGCAGCAGCCATGCCGCCGAGGAGCGCGTGCGCCTGGGCGAAGAGCGCCTGAGCAAGCAGCTGGCCGAGACGCAGAGCACCAGCCACATGAAGGACGAATTCTTCGCCGTCATGTCTCATGAACTTAAGCACCCGCTCAACCTGATCCAGCTCAATGCCGAAATCCTGCGCCGCCTGCCGGCGCTGCGAAATATCAGTGCAGCGAGCAAAGCCGTGGGTACCATCTGCGACGCGGTAACCAGCCAGGCGCGGATCATCGACGACCTGCTGGATGTGGCGCGCATTCGGACCGGCAAGCTTAAGCTCAAGACCGAACCTGTGGATCTGCTCGCCCTCCTGCAGGGCATCCACGATGTGGTGGTGAGCGAGCAACACCCCTGCCCGGTTCGCCTGGAGCTGCCCGCCGACACCCTGCCGGTGATGATCGAAGGTGACGTTACCCGCCTGGAGCAGATCATCTGGAACCTGCTCAACAACGCGCTGAAGTTCAGCCCGGCGGGCAATGAGATACGCCTGGTGCTGAGCCACGACGAGGACCACGCCCGCCTGCAGGTGATCGACCATGGCGTGGGCCTGAGCCACGACAGCCTCGAGCATATCTTCGACCTGTTCAGCCAGGCTACGTCGCAACAGGCCAGCCACAGCCGCGAAGGCCTGGGCATCGGCCTGTCGCTGGTAAGGCAACTGGTCGAGGCACATGGCGGTACCGTCCGCGCCACATCAGCGGGGCTTGGCCTGGGCTGCACCTTCACGGTCACCCTGCCCCTTTGCGAAACGCAGCCCCAGCAGCGTACGCAGGGCTCGGAGCCGCCGAGCGAGGGCCGTCTGAACGGAATTCGCGTATTGCTGGTGGATGACTCCGTAGAGGTGCTGGCGGTAATGCAGGAGCTGCTGGAAATGGAGAGCGCCACTGTCAATGCCTTCAGCAAGCCACGTGAGGCCCTGGACGCCGCTGCGGGTGAGGAATACGACATCATCCTGTCCGATATCGGCATGCCGGTGATGGACGGCCATGCATTGATCAAGGCTCTGCGTGGCTACGCGCACCTGCGCCATACCCCGGCCATCGCCCTGACCGGCTATGGCGCCAGCGCTGACCAGTACAAGTCACGTCAGTCGGGCTTCGACCGGCATCTGAGCAAGCCGGTGGGCTATGACGAGCTGGTGGAGGTCATCGAGGCACTGAGCGGCTCGGTGCCTTACTGACCGTTGGTCGCTTTAAACGCAACGTTCATTGCTGCCGGGGGCCGAATCTACATGGAATGAGGGATTCGCCCAGGAGCCTGAATGAAGCCAGTCAAGCATCGCGCCACCATCATCTGCCGGCATGGCAAACAAACCCATAAATGGTTGTGGGTGAGAAAGCCCAACGCCGCCTGGACCCTGCCCGGCGGCAAGATAGAGCCCGGCGAGACGCCGGTGCAGGCAGCGGAGCGTGAATTGCTTGAGGAAACCGGGTTGCAGGCAGAATCGCTGACCTTGTTGATGCGCCATGAAGCGGCAGAGCGCATGCACTATGTATTCGAGGCGGAGTTCGCCGACGCCCCGCACCCCAAGGCGCAGCATGAAATTGCTGATTGCCGGTTCGCTCACCCGGACCAGGTGCCCATGCTCAAGGACGAGATCAAGCTGCTGATCCGCTCGTTGCTGGCCTGTGACCGGGCTACGGCGGCGTCAGTGAGGTAGACCTTCTTCACCTGTGCCGGCCCTTTCGCGGGTGAACCCGCTCCCACAGGCATTCCACCGGACCTGTGGGAGCGGGTTCACCCGCGAAGAGGCCGGCACAGGAATCCGCTAGGCATGCACACTCCACTGACACGCCTCTGCCTCGATCGGCATTTCGTCAATGGCATGGATCATCCCGTTCGCCAATGCCTCCCGGGGCCCGAGTATCCGCGGGTAGGCCATCAGATACCGCGGTACATCCAGCACCTCGTCCGCCCCTTCGGTCCGCTCGGCGACGATCTGTGCATACAGCCGCAGGTCATAGTCCAGGCTCATCGCATACTCGGCCATGCGGGAGTGGTCGACCGAGCCATGCAAGGTCCAGTGGAACGGATGAAACAGGAACTTGCTGTAACTGCATGCCGTGCGCCGATCCCCGGCCAGGAACAGGATGTTGCCCATGGATTCCACCGTGCCGAGGTTGTGGGTATGCACCTCGACCGGTAACGCCCGCAGGAAGTTGTACAAGGTAAACCCGTAGCTGCACTCGCCGCCCATGGTGGCGATGTTCAGTTGCAGGACTTCGGCCCCCTGCTGCAACGCCCGCGAACAGGTGTTGATCAGGTTGCCGCAGGTGGATGAATTGATAGGCCCGGTGAAGTGGACGATATGTCTGGCCATGCTTGCCTCCAGGGTTGGCAGGTCATTCCTTGGGTTTCTGCGCATCGTCACCCTGCCCGGCCATCTGCCGGTACTGCTTGCGCAGGGCATGCAGCTCGGCCGGGTCCATGTCTTCCAGATCCAGCAGCGCCTTGTGCGCCTGTTGGGTGGTGCGCAACAGCTCATCGATCTTGATGTGCAGTTCGTCGTTGTCGCGGTTCTGGGTGTTCTGGATCAGGAACACCATGAGGAAGGTGATGATGGTGGTCGAGGTGTTGATCACCAGTTGCCAGGTGTCGTTAAAGCCGAACAGCGGCCCGGTCACTGCCCAGATCAGGATCAGCAGGCAGGCGATGCCAAAAGTCAGCGGGCGGCCGGCCCAATTGGCCAGCCATTGGGCGAAACGGTCGAATTTCATCCTGGCGCCCTTCCTCGTAGCAGGTATGCGGTGGAAACGCCGCGGGCCGCAAAGTTCCGCGCGGCATCAGCCTTTTCCGTTGGTCAACCGTGCTGAACCCTGGCCGCTGTTGACCGGTCGCACTTTCAGAGTGACCGAACAAGGACCCGGCAATGAGGAAGGCAGCGTGAGCGATATCCGCATCGGCATCTCCGGCTGGCGCTACGGCCCGTGGCGCAAGGATTTCTACCCGAAGGGCCTGCCCCAGGACGACGAACTGGCGTTCGCTTCGCGAGCGGTCAACAGCATTGAAATCAACGGCTCGTTCTACAGCCTGCAAACACCCGAACGCTACCAGGGCTGGCATGACGAAACGCCGCCTGGCTTCGTATTCGCGGTAAAAGCCCCGCGCTACATCACCCATGTACGGCGGCTGAAGGATATCGAAGAGGCCATGGCCAATTTCTTCGCCTCCGGGCCGCTGCTGCTCGGCAAGAAGCTGGGCCCGTTCCTGTGGCAGTTTCCGCCGAACATGAAGTTCGACGAGGCCCGCTTCGCCCGTTTTCTCGAACTGCTGCCGCACAGCCGCAAGGAGGCCCGCGAATGCGCACAGGGGTGTGCGCAACGCCTGAAGGACAACGGCGGCACCGATATCAAGGGCAACGCACGGCTGCGCCACGCGGTGGAAATCCGCAACGAAAGCTTTTTGTGCGAAGCCTTCATCAAGCTGCTGCGCAAGCACCGGGTAGCGCTGGTAGTGGCCGACAGTGCCGGTAAATGGCCCTATGTCGAGGACCTTACCGCCGACTTCGTGTACATGCGCCTGCATGGCGATGTCGAGCTGTACAGCAGTGGCTATACCGCCCAGGCGCTGCGGCGCTGGAAGCAGCGCATCCAGCTCTGGAGCCAGGGCCGCCAGGCCGACGATGCCCAGCTGGTGGTGCCAGGGCCGCCACCGCGGCGCGCCGCCCGTGACGTCTACTGCTATTTCGACAACGACCAGAAAGTCCATGCGCCTTATGACGCCCGGCGTCTGTTGCAGAAGCTGTCGCTGGACCATGAGCTGATGACCGAGCCTGGCGTGGTGCCGGAGGTGACCCTGTGAACAGGACCCTGCCTGCCCCGCACTGCATCATCGACAAGATCACCGCCGTGCGTCGGCTGAATGTACTGACGTTGAACGTGCACAAGGGCTTCACCTTCTTCAACCGGCGCTTCATCCTGCCCGAGTTGCGCGAAGCCGTGCGCGCCACCGGCGCCGACCTGGTGTTCCTGCAGGAAGTGCACGGCAGCCACCAGCAGCATGCCCTGCGCCACCCGGCCTGGCCGGATACGCCACAGTACGAGTTCCTGGCCGACAGCATGTGGCCGCAGTTCGCCTACGGCCGCAATGCCGTATACCCCCATGGCGACCACGGCAACGCGCTGCTGTCGAAATTCCCCATCAGCCGCTTCGACAACCTGGACGTCTCGGTGCAGGGCAACGAGCAGCGCGGCCTGTTGCATTGCCAGCTGGAAGTGCCTGGCCATGACCAGGTGCATGCGGTGTGCGTGCACCTGGGCTTGCGCGAGGCCCACCGGCAACGCCAGGTGAAGCTGCTGCTGGACCTGCTGGGCAGCCTGCCGCCCAAGGCCCCGGTGATCGTTGCCGGCGATTTCAACGATTGGCGGCTGAAGGCCGATGCGGTGCTATGCGAACACCTGGTGGAAGCGTTCGGCGAGCATTTCGGCACCCCGGCACGCAGTTTCCCGGCGCGCCTGCCGCTGTTGCGCCTGGACCGCATCTACCTGCGCAACGCCATGCCCGGCACGGCCCAGGTGCTGTCCAAGTACCCGTGGTCGCACCTTTCCGACCACGCCCCTCTGGCTTCGGAGATCAAACTGTGAACCGACCCTGGGTAGACGGCAACAGCGTGCAGTTGCTTATCAATGGCGAGCAATACTACCCCCGCGTGTTCGAGGCCATGAGCCAGGCACGGGAGGAAATCCTGCTGGAGACCTTCATCATCTTCGATGACAAGGTTGGCCAGCAATTGCAGCAGGTGCTGATCGATGCCGCCCGCCGCGGCGTGCGTGTCGAAGTGGCCGTGGATGGGTACGGCACGGCCGACCTGCCCGACTCCTTCATTGCGGCCATGACCGATGCCGGGGTCAGTTTCCACGCCTTCGACCCGCAGCCGCGGCTGGTGGGCATGCGCACCAACCTGTTCCGGCGCCTGCACCGCAAGATAGTGGTGGTCGATGGCGAGCGGGCCTTCATTGGTGGCATCAACTACAGCGCCGACCATTTGGGCGACTTTGGCCCCATGGCCAAGCAGGACTATGCCGTGGAGGTCGTCGGCCCGGTGGTGGCACAGGTTCATGCCTCCAGCAAGCGCCTGATGTCACCGGTGCTGCAGCCGCCCAGCGCGGTAAGGCCATTGACCGAGCCTGCCGGTACCTGCACCGCCGTGCTGGTCGAGCGCGACAACAAGGTGCGCAGCACCGATATCGAAGCCCACTACCTGCAGGCGTTTCGCAATGCCCGGCGGCGCATCGTGGTGGCCAATGCGTATTTCTTCCCGGGCTACCGGCTGATGCGTGAATTGCGCAATGCGTCCCGGCGTGGCGTGGAGGTCCGGCTGATCCTGCAGGGCCAGCCAGACATGCGCTGGGTACGGGCGCTGTCGCGACTGCTGTACAACTACCTGCTGCGCGACGGTGTGGCCATTCACGAGTATTGCCAACGGCCGCTGCACGGCAAGGTGGCGCTGGTGGATGATGAGTGGGCCACGGTCGGCTCCAGCAACCTGGACCCGCTCAGCCTGTCGTTCAACCTCGAAGCCAACCTGTTCATCCGTGACCGCGCCTTCAACCAGCAGCTCAACCAGCACCTGCAGGCGCTGGCCCGCGAACAATGCAAGCCGGTCACCCTGGAACGCATGGTTCGCGGCTACTGGTGGCGGGCACCACTGATTTTCGTGTGTTTCCACGTGATCCGCCATTTCCCGCGGATTGCCGGTTGGTTCCCGGCGCACCGTCAGCACCTGCGCTCGGTGCAGCCGGAGGCCGAGGCACAGGTTGACTATCACGAGGGCAAGACCTGATGGCGCGAAAACACTGGCAAATCTGGGGCAAGCGGCTGTTCACCCTGGCATTCCTGATCCTGATCCCTGCGCTGCTGTACCTGCTGGCGCGCAACCTGGACTGGAACGAAGTGCGCCAGTCGTTGCTGGCCTACAAGCCCGGCACCCTGGCCATCGGCCTGGTGCTGGCCGGGTGCAGCTACCTGACGTTCGCCAGCTACGACCTGCTGGCCCGGGCCTACACCGGCCACCACCTGCCGGCCCGCCAAGTGTTGCCGGTTGCCTTCGTGTGCTATGCCTTCAACCTCAATTTCACCACCTGGGTGGGTGGCGTTGCCTTGCGCTACCGGCTCTATAGCCGCCTGGGCCTGGATACGGCAACCATCACGCGCATCCTCACCCTGGGCCTGCTGACCAACTGGATGGGCTACATGCTGCTGGCAGGCACGGTGTTCGCCTTGCGCCTGGTCGAGCTACCCGCCAGCTGGGCGGTCGGCGCCAGCGGCCTGCAACTGATCGGCGTGGTATTGCTGGCGATTGCCTCAGGCTACCTGCTGGCCTGTGGCTTCGCCAAAAAGCGCACTTGGCGCTGGCGTGACCATGAGGTAACGCTGCCGTCGCTGCGCCTGGCGCTGTGCCAGGTGGTACTGGGTGCCAGCAACTGGGCGCTGATGGCACTGCTGATCTTCTGGTTGCTGCCTGGCGAAGCCTTCTACCCGTCGATACTTGGCATCCTGCTGATCAGTTGCGTGGCTGGTGTGGTCGCGCATATCCCGGCCGGGCTGGGTGTGCTGGAAACGGTGTTCCTGGCCCTGCTGCATGGGCAGCTTGCCCAAGGCACACTGGTGGCGGCCCTGCTGGGTTACCGCACGCTGTACTACCTGGTGCCGCTGTTGCTGGCGGTGCTGACCTACCTGATCCTGGAGAAACGCGCCAAGGCCATGCGCCGGCGCGACAAGCCTGCCTAGACCTATCGAGGGCCACTGGCCCGGGAGGTGGCAAATGCGTGGCGCTGTCTTGAAGCCGATGTTGATACTGATGGTGGCGAGCCTGGTCAGCGGCCAAGTCCTGGCCGAAGCCTGCAATGTGCTCACCCGCTCCTCCAGCGAGGCGGTAACGCCGGTGGAGCGGCACAGCTGCTACAGCTACAGCAACCTGCCCGCCGAAGCGATCAACTGGTCATGCAGCAACGAGAGCAAGGACATGCTCAACAGCGAAAAGCACAAGGTCGCGCGTTGTGCGGATGGCAGCGTTGGCAGTTGCATCGCGCCGTTGACCCAGGAGGCATTGGCCAACCCCAAGGCAGCTGGCGGTGACAAGCCGGCGTTGCCCAAGGATGCACGGGTGATCACCTACTACTACGACACCCCCAGCCTGGGCCAGGCCCGCACCGATTGCCAGCGGAGCAACGGCACTTGGCAGACTCACTGATTCTGCAGGCTGCGCGCTGCTTTGTGTAGGAGCGGCCTTGTGTCGCGAAAGGGCCGCAACGCGGCCCCAGGATTTCAGCTTCGCACGGAAAATTGCCGGGGCCGCTTTGCGGCCCTTTCGCGACGCAAGGCCGCTCCTACAGGATCATCACCGCCCCATAAAACTATGCGGA